>NZ_JBVBEF010000029.1:0-83846 GCF_055456055.1 Bradyrhizobium sp. LeoB3
CACCCGGATCGCATCTCACGATGCGATCCGACCTCTCCCCGACGGGGAGAGGTAAGGCACCTCCGACGTGGCGCCAATTCGACCTGATCTCATCATGCTCTAGGACCTACCGCTGTGAGACCCTCATGGTGAGGAGCCGCAAAGCGGCGTCTCGAACCATGAGGCCCAGCCGGTGGCCTCATCCTTCGAGACGCCTGCTGCGCAGGCTCCTCAGGATGAGGGCGGCTGATGTGCTTCGTAATGACGCGCAAGGCGCCAGCAACACCTACTTCGCAAACGAGCGCGAGGGCGCGAGATGCAGCGCATACGCATCGACCTTGTCGCTCGCGCGCGGATAGATCTCGGCGACGATTGGATCATGCCCGGGGATGAAACGATCGGGATGTCCGGCGAGCCGCTCGACGGTTTCCCAGCCGATCGCCATGTCGCCGACATTGTAGACGATCGGAAACGGACTGCGCTTGTGCAGATTGGCGTAGTAATGCGCGGCATCGGATGCCAGCACCACGGGGCCGCGCGCGGTCTCGACCCGCACCACCTGCAGCCCATCTGAATGGCCGCCGACGCGGTGCACGGTGATTCCAGGCGCGACCTCGCCATCTCCGGAGTGGAACGTGACGCGCTCGCCATACACGTGGCGAACCATCAGCGTCACATGCTCGATCGAGAACGGGTGCCGCAGCATGCCGTTGCACATGCACCGTCCGGTCGCGTAGCTCATCTCGCGTTCCTGCAAATGGAAGCGAGCGTTCGGGAAGCGATCGAGATTGCCGGCGTGGTCGTAATGCAAGTGGGTGACGATCACGTCCCGAATCGATGCCGCCGAAACGCCAAAGCGATCCAGCGCATCGACCGGATTGAGAGTCAGCTTGCGGGCGCGCAGCTCGGCCTCCTCAGCATTGAAGCCGGTATCGACCAGAATGTCGCGGCCCGCTCCCCGAACCAGCCAGACGAAGTAATCGAGGGCCTGCGCCGCGGTCTCATGCGGATCGGGCGCAAGAAAGTTCATGTTCGGGGTGCGCGGCGACATCGTCGCATAGCGCAGAGCATAGATCTCGTAGGCGTTTCCCATTGGCGTCGCTTTTCTTGGTTGAGTGGCCGCTTGCGCGACAAGCAAGCCATTGTCATCCGCAAAGGTCAAATCCTGCAGGCCTGCTGCGGCTGCATGACAGGACCGTGCGAGCCAATGTGAGAGGGCGTCAGGGTGTGAGGGGTGTCGCATTGCGGTCCGCGGCGTTGTCGACGGAACCAGCGCTGCCACCGGAACAACCGCGCTTCATTCCCTGCCGGAAGCCGCTTCTTCGCGCTTAATTGTCGCAATTAACGACGACGGCGCAAGTGGTTGACGGCCCATGGGCGCGGTTTGATAATGCCGGTTGCGTGAAGTAAGGTCGCCGCGGCGCAGACCGGGATCGGCGTCTTTTTGGCTAGACTGCGGCGATTATGCACATCTGCTTTGCTTTACTCCTCACATTGATTTTTGCCGTCGCCTCGACCGCACCCTCTTTCGCTGCGGGCGACCGCTTTGCCCTGGTGATCGGCAACGCCAAA
Source organism: Bradyrhizobium sp. LeoB3 (assembly GCF_055456055.1). Classification (NCBI taxonomy): domain Bacteria; kingdom Pseudomonadati; phylum Pseudomonadota; class Alphaproteobacteria; order Hyphomicrobiales; family Nitrobacteraceae; genus Bradyrhizobium; species Bradyrhizobium sp. LeoB3. The sequence goes on from NZ_JBVBEF010000029.1 coordinate 1,552, forward strand.
TATCCGGACGCGGATGCGCCGCTGAAGGAGCCGATCAATGACGCGCGCGACGTCGCCGACGAGCTCAAGCGCGACGGCTTCAGCGTCGACATCGGGGAAAATCTAACCGGCGAACAAATGCGGCACGCCTTCGAGCGACTCTACGGCAAGATCAAGCCGGGCTCGGTCGTCCTCTTGTTCTTCTCGGGCTATGGTATCCAGTCCAGCCGCCAGAGCTATATGATCCCGATCGATGCCCAGATCTGGAGCGAGGCCGACGTCCGCCGCGACGGTTTCAGCCTCGAGACGGCGCTCGGCGAGATCAACAGCCGCGGCGCCGGCGTCAAGATCGCGCTGATCGATGCTTCCAGGCGCAACCCGTTCGAGCGCCGATTCCGCAGCTTTTCAGCCGGCCTTGCGCCGGTGATCGCGCCGAACGGAACGCTGGTGATGTATTCGGCGGCGCTGTCGTCCGTGATCTCGGACAATGGCAGCGACCACAGCCTGTTCGTGCGGGAATTGCTCAAGGAGATCCGCACCCCCGACCTGATGGCGGAGGAGACGCTGAATCGCACCCGTGTCGGTGTCACCCGCGCCTCGCGCAGCGAGCAGGTGCCGTGGATCTCGTCTTCGCTCGCGGAAGATTTCTCTTTCGTTCCAGGTTCAGCGGCGCGGCCGCAGAGCCCGCCGCCGCCCGAACCTCCGCCGCCACCGCCGGCTCAGTCGGCGGTCGCCCCGCCGGCTCCACCTGCCCCGCCGTCGCCGCCGCCCGCGCCTCCGGTGCAGACCACCACGGCGCCGCCTCCATCCGAGCAGTTGCCATTACCACCGCCGCCGATGCCGCGGCCGGCGGACGTCGCTACACCGTCGACACCACCCGCCCCGAAGCAGGCCGACACGCTGGCCGATGATCCGACCATCAAGACCCTGACGGCACGGCTCAACGACAATCCGGATGATGCAGCAGCTCTTTACCGCCGCGGTCAGGTCTATGCCAGCAAGGGCGCCTACGAGCTCGCGATCAAGGACTTCGACAACTCGCTTCGATTAAACCCCAAGGATGTCGAAGCCTACAACAACCGCTGCTGGGCCCGCACCGTGATCGGCGACCTGCAGGCTGCGCTGAAGGATTGCAACGAGGCGCTGCGGCTGCGGCCGAATTTCGTCGACGCGCTCGACAGCCGCGGCCTTTTGAATCTGAAGAGCGGGCAGACCAAGAACGCCATTGCCGATTTCGATGCGGCGCTGAAGCTCAATCCCAGGTTGACGTCATCTCTCTACGGACGCGGGCTTGCCAAGAAGCGCAACGGCTCGGTCGCGGAAGGGGATCTGGACATCACCAACGCCAAGGCGATGGACCCGAATATCGTCAAGGAATTCGCCGATTATGGCGTGCAGTGACGATAATTTGGATAGCTAGTTCCGTCCGGCCTCGAACCTCGGACGGGGATGTGCGAGACTAAGAATTTAAGATGGGCCGGGATCGAGCACCGGCAGTGATTTGGCTAATCGATTTGAAATCGCGCGCACGGCGCAACGGGGGCTGACAATGTTCGAGATCACCGCGAAGAAGAATCTTGCTGCGATGCTTTCGGTTGCGACGATCGGCGCAGCGCTTGCCCTTGGCGTGGTGGCCGCCCGGGCCGGCGACAACGTCACCGAAGAGCAAATCCTGAGGGCGCTGACGCCAGAGAAGAAGCCGTTGACCCGCGGCCTGTCGATCGCGCCGAAGGTCGAGCCAGCCGCAAACGCCGCGGAGGACAAGTTCGTGCAGACGATCCGCGGCCGCTCCACCCGCTCGCTGTCGTCGGCCGAGCGCGAGGAGATCGCGACCATCGTCAAGGACAAGCCCAAGATCGATCTGGAGATCAACTTCGATTACAATTCGGCGCAGATCAACGCCAAGTCGCTGCCCTCCGTGCAGGCCTTGGGCCGCGCTCTGACCAATGCCGACCTGAAGGGCTCGACCTTCGTCGTAGCCGGCCACACCGACGCCGCCGGCAGCGAGGCCTTCAACCAGGACCTCTCCGAGCGCCGCGCCGAGGCGATCAAGCGCTATCTCGTCGACAAATATGGCGTCAACGGTTCCGATCTCGTCACCGTCGGCTACGGCAAGAGCAAGCTGAAGGATCCGAGCCAGCCGCTGGCGGAAGCGAACCGCCGTGTGCAGGTCGTGAACATGGAAAACAAGGCAACCGCGTCCAAGTAATCCCGTCCGGGTAAACGGCGTAGCGCCACGTGCTATTTTGAGGGTAATATGCGTCTCGCATCCCCTGCGAGACGCATTTGTTTTAGCAATAAGACTGAAAACAATTCGAAGCGTTCCGCTTCAGCTAAACTTCAGGTCTGGATCGATCCGGCGATGAAATTCTCCGAATACCTAAAGCCTGTGCTCGGAACAGTCTTCGTCGTCGCACTCGGCGCCGGCTACTACTGGTTCGAGCACCGGCCGCGTCCGGAAGAGAAGGACACGCCGGGCCAGGCCCTCGTCGTCGTCACCAAAGCCACCAATGCCTGCTTCTCCGACATGGTGCGCGTCACCGGCCATATCGTGCCGCGTCGCGAAGCGCAGGTTGGCGTCGATCACGAGGGCTCCAAGGTCAGCGATGTCCTGGTCCGCGAGGGCGACACCGTGACCGAGAACCAGGAACTGGCGCGGCTGACCCCGCCGCCGCAGCAACAACAGCAAGCAGCCCAGGGCGGCGGACGCGCAGCATCGCTTTCCTTGCGCGCGCCGGCCGCGGGCCTGGTCACCGAGGTGCGGACCGCCGTGGGCGCCCCCGCCTCGCCGCAGGCCGGACCGATGTTCCGCATCGCGATCAACAACGAAATCGAGCTGGAAGCCGAGGTGCCGAGCATTCACCTCTTGAAGCTCAATCCGGGCGCAACCGTGCGGATCAGCCGCGACGATGCGCCCGACATGGTCGGCAAGGTACGGCAGATCTCGCCGCAGATCGACCGCAACACCCAGCTCGGCCGTGTCAGGATATCCCTTACCAACAATCCTTCGCTGAAGGTCGGCATGTTCGCCCGCGCCAATATCGACGCCAAGCGCTCTTGCGGCGTCGCCGTTCCGCGCACCGCGATCGACCGCCTTACGTTGCAGGTCGTCAAGGGCAACACGATCGAGACACGGAAAGTGCGGGTCGGGCTGACCTCGGACACCTCAACGGAAATCCTTGAGGGCCTCGACGTCGGCGAAATCGTCGTCGCCGACGCTGGCACCTCGCTGCATGATGGCGACCAGATCAAGATCATGTTCGCCGACGAACTCGAGCGCACGCGGACACGCTAATGGCTTTGAATATCTCGGCTTGGTCGATTCGGAACCCGCTGCCGTCGATCGTCTTCTCGATCATCCTTTTGGTGCTGGGCTGGGTCTCCTTCACCAAGCTTGCGGTCACGCGGCTGCCGAGCGCCGATATCCCCGTGATCTCGGTTGCGGTGTCGCAGTTCGGCGCAGCACCGTCGGAACTGGAAGCGCAGGTCACCAAGACGATCGAAGACGGCGTCTCGGGCGTCGAGGGCGTGCGCCACATCTCCTCTTCGATCACCGACGGCCTGTCGGTGACCACGATCCAGTTCGCGCTGGAGACCAACACCGATCGCGCGCTGAACGACGTCAAGGACGCCGTCACCCGCGTGCGCGCCAACCTGCCGCAAAACGTCACCGAACCGCTGATCCAGCGCGTCGACGTCATCGGCCTGCCGATCGTCACCTATGCAGCGATTTCACCGGGCAAGACGCCGGAGCAGCTTTCCTATTTCGTCGACGACGTGGTCAAGCGCGCGCTGCAGGGCGTGCGCGGCGTCGCCCAGGTCGAGCGCATCGGCGGCGTCGAGCGCGAGATCCTGGTCTCGCTCGATCCCGACCGGCTGCAGGCGGCGGGGCTGACAGCCGTCAATGTCAGCCAGATCCTGCGCGGCACCAATGTCGACCTCGCCGGCGGCCGCGCCGAGATCGGCAAGAACGATCAGGCGATCCGCACGCTCGCCGGCGCCAAGACGCTGAACGAGCTTGCCGGCACCATGATCCCGCTGTTCGGCGGCGGCGAGGTGCGGCTCGACGATCTCGGCACGGTGACCGACACCATCGCCGATCGCCGCACCTTCGCCCGCTTCAACGGCGAGCCGGTGGTCGCGCTCGGCATCAAACGCTCCAAGGGCGCGAGCGATGTGGTGGTCGCCGCCGCGGTGCAGAAGCGGATCGATGCGCTGAAGGCCGCCTACCCCGATGTCGATCTCAAGCTGATCGACACTTCGGTCGAATTCACCAAGGGCAACTATGAGGCGGCGATCTCGACCCTGTTCGAGGGCGCGATCCTCGCCGTCATCATCGTGCTGTTGTTCCTGCGCGACCTTCGCGCCACCATCATCGCCGCGGTCTCGCTGCCGCTATCGATCTTCCCGGCATTCTGGGCGATGGACATTCTGGGCTTCTCGCTCAACCTCGTCAGCTTCCTCGCCATCACGCTCTCGACCGGCATCCTGGTCGACGACGCCATCGTCGAGATCGAGAACATCGTGCGCCACATGCGCATGGGCAAATCGCCCTATCGCGCTGCGCTGGAAGCCGCGGACGAGATCGGGCTTGCGGTGATCGCGATCTCGCTCACCATCATCGCGATCTTCGCGCCGGCAAGCTTCATGTCTGGTATCGCCGGCCAGTTCTTCAAGCAGTTCGGCATCACGGTGTCGGTTCAGGTGTTCTTCTCGCTGCTTGCAGCGCGCTTTGTCACGCCGATGCTGGCTGCCTATTTCCTCAAACATCAGGCCCACGAGGAGCCGCCGCCGGGCCGCATACTGCGGACCTATCACAGCCTGGTCACTTGGTCGGTGAAGCATCATTACATCACAGTGGTGATCGGCTTTGCCGTCTTCGCGGCATCGATCTGGAGCATCAAGCTGCTGCCGCAGGGATTCCTGCCGGCGCAGGACACCGCGCGCTCGCTGCTGGCGATGGAGCTGCCGCCGGGGTCGCAGCTTGCGCAGACCGAGAAGGTGACGGAAGAAATCGTCGCGCGCCTGCGCAAGCGGCCGGAGGTGAGAAGCATATTCGTCGACGGCGGCCGGGTTCCGCCGGGCACGCAGGAGGTGCGGCGCGCCGCGCTCATCATCAACTACACGCCAAAAAACGAGCGCAAGATCACCCAGCGCGAGCTCGAGCTCTCGATCGGCAATGAGCTCGAGAACGTCCCCGACATCCGCTACTGGTTCCTCGACGAGAACGGCCTGCGGGCGATCTCGCTGGTCGTGACCGGCGTCGACAGCAATATCGTCAACAACGTCGCAAGCGAGCTGGCGACGCAGATGAAGCGGATTCCGATCATCGCCAATGTGATCTCGGAAACCGCGCTCGATCGTCCCGAACTGCGCATCCGCCCGCGCTCCGAACTGGCGGCACGGCTCGGCGTCTCCACTGAAAGCCTGTCGCAGACGATCCGCGTGGCGACCATCGGCGATGTCGGCCCGGCGCTGGCAAAATTCGACGCTGGCGACCGCCAGGTGCCGATCCGCGTCCAGCTCGAGGATAGCGCGCGCAGCGACCTGCAGATGCTGCAGCAATTGCGGGTGCCGCTCGGCCAGCGCGGCGAACGCGGTGGCGTGCCGCTGTCCGTTGTCGCCGACATCCAGCTCGACCAGGGCCCGACCAGCATCAACCGCTACGACCGCGAGCGGCAGGCCACCGTCGCGGCCGACCTCGTCGGCAACGCCGCGCTCGGCGATGCCACCAAGCAGATCTATGAACTGCCGGTGATGAAGAGCCTGCCGAAGGGCGTCAAGGTGAGCCCGTCGGGTGACGCCGAAAGCCTCAACGAGCTGTCAGATGGCTTCGCCACCGCAATCACCGCCGGCCTGATGATGGTCTATGCGGTGCTGGTGTTGCTGTTCGGCACCTTCCTGCAGCCGATCACCATCCTGTTCTCGCTGCCGCTTTCGATCGGCGGCGCGATCGCCGCTCTGCTGCTCACCGGCAAGCAGCTCACCACGCCGGTGTGGATCGGCATCCTGATGCTGATGGGCATCGTGACCAAGAACGCGATCATGCTGGTGGAATTCGCCATCGAGGCGATCCGCGCCGGCAAACGCCGCGAGGAAGCGATGATCGATGCCGGCATGAAGCGCGCGCGCCCGATTGTGATGACGACCGTTGCGATGGTGGCCGGCATGATGCCGAGCGCGCTGGCGGTCGGCGCCGGCGGCGAGTTCCGCTCGCCGATGGCGCTCGCCGTGATCGGCGGCCTGCTGTTCTCGACGGTGCTGTCGCTGGTGTTCGTGCCGGCGATGTTCATGGTGATGGACGACGTCGGCAACGTGATCTGGCGCTTCGGCAAGCGGCTGATCGTCTCGCACGCCGACGAGGAACCGCCCTCCGACCACCACGGCGAGCCACCGGCCAAGCAGCCGCCCACGATGGTGTCGCCCGCGGCCGAGTAGCGCTACTCGTTCCTCGCCACTGCGGTCAGTTTGGGCATGTCGTGCAGCAGGATCCGCCCGCGCTGCACGTCCAGGATACCGTCCTTGCGCCAGAGCTGGAGTTGTCGATTGACGCTTTCGCGCGCCGCGCCGACGCAGGTGCCGAGCTGTTCCTGCGAAATGTGGACTTCGGAACCGGAATCGGAGGCCAGCGCACAGAGCCGCTTGGCGAGGCGGACCGGCAAGGGCTGCAACGCCGACTCCTGCATCCGCTCGCTCATCCAGCGGATGCGGTGGCAGAGCAGCTCGATCAGCTTCACGGCAACCTTCGGCTCGCGCTCGAGGAAACGGTGAAAATCCTGGCGGCTCAGCACGAACAATTCGGTTGCTTCGCCGGCGGTCGCGTCCAGGGTGCGGTCCTGGCCGTCGAGGACGGCAACCTCGCCGAACAGCTCACCGGGCCTCATGAAGTTGAGCGTCAGCCGGCTGCCGTCGGAGGCGCCGGTCTCGAGGCGAATCTGGCCGCGTCGCACCGCGAACAGGGCGTCACCGGCATCGCCCTTCTGGAACAGCACCTCGCCCGCCTGGAGGTGCCGGGTGTGACAAAGGCCCGCAAGCCGCTGCAATTCGTCCGCGCCCAAATCGGCGAACATCGGGTTCATCTTCAAAATGACCGCAAATTCGGCCTGTTTGCTCATTGTACTGCCTTCCACAACAATCTCCCGTGCGGCTTGCGTTGCGGCCCGGATTAACAAAATCCACCCCCCTGGAAGTGTGGCATAAGTCACATAAGTTCGCAGCTGCGGCGGATTATTTTCGGCCGCTTTGAGCGGGAAACCTGTTTCCGGGATAAACTTGCGCGTGACGCTGGCGCGGTCTGGAATGTCGAGATGAGAGCACTGAAAATCGCAGGCGCCGCGATCGGAACCGTGATCGTGGTCATCGCGCTGCTTGCCGTGATCGGCATCCCCTCCGGTTTCCTGACGTCGGCGATCCAGGATCGGGTCGAGCGCCAGACCGGCTATCGGCTCGCCATCAATGGCAGCGCCAAGATCAGCCTGTGGCCGTCGCTCAACATCACGCTGAACGACATCGCGCTGCAGGATCCGAAAGACCGCGAGATCAACAACCGCCTGACCGCGAGCAGCATCCGGGCTGACGTCACGCTGGCGAGCCTGTGGTCGGGCCAGCCGCACGTCACCGACCTCCTGATCGTGCGGCCGGTCCTGACCATGCCGCTGCAGCGCGTGCGCGAGCCAAATCCGCCCGCAAGGAACGGCGCCGCCGGCACTGGCGAGGCCGAATTCGGCATCGAGCATGTCAGCGTCACCGGCGGCACGATCGTGTTCTCCAATGTGCGCGACCGCGTCGAAGGCCGCATCGAGGCTGTCAACGCGGATATGGCCGTCGGCAGCGACCGCAAGATCGTCATCAGCGGCAATGGGCGCGGCGGCGGCCAGCCGCTGAAATTCGAGATCAAGGCGACCGCGCCGGCGGCGCCGATCGAGCGGCAGAACATCCCGACCGAAATCGCCTTTGAGGCGCCCGGCCTGTTGCAGGCGCCGCTGTCGGCGCGCACCGAGGTGCGGCTGAGCGGCGCGGTGGTGATGTTCAACGGCGTCAGCGGCACGCTCGGCGACGGCGCGTTCAACGGCTGGGCCTCGGTCGATGTCGCCAGCAACAAGCCGCTGGTGAAGCTCGATCTCGACTTCCAGAAGCTCTCGCTGGCGATGGAGCGCGGCCAGGCGGGGACGGCGGCGCAACCTTGGAGCAGTGCCACGTTCGACCTCATCGGGCTGAACTATGTCGACGCGCAGGCGAAGATTTCCGCCGCCGAGCTCAACATCGGCGACGGTCGCTTCGCCCCAGCGGCGATCGAGGCGACGCTGATGAGCGGCGTGTTGAAGGCGCGCCTCGCCAATCTCGGCGCCTATGAGGGCAACGCCAATGGCGATCTCGCCATCGACGTTACCACCAGCAATCCGACTTACGCGCTCGGCGCCGACCTCAACAATGTGCGGGCGCTGCCGCTGCTGCGCAGCCTCGCCGATTTCGACAAGATCGACGGCAGGATGCAGGCGAAGATCGCGGTGCGCTCCTCCGGCAACAGCCAGCGCGCCATCATGGGAAATATGAGCGGCACGGCCTTCGCCGTGTTCCGGGACGGCGCGATCCGCGGCCTCAACGTCGCGCAGATGATCCGTTCGCTGACGACGAGCCCGCTCTCCGGCTGGCAGGAGGGCGATCAGCTCGCGACCGATCTGAGCCAGCTCTCGGCCTCGTTCAAGATCGACAAGGGCCAGGCGGTGACCACCGATCTCAATCTGGTCGGCCCGCTGGTGAAGATGACGGGCGTCGGCACCATCGACCTCGGCACCAAGATGATCGGCTTCCGCGTCGAGCCGAAGCTGGTGCTGACCACCGAGGGCCAGGGCCGCAGCTCTGATCCGGTCGGCCTCGGCATCCCCGTGATGATCGAGGGGCCGTGGGATAGCCCGCGCATCTATCCGGAGATGCAGGGCATGCTCGACAATCCCGAAGCCGCCTATGCCAAGCTGCGCGAGATGGGCAAGGGCCTGTTCGGGCCGAACGGCGCGCTCGGCGGCAGCCAGGGCAGCGGAGCCGGCGCCCAAGGCGGCAACGCGAACGGCCAATCCGGCCAAGGTGGCGGACTGCTCGGCGAGACCATCGGCAATTTGATCCAGCAGGGCCTGAACAGCGGGACCCAGCCGCCGCGCCCGAGCCGCAGCATCCCGCCGGCGCAGCCGCAGCAGCCCGAACCGCAGCCCCAATCCGCCGCGCCCGCGCCGCCGAGCGATAGCGGCGAGACGCAGGACAGCCAGGCGATGAACGAAGTGCTGCGCCAGCTCTTCAAGCGCTGAGGCGCGCTGAAATTCGATTTTCAAACAGCCACTCCGCTGTCAAACAGCCATGCCACTGTCATCGTCCGGCTTGACCGGAAGACCCAGTATTCCAGAGGCATCCGCGCGCGGGGCATGACGAACAGAGTTTGAGGAAACACGCGTCCGCATTCTCGCGGCACGACCTGCCCGAGCTTTGCGTCCGTTTCACCCGTCTCGAGAAAGAGAGGGCGCAGGGAAGACCGGGTGCCGATTGCACCCGTGGGCCCCGTGCAACAAAAAGCACGGGGGTAGGACCACAGGTGAACCGGAGCAACGCCGGCCTTCCCTGCGCAATGGTTTTAACGGTTTCCTTCGCGCTCTCCCCGGTGACCGGGCTTTCTTGCCACCGTCATCCTTGGAGATGTCTCCAACCCGCAAGGATTTAGCGCCAGCGTCGGGGCGCCAGGACCACACGACTTCGCCGTCCGCGAAGAGCCGGGCGTTCGTCGTTCGCCAGCCCTCGCGTCCACCGCATCCCGCCGCGCGTTCGTGACGATCGCGATCCGCCCCTCTTGCCGGGCGGGACGGCGGATTTATATGGGTGATTTGGGGTGAAACCGAAGCGGTTTATTTTCCGCTGATAGCCTGGACGGGCCAAATCATATTGATTTAATTGGGATAATTCGTCTCGCCGCGCAACGCGAAGGGAACCTTTGGTCGCCTCGCGCGTTGAAGCTGCATGTCTGATTCATACACACCCCGTGAAAAGCCAACGCCGGAGCAGCGCAAGGCCAGGGAGGCCCAGCGACGGCACGATGCGGAGCAGGCCATGCGAGAGCATCAGCTCGCGCAAGAGGCCTTTCATAAAAACCGCGAACGGCTGAAAGCCGAGCGACTGGCGCGCGAGGCAGCGGCCGGAAAGTAGCGTTTTATTTGGAGCATGATCTCCGCGCAAACGCTACGCGGTTGTCGCGAGGGAAAACCGGTTTCCACTTTTCCCGATCATGCTCTGACCGCCAGCGCCAGATAGATCGCGGTTGCAGCCAGACCCAGTGCCGTGCGCACCGCATGCATCCAGCCCCAGGAGACGACAAGCGCACGCGACTCGCTATTCGCCTGTTCGGGCGGCCATGCTTCGATCCGCTTGTTGGTCGGCAGCATCACCAGCAGCGTATAGGGCCAGTTCGCCAGCATCAGCACCGCCGCGACCGACCACCGCCAATCCTGCAACTGCCAGCTCGCGAGAAACCCTGATAGCGCCGAGATGACGGCAAGGCTCGCCTGCATCGCAAAACCGCGCGCATAACTCGGCTTCCACTGCCGCAGCAGATTCGCATCATCGAGCAAGAGCCGCGCCGGCTGCTCGGCGACGTTGATATAGAACGCCGCCCCGGCAAACGCCGCCGCGGCGACGAGGGCGAACAGTCCGGCCACCATTGTTCTCTCCACAGCAAAGCCCGCGGCCTCTCAATATGGATGCACGTTGACACGCAGCAAGCTCCCTCGCCCGACCGCGAAACCGACGCGCTGACGCAGCTGATCCTGGAAGTATTCCGCCTGAACGGTGGCCTGATCGCGGTAGAGCGAAGGCCGAAGCCGCAGGGAGGTTGGTGAAGGGCATTGGCGCGAAGGCTGCTGTCTCGGCGGACACTGTACTGAAGATGGTAAGAGAGAAGTTAGGGCTAGTGCATTGGAGTATTAACGCCAGCCACGTCCACGTTCGTGACGATCGCGATCTACCCCTCTCGCCGTGCAGTATGGCGGACTTATTGGGGAGAGCGAGCGGCTTATCTTTCGTGCGAAGAGGGGACGGAGCAACTCAGTTTGAAACCACTTTCGAATTTTCGCAGAGGCCGCAAAAGCTTTTATACGCGTCGACGCGACAACGCGCGTTCACACCCGCTGCAGGCAATGGCGGTCTGAGGACGAGGGCGGCCAGCAACGAACCATGAAGGCCGACCGACATTAGCGTCCATCGCCGCACATCCGCCGATCCTTCCCGAAGAGATGACCGCGATATCTCCGCGTCAGAAACTGCGTCATTAGATCGTCGACAAAGTCCAGTGCGACGCGGGAGATAGGCTTATGAACGGGTTCACAGTGCGACGCCGACACGCCAGTCTTGGAACTATTTGCGCGCCGCTACTTGGACCCAAAACCGAAAGGTGTTGAAGTCACTAGCGTATCGCCAACCGGCTATCGCGCGACGGTGCGGTTTTGTGTCGAAAACCGGTCTTTGACCTGACCGAACGCTTCGGGCACGGAACACGGACTCTCGAGAGACAGCCACCCAAAGCCGCGCGCTTTTGGCGACGTATAGCAGTCGTCGAATGAGGTACAATCTGTGATTGCCGGCAACTCTCTTCGAACACCCGACCGATCCGACGCGCAAGATCGTTAGTGATGACCTTCTAAGGCGCCTGCCTGATGAAGAGGTCGCTAACCTTCTTTGCCGTCAGAAGGCGCGAATAGGTGGTGTAGCGCGGCCCTTGCATTGAACCCGAGGGAGCGTCAGCGAAGGGTATCGGGCCGATTGGATGCGCCGGCTCGGAGAAGAGGAGCTTATATTTTCCGTCTTCGCCGTAAGGCTCGATTGATGCAACCGGAGCGACGTGGGTCACGGCACTAATCGGCTGGCTCTGATAGGCCGCGATGTACTTGATCTTAGAGATCATGCCGCCGCCGATCCTGATCGCGTACCAGGCATTTTGACCGAGAAAGACCTGATCGAATCCGTCTTTCTGAGCGGGACAATCACCGTGTCCGGCTCGTCCGAGATTTTTGGTGTCGTTGTTGGTCCAGGATCTGTTGCGTTGGGTGTTGCTACCGGCGTTGGAAACTCAAACGCTCTCAGGCCGACTAAAGGAAGGACCTGCAGGATTTCCTTCAGGAACAGGCTCGTATCTGCCCTATCAGCCTCGGAAAGCGTTGGCTCAGTCGGCATGTTGCCGTTGTTTAGATGACTGCGACCTGCTCGCTTCGCACGATCGACCAGCATATGCTCTAGCCAGGTGATGTGCGCTCGGTTGAAGCCGCTATCGACGGACTTGGTGACAAATGCAAAACCCCAATCCCAGAAGTCTTTGGCAGCGTGGTGATCATCGATGCGATCACCCACGCCGTCGCCCTGACCTATGTACAAGGTGGGCAGATCGGCATCTTCAGCTGTGTACCCTACAAGCACATAGACACCGGCGCGCTCAAACTCTGGTCGGGCTCGAATGCTCGACCACCGGATTCTTGGAAAGGTAATGGCTAGGCCGGTGGATGCCATCCTGTCGATTATGCGAACGCCCTCAGGATCACCTTCGGGCACAAATATGCGGATCGTGAAGCCATCAATTGCCATTCTGCACCAAGATTGGACTTTGGAATTGGGTCGCTCGCCGATAGCCTTCATATCTGCTACCGACATCACGCCGCCCAGTCGACCACAATCAGCCCCGGCACCCGCGCGAACTCGCGCGTGTTGAGAGTTACCAGTGCGGCGCCGTGCCGGCGTGCCTGGGCTGCGATCAGATAGTCGTAATGGCCGATCGGCGTGCCCGCGCTTTCCAGGTGGGCGCGGATTTCGCCGGCGTGCATCGCGTCGTCGGGTTCGAACGGGAGGACCTCGATGCCCAGACCAAGAAAACGTTCGAGCAGGCGTTCGTTGTGCTCGCGCCGGCCGCTCTTGGCGAAGCCGTAGCGCATTTCAAACAAGGCGATGACCGGTAGCGCAACCGACGTGCCTGCCCGTATCTGCTCGCCGAGCCGATGGCGAAGCGACGAACTGCGCCCGTTGACGATCCGGATGACGATGTTGGTGTCGAGGCAGATCATTCGTCGAAGAACACGCGCGGGTCCGGTTCGGCCGGCGGCTCGTCCGGAATGCCGTCCGGCAGGAAGTCCTTTGCCCCGAGCGCGTCGAGCTCGGACCAGAATTTGTCGAGATCAACGGGCTGCTTCCTGATCGGCTCAAGGATCACCTTGTCGCCGACCTTGCTGACGCGCACCTCGCTGCCCTCGAAACGAAACTCCTTGGGCAGGCGCACGGCCTGGCTGCGGCCATGCATGAACAATTTGGCGGTTGCACTCATGATCCGCCTCCTCGATTTTTGATAGATACTCATGGTATATATCGCGCGATGCTTGGCGCGTTCAAGGGCCATCTGGTATCGATGGAGCCGAACCCGGGAACGGAATTTAATGCGCAGCCTTCTTGCCCGCCCTTTTGCGTCCCTCGCCCTCGCCGCCACTCTCAGCGCGGCCACCATCTCCCCCATCCTCGCCGCCGAGGAGCCCGAGTCCCCCAAAGGCGCGACCGTCACCGTCCTGAAAGCCTCAAAGACCTGCTTCGGCAATATCGTCGAAGTCTCCGGGATCATCATGCCGCGGGAGGAGACGCAGGTGCGCCCCGAGCGGTTCGGGCTGAAGGTGGCGGAGGTGATGGCGGATCCGGGGGATAACGTTACCGCGGGGCAGCAGTTGGCGCGGCTGAACCTGCCGGAGGGCGGGCAGCTCAACATCACCGCGCCGGTGGCGGGGACGATCTCGGCCTCGAGCGCGATCGTCGGCACGATCGCCGGCGGCAAGGGCGAGGCGCTGTTCTCGATCATTGCGCGCAACGAATTCGACCTGATCGGCATGGTGCCGACGCGGGATCTCGGCAAGCTGCAGGCGAACCAGACGGCATCGATCAAGGTGATCGGCGCCGGCGAGATGGACGGCAAGGTGCGGCGGGTGGCGCCGACGGTGGAGCCGAACAGCCAGCTCGGCCAGGTCGTCGTCGGCATCAACGCGCCGCGGCGGCTGCTGGTGAATTCATCCGGCCGCGCGCAGATCAAGACCGGGCAGAGCTGCGGCGTCGCGGTGCCGCTGACCGCGATCCTCTATGGCTCCGCCGGCACCGTGGTGCAGGTGATCAAGCGCGACCGCGTCGAGACGCGGCGGGTGGAGACCGGGCTGATGCAGGCCGGACAGGTCGAGATCCGCGAGGGCGTGCAGGAAGGCGACATCGTGGTGGCGCGCGCGGGGGCCTTGCTGCGCGAGGGCGACCCGGTGCGGCCGGTGATGGCGAGCGCGGAGGGGAAGTGAGAAGCGGGTGGTGAGGGTCGTGGTCCCCTGAGAGAGCGGGACCCCTCACCCGGATTGCATCTGGCGATGCAATCCGGCCTCTCCCCACGGGAGAGGCGTTCTTCAATTCGTGAAGCTGGTGTTCGTGGAGACAGGATCCCCACCCGGTTTGCGCGTGATCGCGCAAACCGACCTCCCCTTTTCAAGGGGAGGTGGAGGATGTGGCGGCTAGCCGCCGAGGCGGATGTCTTCCAGCAGCGACGACGACACCGACGGGACCTGCTCGCCTTCGCTGGCGCGGGAGATCGAGACGCGGGTCTTGTTGAAGGCGGACTCGATGCCGGGCTGAGTTTTCAGGTTATTGAGGAGTTCGGAGACCAGCACGCTGTTGGTGGCCTTGGATTCCTCGGTGACCTTGCCGGGCGTCGCCGATGATATCACCAGCGTGTTCTCGGGCGGGCTGATCGGGGCGAGGCCGTGGCTGTAGGAGCGGAAGCGGCGCTCATAGGGATTGCGGCGGGAGGCATCCAGCACCACGAGCTTGGCCTTGGCGCCCTTCTCGTCCATCGCGCCCAGCACCTGCTCGACGCTGAGGCCGTCGCGGCGGACATCGCCTTCCTTCCAGATCGCGGCATCGACCGGGAGCATGAAGCTCTCGCGGCCGGCCTGCACGCCGAAGCCGCCGAAGAACAGCATCACCACGGTATCCGGCCCGACCTTCGCCTTCAGGCGCTCGACGGCGCGGCTCATATCGTCCTTGGTCGCGTCCTCGACGACGTCGACATCGAAGCCGTTTTGGCGCAGCGCCGCGCCCAACTCACGGGCGTCGTTGATCGGCTGCTGCAGCGGGTGGTTGGCGTCGGGATAATGGCCGTTGCCGATGATCAGCGCGACGCGGGACGCCTGCACGGGCACGACGCCCTGCTCGGTCGCGACCATCTTGGGCGCTTCCAGCGGCCGCTTATTCAGCGCGGCATGCGCACCAATCGCCAGCGACACCATCGCAACATAGGCGGCGACGACGGTGAGCGTGCGGCGGGAAAGGGAGAGCTGCCTGAGCTTCATGCGTTTCGGATCCCAATCGTTGACGAAGGCGCGACTGTGTAGTCGCGTCAAAGCCGTCTGTGGTTTTAGGGGTTGCCTGATCGAGTGCCGTCAGATTGTGCGCAATTTGCGGCACCGCAACACAGAAACCCTTAACCTGCGAAGCCTTCCGGGGCAACCTGATTCGGCCTTTCGGCCTTATCCGTAATGCGCCGGGGTCAAACTTGTGCCAAAACGCGGCGGCGTATGTGATATCGGTCACATTTGTGTTTCCCGCGATTTTGTGCTGCGATTCAAAGGTTTGCAGGGGGCTTCTGGGTGGGGCCTCCTTGGATTGCGCAGGATTTTTCGGCCGCAGCCGGGTTCCCGGCTGTTCCGGATCGTGCGTGCCAGAAAGGGGTGGCATGGGTTTTCATGACATTGCCGGGGCGGTCTGCCGATCGCTCACGGTCCGTAAGGACGGGCCGTCGCTTTACGACGTCTGCGATCCGCTGCTGCTGAAATATCGCGGCGGCGATGCGCATTTGGGAAAATTCTACCGGACCGCGATCGGCAATCCGGCGCTGCGCGGCCTGCTCCGACGCACCGGCCTGCCGGCCTTGCGCGATGGCGCGCGGCTCGGCGCGCTGCAGGCGGCGCTGCTCGAGGCGCGCGATGCCGAGGCGCCGGACTGGGCGGCGATCGGCGCGCCTGTGGCTGCGCTGATGGAAGGTATCGACGTGCGGCATCCGCTGCCCACGGCGGCGGCGCCTGCGCGCGCGCCCGCGGCGGCCGAGATCGAGCGCGTGATCCGGGCCTGCGGCGCGCATCTGTTGCGCGCTTACGCGAAGAACGGCTTCATCCCGACCTATGCGGCGTTCAACCTGATCGGCGATGCCGACATGGGCGGGCGCGAACTTCTGATGGCGCTGACCGGGCTGAACTCGCGCGGCTATAAGAACTCGACTTTGCTGTTCAACCTCGCGCGCATCTACATCGCGCATTCGCCGGCGCGCGCGCTGATCAACCCGCCCTGGCGCGGGATCGCCGAGCCGATGTGGCAGCCGATGCAGATCCGCCATCGCTCGGCCTATTACGATGCATTCTTCACCGAGGCGCTGCTCAGCTTTGTCGAGACCGGGCTCGCCTCCAGCGCGGAGACCAGCGCCGCGCGCGGGGCGATCGCCGACATGGTCGACTTCTGCTTGCGGATCAGCGCCGAGGAGGTGCCCTCGCATGACGGCTCGACCGTGAACGTAATCACCGCGCTGGCGCCATTGCCGCATCCGCGCTTCTCGCGCTTCTTCGCCCAGATCAAGCAGGATCTCGGCTTCGGCATCTATGTGCCTGATTGCGACACCACCGCCTGCTCGTTCTCCGCGGCGACGCAGGCCGGCAGCGAGCATCCGATCCTCAAGCAACCGCTTTTGGATTTCTACCGCGGCTACCAGGTGCGGAGCGGGGCGAACGAGCCGCGCGTCACCGTGCCGCTGAACGACAATATCGATTACGAGGGCGGCGTCGTCACCTGGATCGACAATCTCGCCGGTGATCGTCCCTACGGCAACGACCTCGATCCGACGCTCAATCTCGACATCCTCGAGGTCAGCTTCCGCAACCTCAAGCGCTGGCGGATCCTGGAGACGCCGCAGCGGTTGGAGACGGTGCAGCGCATCATCGACTTCCAGCGGCGATTGGTGGAAAGCGGCGCGTTCAGGAAGCCGCGCTCGCATATCTATTATCTGCCGGAGCTTTACTGCGCCTATTTCGGCCGCTGCTACGCCGCGTTCATCGCGCTTCCCTCGGCGGCGCAGCGCGTGATCGATCCAAGTGGGGTGTTCGCAATGATCCGCGCGCAGGTGCTGCTCTACGTCCAGCAGGAATTGATCGCCTATGAGATGAACGCGTTCGACGCCGCGCTGGCGCTGATGGCGCTGGCGCATCTCGGCGCCGAGGTCGCGACCTTCACGCCGGCGCTGCACTGCATCGTCGCGAGCTTCGGCGAAGGCGGCCGGCGTTCCCCATACGAGGCCTATGAGTGGAACAAGATGAAGACGCCGACGCGGATCCTGGTCGGCGGCCCCGAGGTGACCTCGGCCTTCGTGCTGATGGCGCTGGCGCTGGCGCGGCGGGCAATGACGCGAAGTTGAAAAGGCTGCGGCGTTCGCGCTACTGGTTTGCCTGCCCGAATCTCCGCACAATTGCTCGCCAATCCGTGAACCTGCCGATGCGATCGCTGCTCCTCACCGCCGCCCTCCTGCTGTTGCCCGCGCTGGCGCAGGCCGCAGACATCACCGGCGTGCCGAAAATCCGCGAGGGCGACCAGATCCAGATCGGCTCCGCCCGCATCCGTCTCGGCGGCATCGACACGCCCTCCACCGACCAGCTCTGCCTCAACACCCTGGGCGAGCGTTGGACCTGCGGGATCGCCGCGCGCGACGAACTCATCAAGCATGCCGGCGGCAAGAGCTGGACCTGCCATACCCGCGGCACGACCGACCGCCGCGGCCGCACCCTGGCGCGCTGCGAGGTCGAGGGGCAGGACATCCAGAGATGGCTGGTCGCCAACGGCTGGGCGCTCGCCTATACGCGGGCGTCGCACGAGTATGAGGCCGACGAGAAGGCCGCGCGTGACGCCAAGGCCGGCATGTGGCAGGGCGCCTTCATCGCACCCTGGGACTGGCGCATCCGCAACAAGAAGACGCCGATCCTCGGCGCCGTGAAGCCGCCGGAGAACGCGCGCAACATCCTGCTGGCGTCCGCGTCCGGCCCGGTCGCGCCCTCGCCCGACTGCACCATCAAGGGCAACGTCAACACCTCGGGCGAATGCATCTATCACACGCCGCAAAGCCGCTGGTACGCCAAGATCCAGATGAAGATCGCCAAGGGCACGCGCTGGTTCTGCTCGGTCGAGGAGGCGGAAGCCGCGGGCTGCCGCGAGACAAGGCGCTGAACAATCTCTAAACTGCCTGCGCAACCTCGGTTCGAGAGCGCGGCACGGTGACAGAGCTCGACGACAAGGCGCAACCTTCGGCGCGGCGGCGACGGGTCCGGCGTATCCAATTGCTGCTGGTCTTGATACTCGCAGTCTACGGCCTCGCCGCCTATCTGCTGCTGCCGGCATTGTGGACCCATCACGAGCACCAGAAGGGCCTCGCCAACCTGCCGATGGTGACGCGCACCGCGCAGGGAATTCCCGGCGATCCCCTGAATATCGGATTGATCGGCGACAAGTACGACGTGGTCTGCGCCATGCACGCCGCCGGCTGGTATCCCGCCGATCCGATCACGCTGAAATCATCGATCGAGATCGTCGGCAGCGTGCTGCTCGATCGCCCCTATCGCGACGCGCCGGTCAGCAATCTCTTCTATCTCGGCCGGCGTGAAGACCTCGCCTTCGAGAAGCCGATCGGAAACAGCGCCGATCGCCGCAACCATGTCCGCTACTGGCAGGTGCTCGACAAGGGCGAGGAGGGCCGCCCGGTGTGGCTCGGCGCCGCCACGCAGGATCGCAGCGTCGGCGTCAGCCATTACACCGGCGCGATCACGCATCACATCGGTCCCGACCTCGATGCCGAGCGGGCCCTGCTCACGGCCGACCTGGAAAACGCCCGCATGGTCACCGCGAAATATCAGGTCACCGGCATCGGCCCGACGATCGCGGGCCGCAATGGCGGCGGCGACCTCTATTACACCGATGGCGAGATCTGGATCCTGCGGCTGGTGGAAGCCTGCAAGCCGCGCGATGGCCCGGCAACGACGATCCCGAGCCCGCCCGCGATCGAGATCAAGGATCAGATCTGGCATGCCGTCGCCGACGCGATCGGAAAATAACGCCTCTGTGGGTTGAAATTTTCAGCCAATCCCTGCATCCACGTGTGCGAGACAGATCAAGCAGGAACCGAACAATGACCGTTCGCGCGGGCCGGGAATTTCTGGCCATCCCCGGACCGACCACGATGCCCGATGAGGTGCTGCAGGCGATGCATCGCCCGGCGCTCGATATCTATTCGGCGGAGATGGTCGAACTGACCGAGAGTCTCTTGCGCGATCTCTCAAAACTGTTCGCCACCAAAGGCAAATCCTACATCTATATCGCCAACGGCCATGGCGCCTGGGAGGCGACGCTCTCCAACGTGCTGTCGCGCGGCGACAAGGTGCTGGTGCTCGAGAGCGGCCGCTTCGCCATCGGCTGGGGCCAAGCCGCGTCCGCAATGGGCGCCGAGGTCGAAGTGTTGAAGGGCGACTGGCGCCGCGCGATCCGGCCCGCGGAAGTGGAAGACCGGCTGCGGCGCGACAGGGAGCACACGATCAAGGCGATCCTCGCGGTGCAGGTCGATACCGCCTCCGGCGCCTATAACGACATCGAGGCGATCGGCAAGGCGATCGAGGCGAGCGGCCATCCGGCGCTGTTCATGGTCGATACCGTGGCTTCGCTCGGCTGCATGCCGTTCGAGATGGACGCCTGGGGCATCGACGTCGCGATGTCCGGCTCGCAGAAGGGCCTGATGACGCCGCCGGGTCTCGGCTTCGTCGCCGCGAACGCGCGCGCGCAGGAGATGCACAAGCGCGCCAATCTGCGCACGCCCTATTGGGACTGGACCGAACGCGAGGGCACCGAGCACTATCGCAAATATGCCGGCACCGCGCCGGTGCATCTGTTGTTCGCGCTGCGCAAGGCGATCGACATGCTGACGGCTGAGGGACTGCAGAACGCGCATCTGCGCCATCGCCTGCTTGCCGAAGCGGTGCGGCGTGCCGTTGCGGTATGGGCAGAGGGCCAGGTGCTCGGCTTCAACATCACCGAGGCCGCCGAGCGCTCCAACACGGTGACCACAGTCACCATGAACGGCCACGACCCGGCGGCGCTGCAGCGCTATTGCAAAGAGAAATGCGGCGTCGTGCTCGGCACCGGCATTGGCGATCTGCAGGGCCAGGCCTTCCGGATCGCCCATATGGGCCATGTGAACGCGCCGATGATCCTGGGCACACTCGGCGTGGTCGAGGTCGCGCTCAACGCGCTCGGCATTCCCCACGGCAAGGGTGGAACCGAGGCCGCGATTGAATGGCTCGGTGAAAGCGTGCGCGCCTGACCGCATCTGGCAATCCACCCATTCGAACCGATATATGTCTCGATGACATCTCGTTCCGACGGTGGTCGTCATTGCCGGGCTCGACCCGGCAATCCATCATCTTGCGAAAAACGCCTTTCTTTGATGGATGCGGGGGTCAAGCCCGCGCATGACGAGCGAACAAGACCACGGAACCGAAAGACCATACGAGGACCGAGTGGACCAATCCGCCACCAAGAAACCTGCCCACCCCGCGCCCGTCGCGCCGCGACGGCCGCACTCCTTCACCCGGCACGGAATCACCGTGTCAGACGATTACGGCTGGCTGAAGGATCCGAAATGGCAGGAGGTGCTGCGCGATCCTTCGATCCTTGATCCTGACATCAGGAGCTATCTCGAAGCCGAGAACAGCTATACCGAGAGCCTGCTCGGCCACACCGCACCGTTGCAGAAGAAGCTGGTTGCGGAGATGCGCGGGCGGATCAAGGAAGACGATTCCAGCGTCCCCTCGCCCGACGGCCCGTTCGCCTATTTCCGCAAATTCCGCGAGGGCGGACAGCACGAGATGTTCGGCCGCATGCCGCGCGACGGCGGCGAGGCGCATGTCGTGCTCGATGGCGACGAGCTGGCGAAAGCCACCGAATATTTCAGGTTCGGCGGCAGCCGGCATTCGCCCGACCACAGGCTGCATGCCTGGAGCGCCGACACCAAGGGCTCGGAATATTTCTCGATCCGGGTGCGCGACTGGGCAAGCGGCGCCGATCTCGACGACCTCGTCGAGGAGACCGATGGCGGTGTGGTCTGGAGCGCGGACGCGAAGAGCTTCTTCTACGTCAAGCTCGACGACAACCATCGCCCGATGCAGGTCTGGCGCCATCGGCTCGGCACCAAACAGGCGGACGACGTGCTGGTCTATGAAGAACAGGATTCCGGCTGGTTCACCCATCTGCATGAGAGCGCGAGCGGGCGCTTCTGCGTGATCGCGGGCGGCGACCACGAGACCTCGGAACAGCGGTTGATCGACCTCCGAAATCCCGAGGCGCCGCCGCGGCTGATCGCCCAGCGCGAAGAGGGCGTGCAATATTCGATCGTCGACCGCGGCGACGAGCTGTTCATCCTCACCAATGCCGATGACGCGATCGACTTCAAGGTGATGACGGCGCCGCTCGCCGCGCCGGAGCGCAAGAACTGGCGCGATCTGATCCCGCACCGCGAAGGCATCTACATCCTCGATCTCGAGCTTTTCTCCGGCCACATGGTGCGGCTGGAGCGGGCCAACGCGCTGCCCGCGATCGTGATCCGCGATCTCGCCACGGGCGAGGAGCATGCGATCGCCTTCGACGAGGCGGCCTATTCGCTCGACACCATGGGCTCCTACGAATTCGAGACGACGAACCTGCGCTTCTCCTATTCGTCGATGACGACACCGTCGGAAGTCTACGACTACGACATGACGAAGCGGACACGGGTGCTGCGCAAGCGCCAGGAGATTCCCTCCGGCCACGACCCGGCCGATTACGTCACCACGCGCATCATGGCGACATCGCATGACGGCGCAGAGGTCCCGGTCTCGATCCTGCACCGCAAGGATTTCGTCCGCGACGGCA
The DNA here is from genome assembly GCF_055456055.1 of Bradyrhizobium sp. LeoB3. Classification (NCBI taxonomy): domain Bacteria; kingdom Pseudomonadati; phylum Pseudomonadota; class Alphaproteobacteria; order Hyphomicrobiales; family Nitrobacteraceae; genus Bradyrhizobium; species Bradyrhizobium sp. LeoB3. Next base: position 23,548 of record NZ_JBVBEF010000029.1, read on the forward strand.
CAGCGCCGCTGCTGCTCTACGGCTACGGCTCCTACGGCATGGCAATGCCGGCCTCCTTCAGCACCAACCGCCTGTCGCTGGTCGACCGCGGCTTCGTCTACGCGATCGCGCATATCCGCGGCGGCGCCGACAAGGGCTGGGGCTGGTATCTCGACGGCAAGCGCGAGAAGAAGACCAACAGCTTTGATGATTTCGCGGCTTCCGCCCGCGCGCTGATCGATGCAAAATACACGAGCACTAAACGCATCGTCGGCCATGGCGGCTCGGCCGGCGGCATGCTGATGGGAGCGGTCGCGAACCGCGCCGGCGAATTGTTCGGCGGCATCGTCGCCGAAGTGCCTTTCGTCGACGTGCTCAACACCATGCTCGACGACACGCTGCCGCTGACGCCGCCGGAATGGCCGGAATGGGGCAACCCGATCGAGAGCGAGAAGGACTTTCGCACCATCCTGTCCTATTCGCCCTACGACAATGTCGCGGCGAAGGACTATCCCGCGATCCTCGCAATGGGTGGATTGACCGATCCGCGCGTCACCTATTGGGAGCCGGCGAAATGGATCGCGCGATTGCGCGCCACCATGACCGGCGGCGGGCCGGTGCTTCTCCGCACCAACATGGGCGCTGGCCACGGCGGCGCATCGGGACGCTTCAACCGGCTCGATGAAATCGCGATCGTCTATGCGTTCGCGCTGTGGGCAGTGGGATTGGCGGACGCGGCGGTGTAGATATCGTAGGGTGGGCAAGCGCAGCGTGCCCACCTTCTCTTGCACCGAGCGTGGATGGTGGGCACGCTCCGCTTTGCCCACCCTACGGGCCTGAGATGAGCCCCACTCTCTCTCCCCGCGTCGTCCCGGGCTTGACCCGGGACCCATCACCACCAAACATCGTTGTTGAACCACGCTGTAACTCCGAGTCTTCGTCACCATAACTGCCTGTGGTTATGGGTCCCGGCTCGCGCTTCGCTTGGCCGGGACGACGGCGGAGTTTGAAGCGCAAACGAGGACGACGACTGAGAGGAGGCCCCATGCCGCGCTACACCAAGACGGATTTTCCTGTCGACAACGTGCGCCGCTTTCTCGAGCCGGGGCCGATCGTGCTGGTCTCCTCCGCGCACAGGAATGAGACCAACATCATGACCATGGGCTGGCACATGATCATGGAGTTTCAGCCCTCGCTGATCGGCTGCTACATCTGGGACGCCAACCATTCCTTCGAATTGATCCGGCGCAGCAGACAGTGCGTGATCAACGTGCCAACCGTCGAGCTGGCGCCGACGGTGGTCAAGATCGGCAACAGCTCCGGGCGCGACATCGACAAGTTCGCCGAGTTTGGCCTGACGCCCAGGTCCGGCGAGCAGGTGCGCGCGCCGTTGATCGCGGAGTGTTACGCCAATTTCGAATGCCGGCTGATCGATTCAAGCCTGATCTGGAAATACAGCCTGTTCGTGCTGGAGGTGGTGAAGGCGCATGTCGCGACCTCGCCGAAATATCCGAAGACCATCCATTATCGCGGCGACGGCGAGTTCATGATCTCCGGCGAGAACACGCGGAAATATCGCAAGCTGTTCAAGCCGGAGATGTTGTAGCGGCGGGACCGAGCCCCGCCGCCCGAATGCGTTCTTACGGATTCGTATAGGCGGTCTTCACCGTCGTGTAGAACTCGGCGGCGTATTTTCCCTGCTCGCGCGGACCATAGCTCGAGCCTTTTCGGCCGCCGAACGGGACGTGATAGTCGACGCCGGCGATCGGCAGGTTGACCATCACCATGCCGGCCTCGGCGTTGCGCTTGAAGTCGCTGGCGTATTTCAGGCTCGTGGTGCAGATGCCGGCCGACAGGCCGAACTCGGTATCGTTTGCAGTCGCCAGCGCCTCCGCATAGTCGTTGACGCGAATGACGCCGGCGACCGGTCCGAAGATCTCCTCCCGCGCGATCCGCATCTTGTTGGTCACCTCGGTGAACAGCGCCGGCTGCAGATAGAAGCCCGGCGCGTCGCGCTTCAGCAGCTCGCCGCCGAACACCAGCTTCGCGCCCTCGTCCTTGCCGATCGAGAGATATTTCAGGTCCTGATCGAGCTGGTTCTGGTCGACGACCGGGCCGATGTCGGTGCCGGCCTTCAAGGCGTCGTCGACCTTGAGGCCGCCCAGACGCTCGGTGAGCGCGGCGACGAATTTGTCGTGAATGCCCTTGGTGACCATCAGGCGCGAGGCTGCCGTGCAGCGCTGGCCGGTGGAGAAGAACGCGCTGTTGACGGCACATTCGACTGCGACCTTCAGGTCGGCATCGTCGAGAATGACCAGCGGATTCTTGCCGCCCATCTCGAGCTGGAATTTCTTCATCGGTCGCGATGCCACGCAGGCCGCAGCGACCTTCTGGCCGGTTGCCACCGATCCGGTGAAGCTGATCGCCGTGACATCGGGATGTTCGAGCAGCGCGGCGCCGACCTCCGAGCCGCGGCCGATCACGAGGTTAAGCACGCCCTTGGGCAGGCCGGCACGCTGCAGGATATCGACCAGCGCCCAGGTCGAGCCCGGCACCAGGTCGGCCGGCTTGATCACGACCGTGTTGCCATAGGCGAGCGCGGGCGCGATTTTCCAGGCCGGAATCGCGATCGGGAAGTTCCAGGGCGTGATCAGGCCGACCACGCCGAGGGCCTCGCGGGTGATCTCGACGTCGATGCCAGGCCGCACGGAAGACAGCTTCTCGCCGGCCATGCGCAGGCACTCGCCGGCAAAGAACGCGAAAATCTGCCCCGCACGCGCGGCCTCGCCGATGCCCTCGGGCAGGGTCTTGCCTTCCTCGCGCGACAGCAGGCGGCCCAGTTCATCCTTGCGCGCCAGGATTTCATCCGACGCTTTCTTGAGGATGTCATAGCGGACCTGCGGCGTCGCGCGCGACCATGCCGGGAATGCCGCCTTGGCGGCCGCGACCGCGGCATCAAGCTCGGCGCGGGTGCCGCGCACGGCCTCGCCGACGATGTCGTTGGTATCGGACGGATTGACATTGGGCGAGCGCGCGCCGTCCGACATCCATTCGCCGTCGATCAGATTGTTGAACATCAGCATGGCTTTCCTCCGTCTTGATCGGGCTTGGCGCCGACCATATGCGTGAAGTGGATCAGCGCCCGTTCTTTTTCCGCCATGCCGCGAAATCGGTCAATGTCTGCGGATCAGTGGCGGGATAGAGGCCGAAGATGCCGCGCCCGCTATGGACTTCCTCGGCGACGAAATCCTCGAATGCGGTCATCTCGAAGGTTTCCTCGGCGATCTCGTCGGCGAGATGCGCGGGGATGACGATGACACCGTCACTGTCCCCGAGGATCACATCGCCGGGGAACACCGGCGCGTCGCCGCAGCCGATCGGGACGTTGATCTCGATCGCGTGGTGCAGCGTCAAATTGGTCGGCGCGCTCGGCCGGTGATGATAGGCGGGAAAGCCGAGCCTGGCGATCTCGGCGGAGTCGCGAAAGCCGCCGTCGGTGACGACGCCGGCAACGCCGCGCTTCATCAGGCGCGTCACCAGGATCGCGCCGCCTGAGGCGGCGCGCGCATCCTTTCGGCTGTCCATCACCAGCACCGCGCCGGGCGGGCAATCCTCGATCGCCTTGCGCTGCGGATGTGAACGGTCGCGGAAGACCTCGAGCTTGTTGAGGTCCTCGCGCGCCGGCATGTAGCGCAGCGTGAAGGCTTCGCCGACCATGGTCGGCTGGTCCGGGCTCAAGGGGTGGACGTCCTGGATGCACTGGATGCGGAAGCCGCGCTTGTACAGCGCGGTGGCGACGGTGGCCGTGGAGACGGTTTTCAGCTTGTTGCGGGTGGTGTCGCTGAGTTTGGACATGTGAACTGCTCCTTCGTCATTCCGGGAGAGATGCTGCGGCTCCCCCTCCCGCTTGCGGGAGAGGGCTGGGGTGAGGGTTCTCTCCACGAGTCCCCCAGCGGAGAGAGCCCTCACCCGGCGCTATGCGCCGACCTCGCCCGCAAGCGGGAGAGGTGAAAAAAGTTAATAAATCGACGGCTCATCGACCGGCTTGCCGAAGCCGGTTTCAAGAAAATCGAAATCGCAGCCTTCGTTGGCCTGCTTGATGTGGCGCGTGAACATCCAGCCATAGCCGCGCTCGTAGCGGCGCTCCGGCGGCTTCCAGGCGGCGCGGCGACGTACGAGCTCTTCCTGCGGCACATCGAGGGTGATGCTGCGGGCGGCGACGTCGAGGGTGATGAGATCACCGTTCTGCACAAGCGCGAGCGGACCGCCAATATAAGCTTCAGGCGCGACATGCAGGATGCAGGCGCCATAGCTGGTGCCGCTCATCCGCGCGTCCGAGATCCGCACCATGTCGCGCACGCCCTGCTTCACGAGCTTTGTGGGGATCGGCAGCATGCCCCATTCCGGCATGCCCGGACCGCCCTGCGGCCCCGCATTGCGCAGGATCAGCACATGATCGGCCGTCACATCCAGATCGGGATCGTCGACCGCCTTCTTCATGGAGGGGTAATCGTCGAACACCAGCGCCGGGCCGGAATGCTTCAGGAAGCGCGGATCGCAGGCGCTGGGCTTGATCACGCAGCCGTCGGGCGCGAGATTGCCCTTGAGCACCGCGAGCGCACCCTCCTTGTAGATCGGGTTGGCGACGCTGCGGATGACATCGTCGTTATGGACTTCGGCGCGGGCGATATTCTCCCCCAGCGTCTTGCCGGTCACGGTCAGGCAGTCGAGATGCAGATGATCCTTGATCTGGCTCATCAGCGCCGGCAGGCCGCCGGCGTAGAAGAAATCCTCCATCAGATAGAGATCGCCGCTCGGGCGGACATTGGCGATGACCGGCACCTCGCGGCTCGCCTTCTCGAAATCGTCGAGGGAGATGTCCTGGCCGGCGCGGCGGGCCTGCGCGATCAGATGGATGATCGCGTTGGTCGAGCAGCCCATCGCCATCGCCACCGTGATCGCGTTCTCGAACGCCTTCCGGGTCTGGATCTGTTGCGGGGTCAGATCCTCCCAGACCATCTCGACGACGCGGCGGCCGCATTCGGCGGCCATGCGGATATGACCGGCATCCGCGGCCGGAATCGAGGAGGCACCCGGCAGCGTCATGCCGATGGATTCGGCGATCGCGGTCATGGTGGAGGCGGTGCCCATGGTCATGCAGGTGCCGTAGCTGCGGGCAATGCCGGCTTCCATGTCGACCCAGTCATCATCGGAAATCTTGCCGGCACGCCGCTCATCCCAATATTTCCAGGCGTCCGATCCCGAGCCCAGCGTGCGGCCCTTCCAGTTGCCGCGCAGCATCGGACCGGCCGGCAGATAGATCGTGGGCAGGTTCATGGAGGTGGCGGCGAGCAACAGCGCCGGCGTGGTCTTGTCGCAGCCGCCCATCAGCACGACGCCGTCGACCGGATGGCCGCGCAGCAATTCTTCCGCGTCCATCGCCAGCATGTTGCGATAGAGCATGGTGGTCGGCTTCAGGAACGATTCCGACAGCGACAGCGCCGGCAGTTCCATCGGAAAGCCGCCGGCCATCAACACGCCGCGCTTGACGTCGTCGACGCGGCTCTTGAAATGCATGTGACACGGCTGGGCGTCCGACCAGGTGTTGATGATCGCAATCACCGGCCGGTCCTTCCACTCCTCCGGCGCGTAGCCCATCTGCATGGCGCGCGAGCGGTGGCCGAAGGCCCTGAGATCATCGGGCGCGAACCAGCGCGCGCTGCGGAGTTGGTCGGGGCGCTTCTTCTTGCTTTTGTCGCTCATGTCTGGGTGCCCCACTTCTGGACCGTGTTCCGCTCGATGGTGCGGAAGATCAGGTTTTCGACGATCAGGCCGATGATGATCACCGTCAATAATCCGGCGAACACGGCGGGAATGTCGAGCAGGTTGCGGTTCTCAAAGATGTACCAGCCGAGCCCGCCCTGTCCCGACGACACGCCGAACACCAGTTCGGCGGCGATCAACGTGCGCCAGGCAAAGGCCCAACCGATCTTCAGCCCGGTCAGGATCGAACTGAAGGCCGCGGGGATCAGGATGCGCGCCACATAGGGTAGTCCGCGCAGGCCATAATTGCGGCCGACCATGCGCAGCGTGTTGGACACGCCCTTGAAACCGGCATGGGTGTTGAGCGCCACCGGCCAGAGAACGGAATGAATCAGCACGAACACAAGACTGCCATTGCCAAGCCCGAACCAGATCAGTGCAAGCGGCAAGAGCGCAATCGCCGGCAACGGGTTGAACATCGCCGTGATCGTCTCGAGGAAATCCGTGCCGATGCGGGTCGAGATCGCAAGGATGGTCAAGATCGAGGCCAGGGCGATGCCGGCGGAATAACCCATGAACAGTACTTTTAGCGACGCCCAGGCCCGCATCGGGATGGTGCCGTCGCGCACCTTCTCGAACATGGTGACGACGGTGTCATGGAAGGTCGGGAACAACAGGGGATTGTCGAGCCACAGACCGTAAGCTTCCCACGCTGCCGCCAGGAAGACAATGATGAGCCCCTTGCGCACAAAGCCGTCGTCCCAGAGCAGCTCCCACACACTCAGCTTGCGCTCGACCTCGCCTGCGGCCGGCGCGGCCACTGCATTGCTCTCGCGCAGCAGGATCGTTGCTTCTCCCATCGCGCCTCTCCTCAGTGTGCGGTTGCCGGCTCAGCGAACAGCAGATCGTGTATCTGCTTCTCCAGCCGTGCAGCGCTGCCGTCTTCGCTGGAGACGCGGTCGACGCCGGCGACTTCGGCCTTCACCCGCCCCGGATGCGGCGACAGCAGCAGGATGCGGTTGCCGATCTTGATAGCTTCCGCGATTGAATGGGTGACGAACAGCACGGTGAACTTGGTCTCGGACCAGAGCTGCAGCAATTCGTCCTGGCAAGTCCGGCGCGTCAGCGCGTCCAGCGCCGCGAACGGCTCGTCCATCAGCAGAATGTCCGGCTCCATCGCCATGCCGCGGGCGATCGCGACGCGTTGCTTCATGCCGCCAGACAGCGTATGCGGATAGCTATCGACCACGCGGGTCAGCCCGACCTTCTCGATATAGGCCCGAGCCTTCTCCTCGGCTTTCTTGCGAGGCAGCCGCCGCGCGGACAGGAGCGGAAACATCACGTTCTCCAGCACGGTTTTCCACGGCAGGAGTTGATCGAACTCCTGGAAGATCATCATCCGATCGGCGCCCGGCTCGACGATCTCGCGGCCATCAATCCGCATCTTGCCCTCGCTGGGCCGCAAGTAGCCGCCGACCGCCTTCAGCAGCGTGGATTTGCCGCAGCCGGACGGCCCGAGCAGCACGAAGCGATCGGAGCGATCAACCTTGAAGGAGACGCGTTCGGTCGCTGTGATGACCGCGTTCGACGTCTTGTAGCGCAGCGTCACATCGGAGACGTCAAGGAGCGGCGCCATGGGATCAACTGCCCTTCAGGTCATGCGCGACCGGCAGGTAATAGTCGGTCCACGCCTTGGGCTGCGTCTTCAGCGTGCCCGCCTTGAAGAGATGGTTGGCGAATTTCATGGTGCCCTGCGGCTCCAGATTCCACTCCATCATGCCGGGCTCCTTCAGCCAGGCCAGCAGATCTTCAACTGAAGTCTTGTCGCCAGTGATCTCCTTGTAGATTTCGACCGCGAGCTTGGGATCGCTTCGGATCAGGTCATGCGCTTCCTTGGTCGCCAGCCGCACGGCCTGGATGATTTTTGGATTGGCGTCGGCGAATTTCGTCGTGGTGAAGAATTGCGCCTGGCTAAGCGGGCCACCCATCACGTCAGGCGAGTTCAGCACGACATGCGCGCCCGGCACATTCTTCAGCTCAAGGAAGGTGTAGGGAGGGATCGAGAAATGACTGCGCACCTCATGCTGCGGATTGGACATTGCGGCATAGGCATCGGGGTGGCCGAGCTGCACGGTGTTGGAATCGAGCTTCGACCATTGATCCGAGCCGAACAACTCGCCGGCCGCGATCTGCAGCACGATGGCCTGCGTCGAGACCTTCACGGTCGGCAACGCGATTTTATCGTTCGGCCCAAAATCCTTCAGCGACTTGATGTTGGGATCGCGGCTGATCAGCGTCATCGGCTGCGCGGAAGTGGCGACGATGCCTTTCACGCCGCCGCGGGTCCGATCCCACAGCAGCAAGAGATTGCCGGTGCCGGTTTTGAGGATGTCGACGCCGCCCGCAAGCAGCGCATCGGTCTGCGCGCCGCCGCTGGAGAATGTCAGCCATTTGGTGGTGATGCCGGGCACGCCAAGCGCTGCGGCATGTTTCTCGATCAGCTTCTGCTTCTCGATAATGTGGCTCGGAATATAGAAAATACCCGGCTGCCGCGACAAGGCGATTTCCGTCTTTTGCTGCGCCAGTGCCGCCGGTCCCTGCAGCAAACCAAACGCCACGGCGGCGCCCGCAAGCGTCCGCCACATCATCCTGTTCATTACGCGCTTCCTCTCAGGGTTGCGGATTGACCACCCCTGCGGAAATGCACTAATGTATTAGTGCATCGTTGGCAAGCCTCTCGCGGGCGTAACGGCAATTCAAATGGATCCACCGGTCATCGGCCAGCGTCGTGTCGTCCCGCGATCGAGCGGGCTGCTCGATCGCGACCGTCAGGCGGCGCCGCAAGTGTTTGAGCGCCTGCGCGGCATGATCATCGCGCTGGAACTGCCGCCGGGCTCACCGCTGTCGCGCGCCGCGCTGGCAGAACAGTTCGGGGTGTCCTCGACGCCTATCCGCGACGCGCTGAAGCGGCTCGAGGAGGAAGGTCTCGTCGAGGTGTTCCCGCAATATGCGACGGTCGTCAGCCGGATCGACCTGCGCCGCGCGCAGCAGGCACATTTCCTGCGGCAGGCAGTCGAGCTGGAGATCGTGCGCGTGCTCGCGCTGCAACCGGACGAGGCGCTCGTCGCCGAGCTCAACTCCACCATCGCGCGGCAACAGCAGTTCGCAAAGGCCGGCGCGTTCGAGAAATTCATGGCCGCCGACAACGAGTTCCACGCGCAGCTATACGAGGCCGCCGACAAGCAGGAAATCTGGACCCTCATGCGCAGCCGCAGCGGCCATATCGACAGGTTGCGCCGGCTGCATCTGCCCTCGCCCGGCAAGGCGCAGGATATCGTCCGCCATCACAAGCTGATCGCCAAGGCTATCGCCGGCGGCGAGCCGGAGGAAGCGCAAAAACATCTGCGAACCCATTTGTCGGGGACGCTGAGCGAGCTCGCGCAGATCCGGGCGCGGCATCCGCACTATTTCAACGACTAGAGCTTCGGTTCTGATGGAATCAGAACCGAAGCTCCAGGTTTTTGTTTTGACGCGTTTTCTTCACGCGAACCGGTGGTCACTTCGCTCGAAAACGCTCTAATGCGCGGCGCGCAGGCATCGAACTGACTTTTCTTCGAATTGTCATCCCGCTTCGGCTCTTTGTATGAGCATGATCTCCGCGCAAACGCTTTTGCGTTTGTCGCGAGCGAAAAACCGGTTTCCACTTTTCCGGATCATGCTCTAGCATCGGTCGCCCGGGCCATGGCGACACCCCGTCGCCTGGTCCGGACAGAGGAAGGCCGCGACCGCACAGATGACGCTCACAACCAGACTCGCCATCGCCATGATTGCGCTGGTTGCGATCACAGTGGGCGCGGTCGCGTGGCTGAGCCATCGCAGCCTGGAACAGGAGATCGTGCCGCGTGTGCTCGATCGGATCGAGGCGCATTCGCGCTTCGTCGCGGGCGACCTGGCCACCTATACCGACAGCGCGCGCGCCGACATCGTGATCTTTCGCGATTTTGCCGCGGTGATCGGAATGATGCGGGCCCGTCTCAATGATGGAACGGATCCGGTCGATCATGTCGGCGAGGCAGTGTGGCGCGAGCGGCTGGAAGGCCGCCTCGCCGCGCAGCTTGCGATCAAGCCGGCTTACGCGCAGCTGCGCTATATCGGCGTTGCCGATGGCGGGCACGAGATCGTCCGCGTCGACCGTTCGGGGCCGCATGGCGCCGTTCGCGCCGTGCCGGAAGCAGAGCTGCCGCGCGCCGGCGACGCGCCCTATGTCCGCGACACGCTCGCGCTTGGCGTCGGCGGAATCTATGTCTCGCCGGTCGAACTGGATAAGGACGCCGGCGCGGCGCAGCCGGCGCCGATCCTGCGGGTGGCGACGACGGTGCCGGCGGCCGACGGCAAGCCGTTCGGGATCATCCTGATCGAGATCGACATGCGCAGCGAGTTGGACCGCGCGCGAAACTCGGTACGGCAGGGCGAAACGGCCTATGTGGTCGACGGCAGAGGCAACTACCTCGTCCATCCCGACCGCACGCGCGAATTCGGCGGGCAGACAGGATCGGGAGCCGACTGGCGGCGCGACTTCCCCTATCTGGCGTCGGCGCAGGGGACCACGCAGGGCTTCTCGCGCATGGTCGAAGGCGCGGGCGGACGGCCGAACGGCGTCGCGCTGGCGCCCGCGCTGCTGGTCGACAATCAATGGATCGCGGTGATCGAGACGGTTCCGAACGCGGTGTTCATGGCGCCGGCGGCGACGATCCGCAACAGCTCGATCGTGGTCGGCCTGCTCGCCGTGCTGGCCGCGGCGGGACTGGCGATCCTGATCGCGAGATCGCTGATGCGGCCGATCCGGCAATTGACGGCGGCGGTCGAGAGCGTCGCACAGAAGGGCACCGACGCCATTCCGGTCGACGCGCCGGGCGAGACCGGCGTGCTGGCGCGCGCCTTCGTGCGCGTGATCAGTGAGGTGAATGCCAAGACGGTTGCGCTCGAGCGCGAGGTGGTCGAACATCTGCGGACCGAAGCCGCGCGCGACCGCCTCGCCGGGCGCGAGCGCCTGTTCAGCGCCGCGGTCGAATCCGCCAACGACGCCGTCATCACGGAGTCGCTGGACGGCATCGTCACCGGCTGGAATCCGGCCGCGGAGCGCCTGTTCGGCTACACCGCGACTGAGGCGGTGGGCCGGCACATCTCGCTGATCGTGCCGCCCGACCGCGCCGCGGAGACCGACGACGTGCTGCGCCGGATCGGCTGTGGCGAGGCGATCGCGAACAACGAGACCGTGCGCCTGCGCAAGGACGGCACGCCGGTCGAGGTCTCGCTCTCGATCTCGCCGATCAAGTCGGCATCCGGCGCCATCATCGGCATCTGCAAGACCGCGCGCGACATGACCGAAAGCCGCAAGGCGCAGGAAAATTTGCTCGAGAGCGAGCAACTGGCGCGCGGCATCATCAACAGCGCGCTCGATGCCTTCGTGCAGATCGATCAGAAGGGCATCATTCGCTACTGGAATCCGCAAGCCGAGAGCCTGTTTGGATGGCCCCGCGACGAGGCGCTCGGCAAGAACGTGTTCGAGCTGCTCGGGCGGCCGGACGGCCCGCTCAAGGCAGCGCTGGGGGCCTTCCTGCACTCAGGCGGCGTCCAGTTGCAACAACCGCGCCGCGAGGTGCAGGCGCGGCGGCGCGACGGCACCGAGTTCACCGCGGAACTGAGCATCGCCGCGCTGAAGACCCGCGACGGTTTCGTGTTCAATGGCTTCGTCCGCGATCTCACCGACAAGATCGCCGCCGAAGAGCGCATGAGGCAGGCCGAGAAGATGGAGGCCGTCGGCCAGCTCACCGGCGGCATCGCGCATGACTTCAACAACATCCTGACCGTCATCACCGGCACGATCGAGATCCTGGCCGACGCGGTGAAGACCGAGCCGCAGCTTGCCGCGATCACCAAGATGATCGACGAGGCGGCCGCGCGCGGCGCCGAACTCACGCAGCATCTCCTTGCATTCGCCCGCAAGCAGCCGCTCGACCCGCGCGAGATCGACGTCAATCTCCTGATCGTCGAGACCACCAAGCTCTTGCAGCGAACGCTCGGCGAGCATGTCGAAATCGAGTCGATCTTCGAGGACGAGACCTGCCTTGCCATCGTCGATCCCAACCAGCTCGTTACCGCGATCCTCAACCTCGCGCTCAACGCCCGCGATGCGATGCCTGATGGCGGCAAGCTCGTGCTCGAGACGGGAACCGTGTTCCTCGACGAAACCTACGCGAGACTGCAGGGCGATGTGCGGCCGGGGCGCTATCCGATGATCGCGGTGAGCGACACCGGCACCGGAATTCCCTCCGACATCATCGACAAGGTGTTCAATCCGTTCTTCACCTCGAAGGGCCCCGGCAAGGGCACCGGGCTCGGCCTCAGCATGGTCTATGGCTTCATCAAGCAGTCGGCGGGGCACATCAAGATCTACAGCGAGGAAGGCCACGGCACCACGGTCAAGATGTACTTGCCGCCTGCGACCAGCGCCACGGCCACGATCGAGCCGACGCTCACGGCGAAACTGCAGGGCGGCAACGAAACCATCCTCGTCGTCGAGGACGACAAGCTGGTGCGCGACTATGTGCTGACGCAATTGCACTCGCTCGGCTATGTCACGCTGGATGCCGCAAACGCTGCCGACGCGCTCGCCATCGCCCGCGCCGGCAAACCGTTCGACCTCTTGTTCACCGACGTGATCATGCCCGGCATGAACGGTCGCCAGCTAGCGGAAGAGATCCACAAGCTGAAGCCCGACGTGAAGGTGCTGTTCACCTCGGGCTACACCGAGAATGCCATCATCCATCACGGCCGGCTCGACGAAGGCGTGCTGTTGCTGGCGAAACCCTATCGCAAGTCGGACATGGCCATCATGATCCGCAAGGCGCTGGCTGGATAGCGACGCAATCGATTGCATCAGACGTCGCAATTAGCCCGCGCAACAAAGACGATGTCGTCCCGGCCTTGAGCCGGGACGACGGCTAGGCCGAGCGCTGCTGTTGCTGCTGCGCGGTCATGACGATGCGCACGAGGTCGGCGGCGTTCCTGGCGCCGAGCTTCTTCATGATGTTGGCGCGGTGATCCTCGATCGTGCGCGGGCTGATGCCGAGGTGACGTCCCGCTTCCTTGTTGGAAGCGCCCGCCGTGAATTGTTCCAGCACCTCGCGCTCACGCCGCGTCAATGGCTCGCGTCCCGGGAAATGCAGCGTCGCTATCTGCGATGCGGAACTGTCGGCCTGGCGCCGCGTATAGGCGCCGATCGCCTCGTCGAGGCGAGCGACGATCTCGCTGCCACGGAACGGCTTCTCGATGAAGTCGAGCGCGCCGTTCTTGATGGCGCTGACGGCCATCGCGATGTCGCCCTGTCCCGAGATCATGAAGATCGGCGCCGGATACTCCTCGCCGTGCAGTTCCTTGAGAATGTCGAGGCCGGATTTGCCGGGGATGTGGACGTCGAGCAGGATGCAGGCCGGCGTCCTGGTTCGCGCCACCGACAGCAGCGCGGCGCCGTCGGCAAAACAGATCACCTGATAGCCGGCTGCGGACAGCACCATCGAAAGCGTGTCGCGGACGGCGGGATCGTCATCGACTACGAAAATCTCCCCGCGGGAGGGGGCACTCTCAGCCATAGGTCATTCCGTCCCTACTGGTGAAACCGGCAACCGAAACAATGGCTCCGACCGACATCGCATCGCATTGGCCCGTATTTGTACGGGACGACGGCTTAACGCACAAGTAGCACCGCGGTCCCTAAAGATAGGCTCCCGTGGAGAATGCGCATGCAGAAAGCTGCAGGAAACAATATCGCCGCCAAGGCCGTCGATGGAAACGACGCCTATGAATCGATCGTCTCGGACCTGATGTGCCTGATCGGGCAGGTGCAGGCGAGCCTGTCGCGGATCGAGAACGCAATCGTCTGCGAGACCTCGCTTGCTTCCATGGAAGCCGACGCCGACATTTTCGTGCTTGATGACGTCACGCCCCGCTATGCCGTAGCGGGAGCGGCGCTGAAGGCATGCGACGCCGGCCTCGGCGCGGCCCTCGAGTTCCTGCTCGAGGCCAAGGCAATGAAGCACCAGCTAAACTAGAGCATGATCCGGAAAAGTGGAAACCGGTTTTCCGAAAAAGATCATGCTCAAACAAAGAGCTAAAGCTGGATGACGATTCGAGGAAAAGTTATCGCGCTTTAGCCGGCCGTCTTGGGGCTTTCAGTTCCCGACGCCGCGGCGAGGCGCTTTCTCACAGGCTTGCCCCGGATGAACTGGATGTCGATCTCGGTGCCGTTGACGCGGACCAGTTCGCAGCGGCGGTAGGCAAGCCCGGTCGAGGACAGCAGCAGGAAGAATTCCTTAAGGTTGAGGCCCTGGATGGAGCCTTCGACGTTCAGGGCCGCGTCATTCTCGGAGATGGCGTTGAGCACGCAATTGCGCCGCCAGGTTCCATCGATGGCCATGATGCACACCTCATAGCCGCGACTGAATGTCACTCGCTCCGCTGCCCTGCTGGTCTCCTTCATCGTCAGCGTCCTCCGATCGCGGCCATCCTGAGCATTGCGGCAGTCGCCATCGGGGCGACCGCGGGACGGGTGCCGGTCGGCCGATAGAGGCCGCGCTTTTCAGGACAGGGTTTGAAGACGTCGGTCAGGCCGACGACGGTTTCGGCCGCGCCGAGCACCAGGAAACCATCTCCTTCGAGCGACCTGGTGAGGCGGTTGAAGATGTTGATCTTGGTGTCCTGGTCGAAATAGATCAGGACGTTGCGGCAGAAAATGACGTCGAAAGTGCCGAGCTGCGCGAAGTCATGCAGCAGGTTGAGCTGCCGGTGCTGCACCATCGCGCGGATGTCGGCGTTGAGCTGCCAGAGCTCGCCGTTCTGCTTGAAATACTTCACCAGCAATTGGATCGGCAGGCCACGCTGAACCTCGAACTGGCTGTAGATTCCGGCCTTGGATTTCTCCAGCACATCCTGCGACAGATCGGTCGCGAGGATCTCGGTGCGCCAGCCCGCAAGCTGCGCGCTCATCTCCTTCAGGCACATCGCGAGCGAATAGGGCTCCTGCCCGGTCGAGCCGGCGGCGCACCAGATCCGGATCGTCCTGCGGCCCGCCCGCGCCTTCAACAGCTCCGGGATGATCGTATCGCGGAAATGATCGAACGGCGCCTTGTCGCGGAAGAAGAAGGTCTCGTTGGTGGTCATGGCCTCGACCACCTGCGCGATGTGGCGAGCCGATCCGCCCTTCATCTTCTGCACGAGATCGTCGATGCCGGAGAGGCCGCATTTGCGCGACAGCGGCAGCAGGCGGCTTTCGATCAGATATTGCTTGTCCGCGGACAGGTCGAGACCGGAATGGTCCTTGAGCAATTTGCGCAGATACTCGTAGTCGGAAGCGTTCACGATGGCCTCTTGGCGCAAGGGATTTTCGAATGATCAGGCGGGCATCGAGGCCGCACAGAGGCCGACTTCGTGGAACTTGGCGGCGATGATGTCCTTGTCGAACGGCTTCATGATGTATTCGTCGGCGCCCGCCTCAAGCGCGCGCGAGATGTGATCCATGTTGTTCTCGGTCGTGCAGAACACGACCTTGGGCAGGTCGCCGCCGGGCAGCCGGCGCAGATGGAGCAGGAATTCATGGCCGTCCATCACCGGCATGTTCCAGTCGAGCAGCACCGCTGTGGGCATGGCACGACGACAGGCGTCCAGTGCCCGCTCACCGTTCTCGGCCTCGATGATCTGGAAATTGAGTTCTTCCAGGAAGCGGCGCGCGATTTTCCGCACCACGCTGGAATCATCGACGACAAGGCAGGTCCGCACCTGCTCGCCGACACGGGGATCGTCCATCTGAATTCGCCTCTCGATTGTTCTTGTAGATGCTGATCAATCGATAGGCCTTGGCGGGCTCACAACCACTTAATTTTACCGTCCGTGCGAATACGGATGGCATGTTGATACCGTGCGGCAGGGAACCGCCGGAGGCGCGTCATCGACGGCTGTCGCGCGCCCAGACACGAAGACAATGAATTCGCTGGAGTTTTCGCGTGTGAGGCGGAGCCGGCAGGCTCAGGCCGCGGCGCGCTGCTGCTCGCGCTGCATCAGCTTGCGGATTTCCTTGAGCGCCTTGTAAAGCGCGCCATCCGCGACATGACGGTTAACCAGATCGAGCGCCTCGCGCGTGCTGGCATCGGCCTCCCGCAGCTCCTTGACGAAGCCCAGATAGGCGGTCCGATAACGCTGGACCTCGTTCTTCAGATACATGGTCTGGACGCAGTGATAGAGCCGCCTCGCCGGGGTGTTGGCGGTCTCCGCGGTCACGGTGTCACGTTCGCGCAGGATCGGCGCTTCGCCGTCGATCAGGAAGGACGTGCGGGTGCCGGAATTGATCAGCACGGTCTCGCCGATGACGATCCGTTCAAACGGCTTCAGCTCGACGCGTAACGGCATGATCGTCTCCTTTTCTAGGCAACGGCGCGGGCGCTTGCTCGCCCTCGATCTTCGAAATCTTCGTCGCGCAAACCGGCAGCAGGTGGGCCGCCATCCGGTCTCGCAATTCGTCAGTCCGAAAGCGGCGGAGTTGCCTCCGCCGCTTCCTTGTTCGGGTTCGTCGCAGCGCTCAGCGGAGGAGCTGGAGCACGCTCTGTTGGCTCTGGTTGGCGAGCGCCAGCGCGGACACCGCGATCGACTGGCGGGTCGACAGCGCCTGGCTGTTGGCCGCTTCCTCGTTGGTGTCGGCCAGCGTCAGGTTGGACGAGCCGGTCTGCAGCACGTTGATCAGGTTCTTGGAGAAGTCCTGGCGGATCTGCACGATCGACAGGTTCGAACCGAAGGCCGACGCCTGCGAACGCAGCGTGCTCGAGGCGTTGTTCAGCGAAGTGAGAACCGTCTGGGTGGTGTCGTTGTCGATGAAGTCGGTCCCGGCAGTCAACGACGCCAGGCCGAGACCGGCCGGATCGTCGGTCACGCCGTTGATCGTCAGCGTCGACTTGCCGGTTTCGTTGAACACCAGCTTGAGCTGATCGCCGTTCAGCAGATTGATGCCGTTGAAGGACGCATCCTGCGCGGTCGTCTTGATCTGATCGATCACCGTATTGTACTGGCGGACCAGATCGGCGCGGGTGTTCTGCGCGTTGACGTCCTTGACAGGCGCGGTCGTGGTGAGAGCCCCGAGCAGAGTGCCGGCACCCGTGGCGCTGCCGGTGAGCTTGCCGGTCAGATCGATCGACGCATCGTCGTTCGCGGTCGTGATGGTCAGCTTGCCATCGCTGGAGAGCGAAGCCGACAGGTTGCTGTCTGCGAGCTTCTTGTTCAGATCGTCAAGGGTGTTCACCGCACCGGCGCCGGTTCCGATGGTGATGGTCTGAGCCGCCTTGGTGCCGATCGCAGCGATATTGAGGACCTGGCCATCGGTGGCATCGGCCGGCCTCGTCGTACCTGCTGAGAGGCCGAGCTTGGCGAGGACGGTGCTGGACCCACCAAGGGTGATGTTGTTGGACTTGTCAGTGGCGGCGTTGTTGATGGTCAGTTGGTTCGTGGCGATCGACGTGGTGCCACCAGTGATACCGTTGATTGCGGCAGTAACATCCGCCACGGTCGTGTCGGTGCTGCCTGCGCCCCACGTCAGGTTGATCGTGACGTTGCCGTTGGCGTCCGTGCTCGAGGCGGCGGTGGCGCTGGTGCCGCCCGTCGCAAACGTGATCGTCTTGCCGTTGATCGTGAACGAGTCACCGTTGGCAAATCCAGCCGCGGTGGTGGTTGTAGCGGCGGTGAGGCCACCACCAACCGCAGTGCCCGTCACAGTCGCGGCCGTATCGCCATCGCCGAGCAGGTTCGTGGCGGTCGCGCCGGTGATGGCCGCCGACGTGGCAGTCGACTTGGACGAATAGCCTGAGGTCGCCTGCAGCGCCTGGTTGGCGATCGACTTGGCGCTGTCGACCAGCTTCTGCAGCGAGGTGATGCCGGTGTTGGCTGCCTGCAGCACCTGCACGCCATTGCCGATGCCATCGAGCAGGTTGTTGATGTCGCTTGCGCGGTTGTCGAGCGAGGCGGCGGTGAAATAGTTGGTGGGATTGTCGAGGGCCGAGTTGACCTTCTTGCCGGTCGAAAGGTGGCTCTGCGTGGTGGCGAGCAGATCAGCGGTCGACTGCAGCGAGAGCAGGTTCTGGCGAACCGAAGCCGAGAGAATAATGCCGGACATAGTTTGATACCCTTCTGGATGAACACACGATTGACGCAGCCGCCGGAAACTTCACTCCGGCGACCGTGCCACACTGTTCCGGCGGCGCTACCCGTTCGTTAAATCGCTCCTCAGTACAAATACCCAGAAACTCCGCGCGCGGACGCATTTCTCAGTAGTTCTACTGAGATGATCGCAAGTGTGAACGCGCAGATCGAAACAGCAGCACGCATGATGGATTGCGATCGCGGATCGCACAGCAGCAACTCTCGTCGTCGACAGACAAAGCGAGCGTGATGGATTTGGAATGTTTCGTGCTCGTCTCGTCGGAGAAGACAGCCACGTTGCGCGAACAAGTTCCTTTCGATCGTGCGTGGTATTTCGCATACACACAGCGCCGCCATTCGCACAGCCGTTTCGCCGTTAATCGCTTGTCCCACCTCGCACGAATCAGCGCGCGATTTTTGGTTCGGTCGCAAACGAAAACGTCTATCTGCCCGGTAAGGTGTATAGCCACGCGCGTGTAGCTCTTGTGCAATCGTGAGGGAAAGCTATTCTTCGCGCTATCCGACATGCCATGAGTAGGTGACGCGAGACGGTGAGCTCCCGCCTTTCGGCAGGAGAGGGAATGTCTGGATCATCGCGTCCGTCCAATCATCTGTTGCAGACTCTGCCAGCGGCGGAAATCGAGTTGCTGCGGCCGCATCTCGCAATCGTCGAGCTGACGAAAGACGCCGTGCTGTTCGAGGCCGGTGCGCCGATCGGCGATGTCTATCTGCCGCATAGCGGTGTGGTTTCACTGATCGTCGGCTTCACGGAAGGTGAAACCGTCGAAGTCGCCAAGATTGGACGCGACAGCATTGTCGGCGGCACTGCCGTGCTCCATGACGGACCATCGCTGGCGGATGCCGTCGTCATCATACCAGGCATCGCCTCGGTTCTCGCAACCGATCGCCTGCGCGCCGCGAAGGAGGCGAGCAGCACTCTGCGGCAAGTTCTGGTCAGGCACCAGCAGGCGCTGTCCGTGCAGGCCCAGCAAGCCGCGACATGTCATGCATCTCACACGGTCGAATCCCGGCTGTCACGCTGGCTGCTGCACGCGCGAGAGTTGTGCGGCGGAGAACCACTCCCGTTGACGCAGGAATGTCTGTCGCAGTTGCTCGGCGTCCGGCGCAATGCCATTTCGATCGTGGCACACGCATTCCAGGAGGCTGGGCTGATCCGCTACAGCCGCGGGAATATCGAAATCATCGATCTCGAAGGTCTGCGGAAAACCGCCTGTGAGTGCTACACCGCGGTGAGGACGCAATGCGGTCGACTGCTCAAGACGGAATGAGAAGCCTCTGGAGCATTTTCGGTTCTGATGGAATCAGAACCGAAGCTCCAAATTCTTGTTCTGACGCGTTTTCTTCACGCGAACCGGTCTCCGCTTCGCTCGAAAACGCTCTGAGCAGCGGAACCTGCGTCGCTGAGGCCACAGTCGCCGACGAGTATCAAACGACATCAGTCAGATGGACAGGTTTTCCTTGCCCGCGATGCGCGGCAAGGCCATCTTGCAACTCGGTCAGCGTGTGTCAGCTGCCAGGCCGAGATACGCTCTAGCAATGAGGCAGGAGACTGCTTTGGATTCGGTTCCTCGTTCGCTGAACGGATTCTTGTCCGCGCTGTCGGCATCCGATTTCGAACTGATCCGCCCCCATCTGCGCACAGTCGATCTCATCCAGGACATGGTCCTGGTCGAGGTCGATGAAGTGCTCAAGCGAGCCTACCTGCCGCAGAGGGGTGCGATTTCCCTGGTCGTGAAGCTCGCGCGCGGCGAGCACGTGCAGATCGCCTTGGTCGGGCGCGACAGCATCTTCGGCGCGTTCGCCGCGCTGGGGGACGCGACCGCGCTGAACTGCGCGGTGGTGGTGGTGCCCGGCATCGCTTCGACCATCGAGCTCGAGCAGCTTCGCCTCGCCGCCGACCGCAGTGCGACGTTGCGCTATGCGCTGGCCCGGCACGGACTTGCAGTCGATGCGCAGGTCCAGCAGACCGCCGGCTGCAACGCTTCGCATCCCGTGGAATCGCGGCTCGCACGATGCCTCCTGCACACCCGCGACCTGTCCGGAAGCGACAAGATCGTGCTGACGCAGGAAGCGATGGCGCAGATGATCGGCGCGCGCCGCAACAGCGTCTCGCTGGTGGCGCACACGCTTCAGCAGGCGGATTTCATCCACTACAGCCGAGGCCATATCGAGATCACCAATCTCGACGGCCTGATGAAGACCTCTTGCGAATGCTACGCGACGGTGAAAGCCCAATACACCCGCCTGATTCAGGGGTACGAATCGGTTACGCCATAAGCGCGACTGCGCGCTCGCTTCCCGCGTGGAAACCCGGCCGTACTTCTACGGCTCTCAATTTTCACGGACGGCTAAGCTTAACCGGCGATAATCGGAGTGAACACGGGAGAGCTGACATGTTCACGTTCGAAACGACGGACCAGAAGGAAGCCAGGCGTTTTCGGATCGCACAGTTCAACGGCAGGACCGCAACCGCGCATTCGGCCGGCGCGACGGTCACGGGCCACGTTCGATCCATCGTGGAAAACAAGTCGCGCGTTCCGGCGGCCTGGACCATCACGATCATCCCGGAAACGCCGAAGCCTGCCGCGGTAAACCTGCGGCCAGCCCCACGCATCCGCACCTTCGCGGAAGATTACATCTGAATCACCTCGTAGCCCGGTGACGCGAATGCGTAAGCCGGGAGATCTGTGCCGATGTCGACCAGCGGCCCCGGACTACGCCGGCGCTTCCTTATCAATTTGAATCGAATCGTTGTTTGCTCAAGCGCAAGCTCGGCGCAAGCGCATCGTGCTTTGTTGCGCTTTACTGCTTCGACCTGCCGCAGGCATAGGCCGTGCCCGTCGGCCGTCGCGCGCCCAGCGCGAATTCGGTTCTGATTGAATCAGAACCGAAGCTGTAGATTCCTGTCTTGACGTGTTTTCTGCGCAGATAAGTCTACGCAATCTGCGTAAACTTGATTGCGACGCGGGCCTGTGCCCGCTTCGCTCGAAAACGCTTCCAGCGCTCAGGACGACTGCATCAGCGCCTTGCGGACGAGATCGGCGGTGTTGCGTGCGCCGAGCTTGCGCATCGCTTCGGCGCGATGGCTTTCGAATGTCCGCGGGCTGATCTTCATGCGCAGTGCGCCTTGCTTGTTCGAATAGCCCTCGCTGATGAGACGGAGCACCTCGCGCTCGCGCCTAGTCAGCGGCTTCTGGCCGGCCTTGGATACAACCGTCACCTTTGGCGGCGGGCTTTCGTCCTTGATGCGCGCAGGCGGACTGTCCCATCCCGCCTTCTGATCGATAACGGGAGCGGATCCCGGATGAATCTCCGAAATCTGCTTCAGCATCGCGCAGACGCGCTCGGTCTGCTGCAGGGCGTTCTCGACCACCTGCTGCAGGTAGATTCGGGCTGCCGGCGAATGCGCGAACTGATGACTGTGCTGCTTGATCTCGTTCATGTAGAGCAGGAGCGCCGTCATCGGACCGTTGAACTGGCGCGCGATCGCAGCGCCCGCCTCTTCCGTAGCGCGCGCACGCTGTGCGGCGAGTTCCACAATCTCACGATTGCTCTCGAATGGGGCGCGGTCTTCCATCCACTTCGACAGATGTGACCCGTCGGCTCGATGCTCGTGCTGTGTCATGCGACCGATCTAGCGACCCTAAGGCTGTTCCCGCGTTAACTCGGCACTCAGTAGGAATACTGAGAACGCGACCATGTGTTGCCAGCTCACAAGGAAATAGAGGCAGACGCGCCTAGAGTTTGCAACAATTCTCGCAGGAATGTGGCAAATCTCAGTATTTCTACTCATCGGGAAAATACTGAAATTGTGGCGGAATGGCGTACTTTCACGAGCATCTTTGTGAGTTCCATGTGGAGGTTCCCGAACGCGCAGCGAATCACCGATGACGCGAATGGCAGCGCACCATCGATGCGCT
Source organism: Bradyrhizobium sp. LeoB3 (assembly GCF_055456055.1). Lineage (NCBI taxonomy): Bacteria > Pseudomonadati > Pseudomonadota > Alphaproteobacteria > Hyphomicrobiales > Nitrobacteraceae > Bradyrhizobium > Bradyrhizobium sp. LeoB3. Next base: position 45,468 of record NZ_JBVBEF010000029.1, read on the forward strand.
GGTTCGAGAGCTTTCCAGAGGACGCTTATGCGGGCCTGTCGACGACCACGCGGCGCTTGCACTGACATGACACGAAGATGAGGTCGGCGCGCGATGCATGCGCGAGAAGTCAACCCGCTACAGTGCATTGCTGCATGATTTGTGATCGATGCGCGGCGCCTCGCACCGGGGTTTGCGATTTACAGCCTTCACCGGCACCGCGATGATCGCGATCTCAATCTTCACGGCAATGAAGGGAGACCGCGATGGCGCGAGCAACCGGATCATGGCTTGCGATGGCGACCTTGGCTTGCGCCTTGACGCTCACATCAGCCGCGAATGCGCAGACCGCGCCCGCGGAGAATGCAGCGCCGCCGACCGCCGACAATGCGGTGATGATCACGGTGTTCCTGAAGCACGATCAGTCGCGCCCGCTCAGCGAACTCAACGCACAGCTCGAGAAGCAGGGCTACTACAAGGCCTTTCCGCCCGCGGGCGTCGAGGTCGTGAGCTGGTATGTGATGATGGGCATCGGCCAGGTGGTGACGCTGCGGCTGCCGGCATCGCGACTGCGCGAGGTCAATCGCGCGCTCGAGGACAAGGCCTGGGGCGCCTATCGCACCGAATTCTATCCGACCTATGATTACAAGGCCGTCGGCATGGCCGCGCACGAGAAGGCGCAATAATTAGCAATAGTTGATTGTCCGTCTCGGCGTGGCGCCAACGAGGGCGCGTCACGCTTCATGGCAACGCACCCTTGCTCTCAGCTTGCGCCATGGCGGTCAGTTCGGCTTCGTTGATCGTGGCCCCGGATGCATCGAGCACCGAGACCGTGCGGAACCCGTCGTCGCGAAACTCCTCCATCTTTCGCAGCGCCGCCGCCGCCGTCGCGAGGATGACGGAGACGCCGCCGGGACCGTTCCTCGCAAATACCCGGAACATGATCCCCCCAGCCCCTCACGTGCTCTACGCCGCCAGCGCGACGCGCGAGGTCGATTTCCGCCGGTACGGCTTGCCGCCTGGCGATCCCGATGGATCGGGGTCGAGCGCCGACAGCGCTTCAAGTACCTCGTCGATGCTGACAGCGCTCTTGGCACCCGGAAGTTCACGCAACGCCGGATTGGACGAAACCGCAGCCGCATCCGACGCCCATGACGCCAGCACGGCGCGCTTTTCCGCCACCGACAGCCGGGCATCCGCCAACACATCGCGCGGATGGTCGTAAACCGATGCCGGGTGCAGGATGACATTCAGATCGACGATATTGTCAGTGCGATCGATCATTGGTTGCTCCCATTACTTGTTCAGGCACGTGTCAACCGTCCCGCCCGGCAGGTACACCGGGCGGGGCATCCGTCTGCGTCGCGAACGCGTTACGCCGCTTTCGCTTCGAGTTGCTGCACGTTGGCTGCCGTCGCGCCATCGATGGCGATCCGCCGCGGCTTCATGGCCTCGGGCACCTCGCGGACCAGTTCGATCTTCAGGAGTCCATTGTCGAACGCGGCGCTCTTCACCTGCACGTAATCGGCGAGATTGAAGTGCCGCTTGAACGGCCGCGCCGAGATACCGCGATAGAGGTATTCATGTTCGGCCTTCTCGGACTTGCTGCCTTCGATCGTGACCACGTTGCTCTCGGCGGTCACCGAGATCTCGTCGGGCGAGAAGCCCGCGAGCGCAAGCGATATCTGGTAGCGATCTTCACCAAGCCGTTCAATGTTGTAGGGCGGGTAATTGTCCTCGCCCGTACGTGCCGCCGCGTCGACGAGATCGAACAGGCGGTCGAAGCCGATGGTCGAGCGCCACAGGGGAGCAAAGTCGTAGCTGCGCATAGCCAAATCCTCCAATGAGCAAGTTGGATACGAGCGGCACCGGACAGAACCGGTGCCCGTTCTGGTCCAGACCCATCAGGCGTCCGGACGCCATCCGTCGGATGGCGAAAAAAATCTTGGAAAAGGCCGATCCAGTTTCAAGGGGAGGCTACAAAAAATTTTTTGGCCCTTCGACGCAAGGCGATGCCCCCCGACATACGGGGCTCTCACCGCGTTTGTGGGCGCAGGCGACTTGCCCCAGCTCAGCGGGCAAAGGTTGGAAGCAATCGAAGGTGCCACTTGTCGCGATATGGATCGCTTCGTCGCGTGCACTCGTCGCAATGATGCCAGACAACCCCTCGCGCTCGTCTGGGGCGCGGCGAGTCCGGGGACACGACCGATCAAGGCCTCAGGCGTGCGCCCTCGGCTGCTGGCTCAGCTTCTTGGCCAGCGTCTTCAAATCTTCGACCCGCCGGCTGCACAACAGCCGGGCGAATTCGTCGGCATCGATGGAGGATTGCGGAAGGACGGGCGGTTGGCGCAGCTCCCGGCGCCGCCAGAACAGCCGGGAGAGACGCTGCAGCAGCTTCATTTTCTTGAGCCTCGATGAGAGCCTGCGCGGATAAGTCGCCGAACCGGTCCTTGGTTCCGCGCGTTGCCCCTTTCCCCGTTCTTTTCCGCAAAGAGCAGCCGCCCCGCTCCCGCCGAGGCTCCCGCTTTCGCATCCGCGTAATAATGCTTGGCGACAATCTTGCCGGCCGCTGCCGCCGGGCTCATTCTTCCGGCGCCACGCGTTCAGGGGGAAGACAGATGCCTGAGCCGGACCTCACCGGCGCTCCGATGGGCGGCACGCTCGTGCCCGGCGGGGCGATATTCCGCGTCTGGGCGCCGCGGGCCAGCGCGGTCCATGTCTCCGGCGACTTCAACGATTGGAGGCAGGATGCCGGTTCGCTGATGTCGGAGATCGGCGGCGGGCACTGGGCGAGCTTCGTGCCCGGCCTGAAGGACGGCGACGCTTACCTGTTCTACGTCGAGGGCATCGGCTCGTCCGGCTTCAAGCGCGACCCGCGGGCGCGGCTGCTCAGCGTCCAGCCGTCCTTTCCGGCCTGCAATTCCGTGCTGCGCGATGCCGGGCGATTTCCCTGGCGCCTCGAGCGCTTCGTGCCGCCGGCATTCAACGACCTCATCGTCTATCAGCTTCACGTCGGAACGTTCGCGCCGCATCCGGACAACGGGGATGGCAAGTTCTTCGACGTGATTGAGCGCGTGCCGCACCTCGCCGCGCTCGGCGTCAACGCCATCGAGCTGCTACCGATCCAGGAATTCCCGACCACGTTCAGCATGGGCTATAACGGCGTCGATCTCTATAGCCCGGAGAACCAATACGCCGAGGCCGACGAAGCAAAGCTCGGCCGCTATTTGGATCACACCAACGCGATCCTCAAGGCGGCCGGCCACGCGCCCTATCCCGGCGTCGACACCCTCAGGCACAGCGACGACCAGCTTCGCGCGCTGATCGACGTCTGCCATGTCCATGGCATCGCCGTGATCTTCGACGTCGTCTACAACCATGCCGGCGGGGGGTTCGACGACAAGAGCATGTGGTTCCTCGATCGCCACCTGCCCGGCGACAACAACAACAGCCTCTATTTCACCGACAAGGGCTGGGCGGGCGGCCTGGTGTTCGCGTTCTGGAACGATGGCGTTAAACAGTTCCTGATCGACAACGCCACATTCCTTTATGAGGAGTATCGGATCGACGGCTTCCGTTTCGACGAAGTCAGCGTGATCGATCGCTTCGGCGGCTGGGGCACCTGCCAGGACCTGACCTCGACATTGCGCGCGCAAAAACCCGAGGCGATCCAGATCGCCGAATATTGGCCGGTCAATGCGTGGATCGTGAAGGATCGCAGCGAGGGCGGCGCGGGCTTCGACGCCACCTGGAGCGACGGCATCCGCAACAGCGTGCGGGCGGCGATCGCGAGCGCCTCACAGGGCGCCAACGCACGCGTGCCGATGTCCCCGATCGCAGACGCGATCGCCGCGATCAGCCTGGGTAGCCGCTGGCGCGCGGTGCATGCGATCGAGAACCACGACATCGTCTATATGGGACGCGACGAACGGATCGCGGCGCTCGCCGACGGCAGCAATCCGCGCTCCTGGTATGCGCGCAGCCGCAGCCGCGTCGCGCTTGGCCTCCTGCTGACCGCGCCGGGCATTCCCATGCTGTTCATGGGCCAGGAGATGCTGGGGTCGAAGCCATGGAGCGACACGCCGAGCACGGATACCGAAATCGACTGGGCGGCGTTCGACCGTGGCGATGAGGTGATGGCCGGCTTCGTGCGCTTTGCACGCGAGCTGATCGGCCTGCGCCTGAGGACGCCGGGGCTGCGCGGCGAAGGTTGCGCCGTCATCCACGTCCACGACGACAACCGCGTGCTGGCGTTCCAGCGCTGGGTCGAGGGCGACGGCGGCGATGTCGTGGTGGTCTGCAGCCTGAACGAGAGCCCGCTCCACAACTACGCGATCGGCTTTCCCGTCGCGGGCCGCTGGCGCGAGATGTTCAACAGCGACATCTACGACCGTGAGGTGACCGTCACCGCCGATGGCAGCGTGCACGCCGACGGCCCGCCGCTGCACGGCTTGCCCGCGTCCGCGGCAGTGACGATCCCGGCGAACGGGCTGTTGGTTTTCGCGCGGGGCTAACGCCATCGCCGGCATCTGTCCGGCGCCGGGCGATGACATTCCCGCGCGGGTTCCGTTATGCTAGGCCTTCGTTCGAGCGGCGCTCCCCGCCGCGATGCAAGTCGAAGAGCAATGGCCGCACCTCACGTTCCGCAGATCGCCCTTTATCGCCGCTGGCTGCAGGAGCAGCGCGGCCTGAGCTTTTCCAGCTTTGAGGACATGCGCCAGTGGTCGGTGCGCGACCTCGACGCCTACTGGCAGAGCATCTGGGACTATTTCGACCTGCGCTCGCCGACGCCGCACCGCGCGGTGCTGGCGGAACGGAAGATGCCGGGCGCGCTCTGGTTTCCCGGTGCCTCCGTCAATTACGCCCAGCAGGTGTTCCGGCACGTCGAAGCCGCCGATGCCGCGGGCCTGGCGGCGATCGTGAGCAGCGGCGAAGATGGCGTGCTGAAAGCGACGAGCTGGCCCGAACTGCGGCGACAGGCGGCCGCGCTTGCGGTTCATCTACGGGAAAAAGGCGTCAAGCCCGGCGACCGCGTCGCGGCCTATCTGCCCAATATCCCCGAGACCATCATCGCCTTCCTCGCCACTGCGAGCTTGGGCGCGATCTGGAGCGTGTGCGCGCCCGACATGGCGGCGCCGGCGGTGATTGATCGCTTCAAGCAGATCGAACCGAAAGTGCTGATCGCCTGCGATGCCGTCACCTATGCAGGCCGGCGGCATGACCGCCGCGCCGTGGTCGATGAGCTCCGGCGCTCGCTGCCGACGGTCAAGCATTTCATCCTGCACAGCGACGCGGAGAGCGCCGAGACGGCCGATCCGCTGCTATCAGCGATCTTCGCCCGCCGCAGTCCCGCGATCGATACGTTCGAGCCGGTGTGGCTGCCGTTCGATCATCCGCTCTGGATCGTCTATTCCAGCGGTACCACCGGCTTGCCGAAGCCGATCGTGCACAGCCATGGCGGCATCATCATCGTGGTGCTGCCGCTGAACACGCTGCACAACGATATCGGCTGCAGCTACCAGCCGAACTCGTTTGGCGAACGCTTCCATTGGTACAGCTCGACCGGCTGGATCATGTGGAACTGCCAGGTCAACGCGCTCCTGGGCGGCACCACCTGCTGCATCTTCGACGGCAGCCCCGGCGGCTCCAAGGACAAGCCGGACTGGACGACGCTGTGGCGCTTCGTGGCCAACGCGCAGGTGACAGTGTTCGGCGCGGGCGCGGCGTTCTTTGCCAACTGCGCGAAAGCGGAGATCGATCTCGGCGCCGCCGGCAACCTCTCGCGCCTGCGCGCGCTCGGCTCGACCGGATCGCCGCTCAGCGCCGACACGCAAGCCTGGTTCAACGAGCGCTTCGCCGCGCTTTCAAAGGTCAATGGCAACGCCGCGCAGGCGAACATGTGGTGGGCGAACATTTCCGGCGGCACCGACTTCGCCGGCGCCTTCATCGGCGGCAACAGGGAATTGCCGCAGACGCCGGGCACGATGCAATGCCGGATACTGGGCTGCGCCGTGGAGGCATTCAACGAGCAGGGACAGCCCGTGATCGACGAGGTCGGCGAACTCGTCTGCACCGAGCCGCTGCCGTCGATGCCGCTGCGTTTCTGGAACGATCCTGGTGATGCGCGCTACCGCGCCAGCTATTTCGAGACCTATCCGGATAATTTCGACGGCAGCGGACGCGGCCCGGTGTGGCGGCATGGCGACTGGCTGAAGGTCGCCGCCGACGGTTCCTGCGTGATCTATGGCCGGAGCGACGCCACCATCAACCGGCACGGCCTGCGCATGGGGACGAGCGAACTTTACTCGGCGATCGAGGCGCTGCCGGAGATCCTGGATTCGATGGTCGTCGACCTCGAATATCTCGGGCGCGAAAGCTACATGCCGCTGTTCGTGGTGCTGCGCGACGGCATCGCGCTCGATGAGGCGATGAAGGCAAGGATCAACAAGGCGATCGAAGCCGGCCTGTCCCGCCGCTTCCTTCCCAACGAGATCTTCCAGGTGCCCGAAATTCCGCGCACGCTATCGGGCAAGAAGCAGGAGCTGCCGATCAAGAAGCTGCTGCTCGGCCACCCGATCGAGAAGGTCATCAACAAGGACGCGATGGCCAATCCGGGCTGCCTGGAGTGGTACCTCGCTTTTGCGGGCCACTATCTGCAGAAAAATACGGGCGCCGCTTGAGGCGGCGCCCGTATTCCAGGTTTTTGTTTTGACGCGTTTTCTTCACGCGAACCGGTGTCCACTTCGCTCGAAAACGCTCTACGTGGACTGAAGCGTCCGCTTCTTCACCCGTTCCAGCCACTCGCGCGTGAGGACGAGGTCCGCCTGCGAGAGCTGGTGTCCGGCCGGCAGGGTCCGATGCGTGACATCGGCGCCGGCATCGCCCAGTATCTCAGCCAGCTTCGCCGAGTTGGAGGCCGTTACGATCGGGTCCATCTGTCCCGCGGCGACCAGTACCGGCGCGCCGGCCAGGTCGGGGCGCGGTGGATCGGACAGCGGCACCATCGCGCGCAACAATATGGCGCCCGAAAGCGTGCCAGGGCGAAGCAGCATCATGGCTGCGGCGATGTTGGCACCGTTGGAATAGCCGACCGCCACTGGCGCGCCGATGCCGAGACGCCGCCGCATCGCGTCAACGAAGTCACCCAGTTCGGCAGCGCGCCGCCGAACGTCGTCCTCGTCGAACACCCCTTCCGCAAGACGGCGGAAGAAGCGCGGCATCCCATTCTCCAGCACGCGGCCGCGCGGCGACAGCAGCGCCGAATCCGGCGACAGCATCCTGCCGAGCTCCAGCAGGTCGCTCTCGTCGCCGCCGGTGCCGTGGAGCAGCAGGAGGGGCGGAGCGCCCGCCCGTTCCGCCGGCTCGAAGCGATAGACAAAGGGTGTCTCGTTCGTCATGCGTTTTCTCCCAAATCAGGCAGCACGCTTTCGATCTCCTTGCGATGCCGCTCGAGGAACGCCGGCAGCTTCAAGGTGTGGCCGAGGCTCTCGACGGGCTCATCCACCGCAAAGCCCGGAATGTCGGTCGCGATCTCGAACAGCACGCCGCCGGGCTCGCGAAAGTAGATCGAGCGGAAGTAGTTCCGATCCCTCCGCTCGGTCGGATGCAGGCCGTGCGCCGAGACCAGCTTCTGCGCCATCTGCCCCTGCTCCGCATCGTCAGCCGCGCGGAACGCGATGTGATGCACCGAGCCGACGCCCTGATGACCGCGCAGGAAGCCCTTGGCCTCGTAGATGTCGACGATGCCCCCTTGGGCGTCACCGGGAGCAGCGAAGCGGATCACCGAACCCTCGCGCGCGACCTCGCGGAAGCCGAACACATCGGTCAGGATGGCCGCGGTCTTCTCGGCAGTCTCGAGCAGCAAGGTCACGCCGTGGAAGCCGCGGATCGCGTGCTCGGCTGGGACGTCGCCATTGCTCCAGGCCGGCTCATCTTCCGCGCCGGGAATGCCGACGAGAGCGAGCGCCATGCCATCGGGATCGGTGAACGGCAGCACCGACTCACCAAACCGCTTCTCCAGCGGCTGATGGGGGATGCCCTTCTCGACAAAGCGCTGCACCCAATAGCCGAGCGAGCGCGCCGGCACGCGGAAAGCGGTCTGATGGGTCTCGCCGACGCCACGACGGCCGGCGGGGGCGCCCTCCCACGGGAAGAACGTCAGGATGGTGCCGGGATGGCCGACCTCGTCGCCGTAGTAGAAATGATAGGTCGTGGGATCGTCGAAATTGACGGTCTTCTTGACGAACCGCAGGCCGAGGTCGCGCGTGTAGAAGTCGAAATTCTTCAGCGGGTTGCCGGCGATGGCGGTGACATGATGGATGCCAGACATTGGTCTCTCCTGGTTAACTCGGGAACCCGATCGGGCTCGTTGACCGCAATATCGGCCCGCTATGTTCCGAGAACAATCCATGCTTTCATGGCGCCACTGTCTACGAATTGAGGACAATCGGCCGGAGGCAAGATGGACAAGGTCGCGAGCTTGCGGGCGTTCGTGAAGGTCGTGGAGACCGGCAGTTTCGCCGAGGCCGGCCGACAGCTTCGCCTCTCCCGCTCCGCCGTCAGCAAGTATGTGGCCGAGCTCGAAGAGAGCCTGGGCGTGCAGCTCCTCAACCGCACCACCCGCCATGTCAGCACCAATGAGAGCGGCCAGATGTATTTCGAGCGCGCGCTCTCGATCCTGTCCGAACTCGACGCGGCGGATCAGGCGGTGTCGCAGGCGCAATCGGCGCCGCACGGACTGCTTCGCGTCAACGCGCCGATGTCGTTCGGCACGTTGCGGCTCGGACCGGCGGTCGCGGACTTCATGGGGAAATATCCGAAGATCCAGCTTCAGCTCGTCCTGAGCGACGACCTGCTCGACCCTGTGCAGGACGGCTTCGACGTCACCTTACGGATCGCGGAGCTGGAATCCTCGAGCCTGATCGCGCGCAGGATCGTGCCGATCGACCGCATCGTCTGCGCCTCGCCGGATTACCTGGCCGAACACGGCACGCCGACCCATCCGCGCGATCTTCGCGAGCATGTCGCGCTGACTTACGGCTTCCTGCTCACCGGCAACCAATGGAAGCTGACGGGTGCGGATGGCGATCACTGGATCCAGCCATCCTGGTCGCTGTGCGCGAACAACGCAGAGGTGCTGCGCGACGTCGCCGTGAAAGGGCACGGCATTGCGCTGATCCCGACCTTCATCGCCGGCGATGCGCTCCATACCGGCGCGCTGAAGACCATCCTTTCGGACTATCACGCACCGCCGCTGACGCTCTACGCGATCTATCCTCCGACCAGACACCTTTCGGTGAAGGTGCGGCTGTTCATCGACTTCCTGGTCGAACGCTTCGGCGCGGGAGCGGATTAGCGCGGGAGATAATCCGCCGTGCTCACCAGCGTCCCATAGGACGACCCCAGCGCGTGCCATGAAGGCAGCGTGGACCTGCGCGGCGGGAACGTTGACGCCGCCGAACGCAAGGTCGCGCGTCGCGCAGGCGTCGTGCACGACGGTGGCCTTGTAGCCAAAATCCGCCGCCGCGCGAGCCGTCGCGTCGATGCACATATGGCTCATTGCGCCCACGATCACGACGTCCTCGATGGCTTTCGCATCGAGCGCCTGCTTGAGCGGAGTGTCGCGAAACGAGTTGGGATAGTTCTTCACGATCACCGTCTCGCCTTCGGCCGGCTGGACGGACCCATGGATTTGCGCGCCATCCGATCCCGCGACAAAGAACGGCGCATCCGGCCGCACGAATTCATGCCTGATGTGAATGACCGGATCGCCGCTGGCACGGGCAGCAGCGATGACCCGCGCCGCGTTGGCCGCGGCCGCGTCGATCCCGACCAGCGGCAGCCTGCCGGAAGCAAAATAGTCGTTCTGAAGATCGACAACGATGATCGCGCGCTTGCTCATGGCCGGACCGTCCTTTCCGCAGATTGGTCTTTATCTTTCTGGACAAGACTAGGCCCGCCATCGCATGCTGCAAATTGGCGATACCGACATAAAACGGGTTGATACCGACAGATGGTTTCCCGAGGCCCCACCGAGATCGGACTGGTGCATTATCCTGGCGCGCAGCTCGCCGCGATCCATGGCCTGACCGATCTGTTCGGCGTCGCCGACCGGATTGCGACCCGACATCGCAAACGCAAGTCCGCTCTGTTGCGGATCAGCCATTGGCAGCAGGCGGAGCCGAACAAGCCGCCGGCGCGGGTCTTTGACAGCGTCCCGGACAGCGATGCGAAGGCAGCGCCTGCCGCGCTGATCCTGCCGCCGAGCCTAGGCGAGCCGCCCACGCCGGAGAAGGCGGCGCCTTTCGTGCGATGGCTGCATGGCCATCACGACGCCGGCGTCACGCTCGGCTCGGTGTGCGCGGGTGCATTCCTGCTCGGCGAGACCGGCCTCTTGGCAGGACGATCGGTGACGACGCACTGGGCCTACGCCGAGCAATTCCAGAACCGTTTCCCGGAGGCGCGCGTCGATATCGACCGGCTCATCATCGACGATGGCGACATCATCACCGCCGGCGGCGTGATGGCCTGGACCGATCTCGGCCTGAAGCTGGTCGACCGCCTGCTCGGGCCGACGGTGATGATCGAGACCGCACGCCTCTTGCTGGTCGATCCGCCTGGCCGCGAGCAGCGCTATTACAGCGCGTTCGCGCCGCGGCTGACCCATGGCGACAAGGCCGTGCTCAAGGTGCAGCACTGGCTGCAGGTGACCGGAGCGAAGGACATCGCGCTGGCAACACTCGCGGCGCGTTCCGGATTGGAAGAGCGCACGTTCCTGCGCCGCTTCCAGAAGGCGACGGGCCTGACGACAACGGAATATTGCCAAAGGCTGCGCGTCGGCAAGGCGCGCGAATTGCTGCAATTCAGCCGCCTGCCCGTCGACCGGATCGCCTGGGACGTCGGCTATGGCGACCCGAGCGCATTCAGGAAGGTGTTCATGCGCATCACCGGCCTGACGCCGGGCGACTACCGGCGCCGCTTCAACGCGGAGTGAGGTTTGGCTCCCTCTCCCGCTTGCGGGAGAGGGCGGGGTGAGGGTGCTTCCGCGATTCACGCTGTTCGAACATGTGGAGAGAGCCCTCACCCGGCGCTACGCGCCGACCTCTCCCGCAAGCGGGAGAGGTTAAAGACGGCTCGACTGCATCACACCAGGAACACGGTCGATCCCGTGGTCTTGCGGGCGGCGAGATCGGCGTGGGCTTTGGGGGCGTCCTTGAGCGGATAGGTCTGATTGATCTCGATCTTGACCGCGCCTGATTTCACCACGTCGAACAGTTCGTTCGCCATCGCCACCAGGTTCTCGCGCTTGGCGCCATAGGTGTTCAGCGTCGGACGGGTCACGTACAGCGAGCCCTTCTGTGCCAACAGACCGAGATTGAGCGGCTCGATACTGCCGGAGGACTGGCCGAACAACACCGCGACCCCGAGCGGCGCCAGGCAGTCCAGCGATTTCAGGAAAGTGTCCTTGCCGACGGAGTCGTAGACAACAGGCACCAGATTGCCTCCGGTGATCTCCTTGACGCGCGCGACGAAATCCTCGCGCGTGTAGACGATCGTGTGCGCGGTGCCGTGGGCTTTGGCGAGTTTCGCCTTTTCGTCGGTCGAAACCGTGCCGATCACGGTGGCACCGAGATGCTTCGCCCATTGGCCCAGGATCAGCCCGACGCCGCCGGCCGCGGCATGCAGCAGGATCGTGTCGCCGCTCTTGACGCGATAGGTCTGGCGAATGAGGTACTGCACCGTAAGACCCTTGAGCATCATCGCGGCGGCGGTCTTGTCATCGATGCTGTCGGGCAGTTTGAGCAGACGGTCGGCGGGGATCAGCCGCTCCTCGGCATAGGCGCCGAGCGGCGAGTTGCCATAGGCGACACGATCGCCCGGCTTCAGGTCGGTGACGCCGGGCCCGACTTCCTCGACGACGCCTGCTCCCTCGCTGCCAAGGCCGCTCGGCAGCGGCACGCCATAGACGCCCGCGCGGTTATAGATATCGACAAAGTTCAAGCCGACTGCGGTGTGACGGATCCGCGCTTCGCCGGGACCGGGCTTGCCGAGCTTGACCTCCTCCCATTTCAGAACCTCGGGACCACCGGCCTGATGGAAACGAAAGGCGTGTGTCATGAGAAACTCCTGCAGCACGGGATGATTGTGAATCTCAGCGAAAGCGGCGAATGCAATCCATTTCGCCGGCGGCAGACCATATCAGCGTGCTGCACGGCGGCAAGCAGCGCCCACGGTCATCTTGCCGTGAGCCCGTGACGCAGTGCAAAATTCTTCCAATCAGATCGGACGCAGCAGAGATAATCTAGTCCTGCAGCGGATGATCGAGTCAAATCACCACGACGACCTTGCCCAGCGCGCGCCGGTCGGCAAGGTGCTGGATCGCCTTGCCGCCCTCCTGCAGCGGGAATTCGGCGCTGATGCCTGATGACAGCATGCCTTGCGAATACCAGGACTGGAGCGCCCGCCGGTTCTCGGCAAGGCGTGAATCCTGTGACAGCGTGAACGTGCGCCAGTTGATCCCGAGCACATCGCAATTCTTCAGCAGCGGAAGGTTGAGCGGCAATGACGGAATGCCGGCGGTGAAGCCGAGCACGAGATAGCGCCCGCCCTCTGCGATACAGCGAATGGCTGCTTCCGAGAGCCATCCGCCGACGGGATCGATGATCACATCGGCGCCGTGCGGCCCGACCGCCTGCTTCAGCCGCGCAGCGAGCTCGCGACCATCCCCTGTTGTCTCAGCCGAATAGATCACGCCTTCAGAGGCGCCATGCTGGCGTGCGAAGCCGAGCTTCTCTTCCGATGAGGCCGCAGCGACGACGCGGGCGCCGAGATTGCGCGCGACCTGCACGGCGGCAATGCCGACGCCCCCTGCTGCGCCGAGCACCAACACGGCTTCGCCGGCCCGCACACCGGCGCGGGTATGCAGCGCGTAACAGGCCGTCTCGAAGGTGAACTGCATGACTGCGGCATCGACGAACGACATGCCCTCGGGAATCGGGCTGCAGCGCGTGGCATCGACGGCGACGAACTCCGCCATGCCGCCGGTTCCGGTCCGCGCCGCGACGCGATCGCCGACGCGCAGCCCGGCAACCCCTTCCCCCACCGCGGCCACGACGCCGGCCACCTCGGCGCCAGGCGCGAAGGGCCGCGGCGTCTTGACCTGATAGCGATCCTGGATCGTGAGAAGATCCGGATAGTTCACCCCGCACGCCTTCACCGCCACCAGCACCTGCCCGGGTGCGGGCACCGGCTCCGGTACATCGAGCAGCCGCAGGGTTTCGGGCCCGCCCGGCTCGCAACTCATCAACGCGCGCATCAAATGTCCTCCGGCGGTACTCCCGTCAGCGACAAATGAAAAGAAGTCCCGCACCCGCAATGACGAAAACGATCAGTTGCGTTGACCTTGCCTGCCACAGGAATGGTGGCGACGGAACAATCCCGGCGCTAACATGCCAATGCCATGCCGGGAGCTTCCGCCGCACTTCGATCATCACGCGCTGCGCCGTCGCGTTCAGCGATCGACTCCGGCTATGTCGGCCTGGTCCTGAGCGGCGTGCGCGAGGCCGGCTTCGATATCGACCGGCTGTTGGCGCGCGCCGGCATCGCGCCCGAGCAACTCGAGAAGCGGGGCGCCCGGCTGCCGCAGGACCAGTTCGCCCGCCTGATCGCGATCCTGACCCGGGAAACGCGCGACGAACTCTGGCTCTTGTGCAACCGCCCGATCAAGCCCGGCACCTTCCGCATGATGTGCCGGCTATTGATCCGCTCTGCCAATCTGCGGGAGGCGATCCGGATCGGCTGCCAGTTCTATCATCTGGTCGCCGACGATTTCGTGGTGCGGCTGGCGGAAGGCCCGGATGACGCTTCGCTCTACGTCACCGACACCATCGCCCAGCCGAACCGGCGGCGCATGGTCAACGGCGCGATCCTCTTGTTCGCCTATGGGCTGATGTGCTGGCTGGTAGGCCGCCGGCTGCCGCTGATCACCGTTCACTACGTCTTCCCGGAAGAGCCGTTCAGCTCGGAACTGGAGCCGTTCTATAGGGCGCCGATGCTGTTCGACCAGCCGCGTACCGAAATCCGCTTCGATGCCGAATTGCTCGATCTGCCGATCATGCCCGACGAGGAGCGGCTGCGGCGCTTCCTCGCTTCGATGCCCAATGCGCTCCTGGTGCGCTACCGCGACGACAGCAGCATGGCCGAACGCGTGCGCGGCATTCTCCGCCGCAACCTCAAGCGCCCGTTGTCGTTTGAGGACATCGCCGGGATGCTCGCCGTCTCGCCGCAGACACTGCGCCGCCGCCTGCTCGACGAAGAGAACTGCGGCTTCCAGGACATCAAGGACCGGCTGCGGCGCGACCTCGCCACGCACCTATTGCAGAAGTCCCGCCTGTCGCTGGAAGAAATCGCGGTCTCGCTCGGCTTCTCCGAGCTCAGCACCTTCCATCGCGCGTTCCGGCGGTGGACCGGCGTAACGCCCGGCGAGTTCCGCGAGCGCCGCGGCCCTGCCGCAAAATAGTAGCGTCGGATTCCGCCAATCGGATTGGCATGCGCGGTCATTCAATGATGCAGCCTTGATGCGGATAATCCCGGCAAGGCCGACGTTCTCGGCCAACACGGGGAAGAAATGCCAATCCTGCGCCAATGGGCTGAACGTCATCCCGACAAGACCGCCGCGCTCGTCGCCTTTTCCGACCAGGCGATGACCTATGGCGAGCTCGATCGCCGCGCCAATGCCGTCACGCAGCTCCTGATCTGGATGGGGCTCGCCGCCGGCGACGGCATCGCGATCATGCTCGACAACGACCCGGCCTATTTTGAGCTGATCTGGGGCGCGCGCCGCCACGGCGTCTATTACACGCCGGTCAGCACGCATCTGAAGCCCGAGGAGGCGGCCTATATCGTGCGCGACAGCGGCGCCAAGCTGTTCTTCGTCGCCGCGCGTTTTGCGGACGCGGTCCAGGCGCTGCTGGCCGACAATCCGCACCGGTGCGCGGTCTACGCGCTGGGCGGCGCGTTGGACGGCAGCTTTGACTATGCCGCGGAGCTGGCCCGCTTCGATCGCCTGATAGAGATTCCCGACGGGCCCGTCGGCAAGGATTTCTTCTATTCCTCAGGCACGACCGGCAGGCCCAAAGGCATCAAGCAGCCGCTGTTCGCCAATCTTCGCCAGGCGCAGGCCTCCGGCGACTGGGTGCGCGACAATTTCGGCTTCGCGGAGGATACGGTCTATCTCTCTCCGGCACCACTGTACCATGGCGCGCCGCTTCGCTTCACCATGCGCACGCTGGAGAGCGGCGGCACCACCGTGATCATGAAGAAGTTCGTACCGGAGCAGGCGCTGGCCGCGATCGAGCATTACCGCATCACCCACAGCCAGTGGGTGCCGACGATGTTCTTCCGCCTGCTCGCGCTGCCTGACGAGATACGCGCCCGCTACGATCTCGCCTCGCATCGCTGCGCGATCCACGCCGCCGCGCCTTGTCCGCCCGAGCTCAAGGAGCGGATGATCGAGTGGTGGGGGCCGATCGTCTGGGAATATTACGCGGGCTCGGAGCGCAACGGCGCCACCTGCATCTCGACCGCGGACTGGCTGACCCATCGCGGCTCGGTCGGGCGCGCCTGCGTCGGCACCATCCATATCCTCGACGAAGCGCAGAACGAGCTCGGCCCCGGCGAGATCGGCGACGTCTATTTCGACGGCCCGCAATTCGTCTACCACAACGATCCCGAGAAGACCGCGCGCTCGCGCAACGCCAAGGGCTGGTCGACCATCGGCGATGTCGGCTATCTCGATCACGACGGCTATCTCTATCTGACCGACCGCCGCTCGCACATGATCATCTCCGGCGGCGTCAATATCTATCCCGCCGAGATCGAGAATCGCCTGGCGCTGCATCCTGATGTTGCCGATGTCGCCGTGTTCGGAATCCCCAATCCGGAGTATGGCGAGGAGGTCAAGGCCGTGGTGCAGCTCAGGGAGCCGTCGAAGGCATCATCGGCGCTTGCGACTGAGCTGATGGCGTTCTGCCGGGACGGCCTGTCGCACGTCAAATGCCCACGCTCGATCGACTTCGCGGCCGAGCTGCCGCGGCAGGAGAACGGCAAGCTGTTCAAGCACGTGCTGAAGCAGCGCTATCTGCAGCCGGCCTAACCGGATCATCAACAACGAAGACAGGAATAGAGCATGAAGAAGCTCATGGTGGCGACCTGTGCGATCGCATGGGCGGGGTTGTCGTTCTCCGCATTCGCTCAGGAGAAGAACTACGGACCAGGCGTGACCGATACCGAGGTCAAGATCGGCCAGACCATGCCGTATAGCGGCCCGGCGTCGAGCTTCGCGGCGATCGGCCGTGCGATGACCGCTTATTTCCAGAAGGTGAATGCGGAAGGCGGCGTCAACGGCCGCAAAATCAACCTGGTCTCTCTCGACGACGGTTATAGCCCGCCCAAGGCCGTCGAGCAGACGCGGCGATTGGTCGAGAGCGAGGAGGTGCTGGCGATCGTCGGCACCTTCGGCTCGCCGACCAACTTCGCAACGCAAAAATATCTGAATGCCAAGAAGGTGCCCGGCCTGTTCCTCGGCACCGGCGCCAACCGCGTCTCCGAGCCCGCGACCTATCCGTGGTCGATGGGTTGGCAGCCGAACAACCATGCCAAGGGCGTGATCTACGCCAAATACCTCCTCAAGGAGCGGCCCAATGCGAAGGTCGCGGTGCTGTTCCAGAACGACGATTTCGGCCGCGACTACGTCAAGGGCTTTCGCGACGGGCTTGGCGACAAGGCCGCGACGACGATCGTCAAGGAGCTCAGCTACGAGATTGCCGAGCCGACCATCGACTCGCAGATCCTGATCCTGAAAGCGACCGGCGCCGACGTGTTCCTCGACATTTCGACGCCGAAATTCTCCGCGCAGGCGATCAAGAAGATGGCGGAAACGAAGTGGGATGCGCTGCACCTGCTCAGCGATGCCGCCGGCTCGATCTCCAGCACGCTGGTGCCGGCGGGGCTGGACAATTCCAAGGGCGTCATCACCGTCGCCTTCCGCAAGGATCCGAACGATGCGGCATGGGCCGATGATGCCGGCGTGAAGGAATATCTCGCCTTCATGAAGCAATACATGCCCGAAGCCAATCCGTCCGAGACTTATCACGTGTTCGGCTATGCGACGGCGCAGACCTTCGTTCACGTCCTGAAGAATTGCGGCGACGACCTGACGCGCGAGAACCTGATGAAGCAGGCGACCAGCATCAAGGACCTCGTCCTCCCGATCATGCTTCCCGGCATCAAGCTCAATACCACCCCGACGCGCTACACCCCGATGAGCCAGGAACAATTGATGCAGTTCGACGGCGTGAAATGGAAGCCGATCGGCGAGGTGATCGACGCGGAGAAGTGAGGCTTCTCACCACCTCTCCCCGCTCTTGCGGAGAGAGGTCGGAATTCAAGCAAAGCTTGAATTCCGGGTGAGGGGCTGCTTCGGCGAGTCCGTCTATCACCGCGTTCGCGGAAAGAGCCCCTCACCCCGACCCTCTCCCCGTAAGAACGGGGAGAGGGAGGCGCAGGGCACTTGCGCTCTTCAGTCTATTCACACTCGCGCAGCACCTCCCGCGCGATGGTCATCTTCATCACTTCGGTGGTGCCCTCCGCGACCTGCGCGATGCGGCTCTGGAAATAGAGCTGGCCGAAGCGGTTTTCCCTGAGCACGCCGAGCCCGCCATGGATCTGGATGGCGCGATCGATGACCCGGCAGGCCGCGAGCGGCGCGAAGCATTTCACCATCGCGGCTTCCTTGCGTGCATCGAGGCCACGATCGAGCATCCAGGCGGTCTTGTAGACCATCAGCCGCGACTGCTCGAGGTCCATCTCCGATTCCGCCAGCATCCATTGAATGGCCTGCCGTTCCGCGAGCGGTTTGCCGAACGTCTCGCGCTCACGCGCCCGTTTCGCGGCCTGCGTCTGCGCCCAGCGCGCGGTGCCGGTGAGGCGCGCACCGATCACGGTGCGGTTGCGGTTGAGCTGGTCCATCATGTAGCGGAAGCCCATGCCCTCCGCGCCCAGCATGTTCTTCGCTGGGACCACGCAATCCTTGTACTGGTAGTCGCAGCTCCGGCCGAGATAGGTGCCCGGCGCCATGGTCTCGTATTCGCGCAGCACCGACACGCCGGGATTGGGATAGTCGACCAGGAACAGGCTGATCCCCTCATAGCCCTTGCTCGGATCGGTCACGGCGTAGCAGAGCAGATATTTCGGCGTGATGGCAGGATGGTTCGGCGGCGGCGCCCAGCGCTTGATGCCGTTGATGATGTAATTGTCGCCGTCACGAACGGCGGTGGTCTTTATCCCGGCCGCGTCGGAGCCCGCGCCCGGCTCCGAGATGTTGATGTGGTAGAACTTGTCCTCTTTCAGGATCGGATAGAGATAGGCCTCCTTCTGCCATTCCGGCGCGACGTGAAGCGCGGGATGCGGATCGAGAAAGCCCGACCAGGTCGCGAGCAGGCCATGCATCACAGGCGACCTTACGATCTCCTCGTAGACCAAGCACTTCGCGACCGTGCCTAATCCCTGCCCGCCGGCTTCCTTCGGCACCGCCAATCCCCTAAAGCCGTATTCGCGAAATTTCCGCACCACGCTCATGAAGATGTCGTGCGGCACGGCGTAATCGTCCACGCCCCAATCATCCTCGAGCGGGCGGCAGACTTCCTCCACAAAGGCAGCGGCCCGGGCCTTGATGTCGCGTTGTTCCCTGGACAGTTCAAAATCCACTGTGATCTCCAAGCCTTGTTTTGCAAGGCCGGAGCCTAGGTCGGCTGCGTCAGGACGATTATGGCGTGGAGAGCCAATCTGGTTGGCTGATTGCATCAGGCCGGGAGACCTTGCTGGCTTCGTCCTTCGCGTCGCTCGATCAGGCCGCGGTGTTTAGCGCGCGGAACTCGCGAAACAGGTCGGCAGCTCCCCAGTTGCTCAACCATCTTTGGCTGAGCAAGCGCAAGTCGATGCTCCACGGCTGGCCTGAACCGGCGGGCACGGCACCGTCCCATAGGAACAAAAAACGCAGCAATCGCCTGGCTTGGGCCTCAGGTGAGCACCGCATGCCTTGCAATCGTAGAAGAACCTGCAAGCATCTAGCGGCATGATTTCCATCTGACGATATGCGCAGTGAGGGCATGTGATGATGGATCGCAGAATAAGTGAGTTGTCCTGCATCGCCGCATCCCGCCAGAAGTCGTCTCGAAATCAGCGCCATGAGTATAGCGCCGATACGGCCTCCAGGGCACGAAAACGAGATTGCGGATGACGCGGGAAGGGACGGTGCCCCGCAAGGTCGCTTCTCCCGAGCAGAATCCGACCAGTTAGATTTTGTCTAATCGGCGCGATGACGTCTGCGTCGTGGTGCCATGTGGCAGGTTCCGTGGCGACAACCTGCCAAGCGTCACTTTTCCGGCCGGCAATAGACAATGCTTGATCTTGGCGCGGCGGGATTCATGATCGCGCCTTCCGATAGCTCCAGTTCTTGAGCAAAAGTAGCATTGCTCCAAAACCATCTAATGGTTGATTCAAAACTAATTGCTTCAATAATCTCAAAACAAATGGTCGGCCTGCGTACCAACTACTCTCGGGGCAAGCTTGATTGCATTTCTGCATTTTGCCAACGTCAAGACGAGCGATTCACGTCGCTTATCTAAAAGAACGGCAAATTTTTGGAGCGCTCGGCATGACAAAGGCGCTCCGACACAACTGACATAGCCGTTCTGCATTCGGGGTGACCACCTATGTCTTGGGGGCACCTTCACGATTGTGTGCGTGTGCGTTTGTGGCGTCTCGTCGAGTCCGAACCTCAAAAACATAAATCCACGACGCGCTGAGCTCACGCTACAACCGCTGAATCTGCAAGTGACTCATCCGGAAAACAAAGAACTGCGTGCGCAGGGCAATCTCTGCTCGCGCTGTCAGCATCACCACGGCACACGCCGAACGAAAAAATTCAACAGGCTAGGCGAATGGGGCAAATACCGCATGTATGTGATCATTGATGATCGAGAGAACGTTGCCACCGGCTACATCGGCGGTTTCGATCGTGAAGGCATTTCTTCTGTTGGATTTTCGCCAACGGAGTTCCTTGAGTGGCTGGAATCTGCGGGCGACGATGAGCTGTCGGCCATTGACGCTTTTCTTCTTGGAGATTGTGATACTCGCGCCACCTTGCCTCGCACTGTCCGCAAGCGCTGCCGTGCACCGATCATCGCGCTCAGCAACCAGAGAATGCTCAAGCACACGGTCGAGCTCTTTGAAGCTGGCGTGGATGATGTCGTCCATATTCCAGTCCACCCACGCGAGATCCTGGCAAGAACTGCCGCGATCTCCCGCCGCAGCCTCGGAATATCGACCCATGGCAGGCAAGGTGCGATTCGAGTCTTCTTTGACGGGAGAGATCCGGAAATTGGAGGAGCAGTCATGATGCTGCCGCGTCGCGAGCTCCGCATCCTGGAACACATGGTTGGTCAGCAAGGAAAATGGCTGACCAAAACGCAGATCTTCAATGCGGTTTATGGGATCTTCGAGTCAACGTTCGATGAAAACGTGATCGAAAGTCACGTCAGCAAGCTGCGCAAGAAGCTGCGTGACCGTCTCGGCTACGACCCGATCGTCTCGAGGCGATATATCGGCTACCGGCTCGATTCCTCGACAGGAGCGCCCGAAGACGACGCGACGCGAGATCTCCAAACCCTTGGCATCCTGGCCAAGCAAGCACCATCGAGGCCACGACCCATCTTCACTTGAGAGAACGAGATCATCATTCAGAACAGGTAACGCATCGCCACGAAAGTAGCCGCATGACCAACGACCGCGTGGCATCTGTGCAGATTTGGTAACGAGCTAGCGCATGCCTGCCCGTCACGACAGCAGGCGCAGCCATCCCATTCCGGATGACGGGTCTGCGCGACGCGCAGGCCCGCCGCTTACCTGTTGGCATCGCGTACCGCCTCGATAATGCTTCGATAGAGCAGCACGATTTGTCGGATCGCGCGCGAATCCTCTGGAGACGGTTCGAAACGTGAAAATCATTCTTCGAATGCATCGCTGAACCTTTCGCCTTGTGACAGCGACAATCTCGTTGTCACTGACGATCCAGGTTGCGTTGCCGCGGTGTGTAGTCCGATCCAATCGGCGGATGATTAATGAAGTCAGTGTTGCTTGCGGGGAAATTCAAACGATCAGCAGACAATTTCTTAATGGCCGACGCATTAGTGGGCTAAACGACATGCAGTTGAGTTGAACCTCGAACCAAAGCGCTCAGGGCGCTCATGAGGTGCACGCCGAGAAACTGCTCGCAAATCGTTGAGCCGAGAAACTGCTCGCAAAATCTTTTGAATTGGGTTGATCATGACGTTAGCACGCGAGACGGTTGAATTATTGGTTCAGACGGCGAGGATTTGGCACTTCGAAGGTAGTCGGCACGGGCTGCGCGATCGCGAATGGATGGCCCTGCGTTTTCTTGCTCGCGCGAATCAGTTCTCCCGGACTCCGTCGGCATTGGCCACTTTTGTCGGCACTACCAGGGGCACCGCATCTCAAATCGTCAAGGTGCTCGAAAGAAAGGGATTCCTCGTTCGCAAACCTGCTGCGGAAGACAAACGCTCGGTGATCCTTTATGTGACCGCGCAGGGTGAGAAATTTCTCGGGCATGATCCGGTCAATGTACTCGTAAAGGCGATAGGCGTGCTCAGCGTCGATCGCCAGACCAGCTCTCGCGATGCGCTCCGCCAGGTGCTCGACTGGTTGGATATTACCCAGCAACGACATCATGCGGACATTTGCAGGGAGTGCACGTTCTTGACGGAGAATAGTGCCGACGGCGCGACAGGCAACGCCCGCCCACAATTCACATGTCGCTTCTTTCGTGCAGCGATCACAGCGGACGAAACTATGCTGCTATGCGCGACCTTCGAGCGCGGCCGGCGATAGATTCATCCGACGCTGGCGCTGCGGACGTCCGCTAAAGCGTGATGACTTTTCTTCGAATCGTCATCCCGCTTTAGCTCTTTTTGTTTGAGCATCATCTCCGCGCAAACGCTTCGCGTTTGTCGCGAGGGAAAACCGGTGTCCACTTTTCCGGGTCATGCTCTATTTCGTTTCGTGATGCTGTATGCCGAGAGAGCAGGCGAAGCGCACGGCAGCTTCGAGCTGCAACCAGACGATTGCTGGAATGCCGACAATTTTAATCATCTATGAGGCAGCTCGAATCAACAATCTTCATTGCCTGCATGATAGCTCGTCACCATCAACTCCTCGCCGCCAAAGGCGAACGTGCCGACGAGACCCATGATCATGACGACGTTCTATTCGTTAATCAATGAAGTGCAAAATACAACGACATCCGGGTCGACGAAACGGCAACTAAGGGCTCTCACCCGCATTACGGACTTGTTCCTTGCCGGGTCTGGTCGCTACTCCAAGCAGCAGATCAAACTGTTTGACGAGATATTCAAAACCCTCGTTGCCGTGATCGAGTTGAAAACCCGCGTCAGGCTGGCCCGCCATCTCGCGACTGACTCGAATGCGCCGGCAACGCTGGTCAGGGCACTTGCATCGGATGATGCTGTTGCCGTGGCGGCTCCGGTTCTCAGTCAGTCGGATGCCCTTAGCGAGTCCGATCTTGTCGCCTGCGCCAGCACCCAAGGTCAGGGCCACCTTCACGCAATCGCGCAACGTCGAACAATCAGCGAGGCGATCACGGAGCTGCTGATTCTGCGCGGCGAGGCCGGCGTGGTCCATGCGGTTGCGAGCAACCCGGGCGCCCGCTTTTCGGATGGCAGCTTCGGCGAGCTTGTCGCGCGATCGAGCGAAGATACCCAGCTTGCCCTCCATGTCGGGACGCGGCATGATATCCCCAGACATCACTTCCTGAAGCTTATGGAAACTGCCTCGGCTTCCGTACGCAACAAGATCGCCGCGGCAAACCCGCAATTTTCCGACGCTGTGCATGACGCCGTGACAGAGGTCATCGACGACATAAATCTGGAGGTCCGCAATCAATCTCCGGATCACGCACGGGCAAGGAAGAAGGTAAAGCGCCGCAAATACTGGAAGGAGCTCGGAGAAGCGGATGTTCACGCGGCTGCCCGAGCGCAGGATTTTGAAACGGCTGTGATGGCGTTATCCGTCCTTGCAGCCTGTCCTATCGAACTGGTCGAACGGGCGGTTCTCAATGAGAATCCTGGCACCGTGCAACTTGTCGCAAAAGCCGGCGGATGTTCCTGGGCAACGGCCAAGGCTTTGCTGCTGATGAGAGTAGCGGACCGCAGGCTAAGCAAGATCGACCTTGATCAAGCGCGAGAAAACTTCGAGCGGATCGAGCTCCGAACGGCGCGACGTGTGCTTGAGTTCTACAAGGCACGCCGTGACGCCCGCACAAGCGAAAGCCATCCCATCACGCCGAGCGAAACCGGCTCCCTAGCGGTCGCCATGATATAGGTCCGCTAGAACAGGCGCCCGCCATTCGGAACTGGCCGCTCAGGCGCAACGAGCACCACACGGCCTTGTTCATCGGGAAAGCCCAGCGTCAGCACCTCCGAGAGGAATGGGCCGATCCTGCGCGGCAGCAGATTGACCACGCAGGCCACCTGCCGACCAATCAATGACTCGGCGGAATACAGCTCGGTAAGCTGCGCGCTGGACCGCTTCGTTCCAAGCTCGGGGCCGAGATCAATCGTCAGTTTCCACGCCGGCTTCCGCGCTTCCGGAAAATCAGCCACGTCAACGATCGTGCCGACCCTGATGTCGATGGCCAGGAACTCGTCGATCCCGATCGTTTGCGTCATGTAAACCTCGCGCAGCAAGTGTGTTTCGTTCGTGCTGTTGGCGTGACCAAAAAACGGTCATGCAAATCACGAACCGACGTTGGATACGCCAGTGATGCGATGGCTGCCAGCGGCAATATCGGATGTGAGTACGAACAGCACTCGGAGTTGCGTCGTAAAGCGGGACAGGACAGGTTTTTCACGCAACCTCGGCTCGCATCACCTCTTGCGAGCCACGATGTAAGGACGGTTGTCGTTGCCCTTGGTTGCGTGGCTTTCAGTGGCGAGAATGTCGAAGCCTGCCGCACATATTTCCCGACCCAACTCCGCTACCCGAAAGACGCCTGCATAGGGTGCTTTTCCGATCGCGCGCATCGCGGGCAGCAAGGCAAACGAGATGAGTGGGTTCATGTCCCCGACGCGGGGTGTCTTGGAGATGAACAAGCCTTCGGCTGCAAGCAAGGCGTGGATGCAGCGTAGCGTGCGAGGCAGGTCGCGGACCAGATGGAGATAGTTGAATCCCAGAACCACGTTGAACTGTGCTGCATCAGGCGTAAGCGCTTCTGCGGTCGCGGTGCGGAAGACAAGGCCCGGAATGGGCCCAGCGGTACCCCGCTATCGCCGCCACGAGACAGCGGACAGCCATTTGTGGGTGATGGACTTAGGCGTCAAGGAAGAGCGCCGCATGGGCCCGGAATAGCTCCGGATATTGGTAGATGGAGCCGTGACCCGAGTCCGGGTAGATTATGAGTTGCGCGTTCGGCAGGTTCTGCTGGAGCGTGAGAGAGTGTGCGGTCGGGATGATGGCGTCATCGCTGCCTTGCACGATCAGCGTGGGCTGCTCGATCGATTTCAGATAGTCGAGAGCGTTCTCGTCGGACATGATCCACTTGCCGATGGCCTCACCCTGAGCGGCGATGGTTTGAGCGCTCACCTCGGGATCACGATCCTGTCGGCGCAGTTTGCGCTCCAGGAAAGCGAGACCGGCTTTCCGGCTGGTCTCGGTCGGCTTGAAATGGACGGCCAGCCAAAGGTGCTCGGGCGGATCATAGCTGGCGGCGAAGATCTCAGCCGAACGGCTCGCCGTCATGTCGTTTCCGCGATGGCCTGTCCCCACCAAGATGAGCTTTCGGACGAGACGGCCGCCTTGCAACGCGATCTCCTGCGCCACGAAGCCTCCAATGGAGATGCCGAGCACATCGACCTGTTCAAGCCCCAGCGCGCGGATGAAGGCGATCGCATTGGCTCCCATCTCCTGGAAGCTGGTCGGCGTCTCGCCGGAGGAACTGGAGACGCCGGCGTTGTTGAACAGGATGACCTCGCGGTCCTTTGCCAAGCCGTCGGTCACGGCCGGGTCCCAGTAGTCCATTGTACCGATGTAGTGCTGGTTGAAGATGATGGGCACGCCGCCTGCCTTGCCGAAGCGGCGATAGGCGAAGCGGATGCCGTTGGCCTCGACGAACTGGGTCGGGGCGGTCTGGTGCGTGTGGGGCATGGCGCTCTCCTCTCTGATCGAGCGGACCGAGATCAGGCTGAAAAGCCGGGGCGCGCCGAAACAGCGTCGTACCAGCGACGGGTCGCGGTGTGGTTATCGGGGATCGGCATCGACAGCGCCTTGGTGGCGAAGTCGACCGTGACGACGGCGGTGATGTCCGCGGTCGAGAAGGTTTCACCGGCCACGAAGCTGTTGGCGGCCAAGCGTCCCTCGAGATCCGCATAGAAATCCCGGATGCGCAGAGCGCCGCGTTCCACCAGCGCCGGGATCTGATCGTAGCCGTGCGGGCCGGAGATGGCCCGTCCGGCGAGCCCCTTGGCATTGTTGCGCACGGTTTCCATCACGGCGGCAAAGCCTTCCTGCTCCATACGCCGCTCCCACATTGCGACCAGCGCCTTCTCCTTGGGAGTCGTGCCGCCGATCGGACGGTCGGAATAGGCTTCGTCGAGATACCGGAAGATCGCCTGTACCTCCCCGATCGCGGTGCCGTCTGCCAGGACCAGCGTCGGCACGACCCGGCGCGGGTTGATCGCTGCGTAAGCGCTGGAGAACTGCTCCTTTGCGCCCAGATCGACTGGCACCGTGGTTGCGCAAATGCCCCGTTCGGCGAGGTAGATGCGGACGCGGCGCGAATTGGGCGACGCACTCGACTGATAGAGCTTGAGTTCGTTCTTCATGGCGTTTTCCTGTCGGAGAAAAGATGCGGGCGCAGCCTGCCGCCGCGCCCAAAGGAGGAGGGTCAGCCAGCGGTCTTGCCGCCGTCAGCGGTCAGAATCTGGCCCGTGACGAAGGAGGCCGCGTCGGAACTGATGAACAGGATCGCGTTGGCGATCTCCTCGGGACGGCCGGTGCGGCCGAGCGGAACGCCGGCGGCGAGCTTCGCCTTGACCTCCGCGGAGCCGGTGAAGCGGTCGAGCATGCCGGTGTCGGTCGGTCCGGGTGCGACCGCGTTCACGCGGACGCCAGAACCGGCCAATTCCAGCGCGATCGACTTGGTGATCCCCTCGACCGCATGCTTGCTGCCCGCGTAGAGCGAGGCATAGGCCGCACCTTCATGGCCGTAGGTCGACGAGATGTTGGCGATGCTGCCGGAACCCTGTCCCTGCATCACCCGGGCCTCATGCTTCAGGCTGAGCAGCACACCCAGGACGTTGGTATCGAAGGTGGCGGCATAGGTCTCGGCGCTTTGTGCGGTGATCGGGCCGGGCTTGCCTTCGGTGCCGGCGTTGTTGACTGCGATGTCGATACGGCCGAAGCGCGCGACGGCGCCATCGACCAGCGCCCGCACCTCCTCATCCTTGCGCACGTCGGCGCGGATGAATTCAGCTTCGGCGCCGAGGCCGCGCAACTCTTCGGCCAGCGCGTGGCCGGCTTCCGGATTGCGGCCGGACACGATCAGGCGATGTCCAGCGCGGGCCGCCGCGACGGCGGTAGCGCGGCCAATGCCAGTGAGCGCGCCGGTGATCAGGGTGACTTTGCTTTCCATTTTCAGTCTCCTTGTTGCACTGAAGGCAAGCCGGGGGCGTTCACGAAAACCCGTTTTTTCGGGCCGTGCTGCTGTCTCGTTCGCGCTTCGATGATCGAGACTTAGGCTTCGATTGCCTTGAGCGGAAAGACTTTGTACGCTCTTAGCTATACTTCAAAGGTATGGCTGGCCATGGAGCTGCGGCACCTTCGCTATTTTGTTGCGGTTGCTGAAGAAGGCAGCGTCTCGCTCGCCGCCGAGCGGCGCCTGCATACGGCGCAGCCGTCGCTCAGTCGGCAGCTTCGCGATCTTGAACTTGAGATCGGCGCCCAGCTCATGACGCGTGGATCGCGTGGTATCGAGCTGACGGCAGCCGGCCGAGTATTCCTCGATCACGCGCGGGTGGCGCTGCTGCAGGTGGAAGCCGCCGCCGAAGCGGCGCGCCGCGCGGCGCAGCCGGCCAAATTCAGATTCGTCGTCGGCTTCCTGACCGGAATCGAGATGGAGTGGATGTCACCTCTTATGGCGGTGTTGGCCGACGCGCTCCCGACCACGGAGGTGACGATCGTCAGCCAGCAATCGCCCGATCTCGCGGCAGGGCTCATGCGCAACACGATCGATGTCGCATTCCTTCGCCCGGAGAAGAACGCGCCAGGTTTGTCATTCCGGCTCCTTCGTCAGGAGCCGCTGATCGTGCTGCTTTCGGCGGAGCACCGACTGGCGCAGAAGACGGCGATCCGGCCCGAAGACTTAAGGGGCGAGACGCTGGTTGGTGTCCCCAACTCCAATTCCCCCGCGCTGCGTGCGGTGACGGATCGCTATGGCAGGGGTATCGGCATCGACCTGACGCCGGATCACGAAGCGCTGAATATCGCGATGGCCATATCGCTGGTCGCTTCGACGAACGGGGTGAGCCTGCTCCCCCTCTATGTGCGCAACATGCTGCCGCCTTCCGTTGTCAGCCGCCCGATCGAAGGCGTCGCGCCTACGATCGATCTGGTGCTGGGTTTCAACGAGGCCAATGGCTCGCCCCTGCTCAAGTCATTGCTTGGTCGCGTTGACGATCTGAAATTCAGGGTGACTGAGGTCAATTGAAGATGGCCGCTCGCGACAATAGCAGCCACGCCCGTCAGCTGTGCTGGATGGCAGCGTCCGTAGTGTTTGCCACAGATATGGAACACGACAGATTCAGGCGAACGGTGGGCAAGCAAAGGATAATAGGAAGGCTACAGGACACTGTAGCGTAGGCTGGCGGAGAGGGAGGGATTCGAACCCCCGATAGGCTTGCACCTATGCCGCATTTCGAGTGCGGTGCATTCAACCACTCTGCCACCTCTCCCGGTGCCAAAAAGGTGATTCCTCACCCTCTGCGGTCGGGGCGTGTTCTAGGCGAGGATGCCGGGGGAGACAAGGCGCCGGGAGAAGATTTCCGCACCGCCGAAACGGCCAAAGGAGGGCGAAATGGAGCATTTGACGGTGAAAGCCAATGGGGCGGCGTTCCATGTCGCCCGGATCGGGGCCGGCAAGCCGCTGCTCTTGCTGCATGGCTGGCCGGAATTCTGGCTGACCTGGGAGCCGGTCATGGTGCGGCTTTCCGACCGTTTTGCGCTGATCGCCCCCGACCTGCGCGGCTTCGGCGACAGCGACAAGCCGGACGGCCCGTACGGGCCCGAGCAGCACACGGACGACATGCTGGCGCTGATGGATGCGCTCGGGATCGAACGGGCCGGCGTGGTCGGCCATGACGTCGGCGGCGCCGTGATGCAGCCCTTGGCACGCAAGGCACCCGAGCGGATCGTGGGGCTTTTCTTCTTCGATTTCGTCTATCCCGGCATCGGGCCTCGCATGGCGGCGCCGGATCGGCTGAACCACATCTGGTACCAGTCGTTCCACCAGATGGAGATGGCGCCGAAGCTCGTCGGCGCGACGCGCGAGAGCTGCGGCCTCTATATCGGGCATTTCCTCAAAGGCTGGTCGCATCGCCAGGATGCGTTCGACGATGTGCTGGACGCCTTCACCGACAACTTCCTCAAGGCGGGCAACCTCGCCGGCGGCTTCGCGCATTACCGCGCCGCGCACGCCGCGCGCGTGAAGATGATGCAGGGCGAAGCGCCGTCATTGCCTGCGATCACCGTGCCGACCTGCATCCGCTGGGCCGAGCACGATCCGCTGTTTCCCTATGCCTGGACCGACCGGCTCGGCGAGACCTTCGCGGACCTCGATCTGAAGATGTTCGAAGACGTCGGGCATTTCCCGCATCGCGAAGCCCCCGATCGCGCAAGCAACGAGATCTCCACGTTCTTTTCGCGCATCGGATGGATCTGAAGCGGGAGAATCAGGTTAGAAATTGGGTGGGACCGCCAGACGCGACAAAAATAACTGGCGGTCCCGTGCCGCTTCATCAAAATGCTGGCCGGGGAAGTGCGGCTTCGCCGGTCAGCGGAGGCGACGCGATCACCGTAGCAACGGGCGCCGCAACGGCCAACGCAATGTCGGCCTTAACCTAACCTTTAAACCTTACTGCACCCGGATTTCCGAGAAATCGCCCGTAAACCTACGGGAAGGTGACGAAATCAAGGGTAGGCATATACCCAGCGTCACGCGCTCTTCTTTGCTTTCTTCTCGCCGTTGTCCTTCTCGTCCTTCTCGCCATTCTTTGCGCCTTTGCCGTTCTCCTTGCGGCGGTTGGTGAAGCGCGCATTGCCGAGGCCGGTGCCGATCGTCAGCACGCCCCAGCGCTCAACGTCCTGCATGAAGGGGACTTCGGAAAGCCCCTGCACCACGCCGTCATTATGCATGACGATCGCGGTGTCGTGGTCGCCGATTTGCGGGATCGCCTCGACCAGGCTTGCCGGCAGGTTGAACTTGCTGCTCTCCCAATTGCCCGGCAGGTTCTGCGCGCCCTTCTCGATCGAGCCGTCCTCATTGATCACGCCGGGACAGGCGATCCCGATGAAGGGCGCCAGCTTCAGCCCATCGGTCTCGGCTTCCGCGATGAGGTCCTGCAGCATCTCGACCAGATGCTCCACCGCGGCTTCCCGCGTCGGGGTTTCATCGGCATGGCGCCAAAGCTCGGATTTCCAGACCGTGGCCTTGGAGAGGTCCGGCGCCTTTTTCCAGCGCGTCTCGACCACGCCGCAGCGGATGTTGGTGCCGCCGATGTCGACCGCCAGGATGCTATCATGAGCTTCGAAGATCCATGACGGCGCCAGATGCAGGCAGCCGATCAGCCCGGCTTCGTCGGGGTGATGGCGGATCGGCTGAAGATCAACCTTGAACTTCTCGTCCTTGAGGATGATCTCGGTGCGCGCGATCGCGAGCTCGCCAAGCCTGGAGTCACGGAAGCCACCACCGACCACGATGCGCTCAGTCTTGGCCCAGGCCTTGGTCTTGAGGAAACGCCGAGTCACATAGGCAAGCTCCAGCGCGAACTCCTCGATCGCGCTGTGAACCACGGCGGAGGCTTCGGTGTCGTCGCCGATCAGGATCGCGTCCAGCGTCTTCTTGCTGACCTGGTCGGACGGCTCATCGCCGAACGGGTCCTCGCCGGTCTTGCGCAGCGGCTTGCGCCAGCGATCGAGGATCTTGCGGAACGCGCTCTTGCTGGCACGGTCGCCGAGGAAACCCTCGTCGTCCTTCAGTTCGATGTTGAAGCTGTCGACGTCGACAGACGGCAACCGCGTCGCACCGTGGTGGGCGATCCCCGTTGTCAATACCAGTTCGTCGGCCATGAAATCCTTGCCCCGGTTGGAACCCGGGGATAACGGCCTGGAACGGGTTTGGTTGCGCCCACGACGGCGGCTAGATCTTCTTGTTTGAGCATGATCTTTTCGGAAAACTGGATTCCACTTTTCCGGATCATGCTCTAATCAAGCCGCCAGCCGCAGGATCTTGACGACGTCGGCCGGCTCGCGGATCGGCTGTGGATTCGATCGGGTGAAGATCGATAGCATCGCATTCTTGCCGATCAGCTCGAAGCGGTCCTCGCCCACCCCGACATCGGCCAGCCGCCGCGGCAGGCCGAGCCTGGCGATGAAGGCGGCGAAGGCCTCGCCGGCATCGAGCTCGGGCGCGCCAAGCGCTGCCGCGATCTTCTTCTGCGCCTGCTCGGTCGCGGGGCGATTGTAGCGCAGCACGCTCGGCATCATCACCGCCGTGCAGAAATAATGCGGCACATCACAGGTGCCGCCGAGCACATGGCCGATCGCGTGGCTCGCGCCCATCGGCACCCGCCCCTGCAGGCCGAACGCCGACATCCAGGAGCCCAACTGGCAATTGATGCGTGCCGCTTCGTCGTTCGGATCCTCCTTGGTGCGCAAGAGGCCGTCATGGAGATAGCGCAGGCCCTGCAGGCAGACGGCATCGACCAGCGCATTGCCGCGGATCGAGCAGATCGCCTCGATGCCGTGATCCATCGCGCGGGTACCGGAGCCGAGCCATAGCTTCTCCGGCGTGTAGCGCGTGATGGCGGGATCGAGGATGATGGTGCGCGGCATCATCATCGGATGATTGAAGATCTGCTTCAGCTTGCGCCGCGTGTCGGTGACCAGCGTGCCGGAATTGTATTCGCCGCCGGACAGCGTGCTCGGAATCGCGATCATCCGCACCTTCGGCGTGCGGAACGGACCGAAGCGGCGCTCGGGCGTGGTCTCGAAACCATCGAGCCCGGAAGGATCGAAGATCTCGTGCTCCATGCACATCAGCACGATCTTGGCCGCATCCACCACCGAACCGCCGCCGATCGCGACCACGAGGTCGGCGCCGGCCTCCTTGGCGTGCTTTGCGGTCTGCACCACGACGTCGCGCGTGGTGTGCTGCGGAATGCCGTCGAAGGTCGCGGCATAACGATCGCCGAGAGCGGTGCGGATCTTCTCGATTTCGTCGGTCGTGCTGTTGAGCGTGCGGCTGACGATTAGATAGACGCGTTTGGCGCCGAGCCTTTCTGCTTCCTCGCGCAGCGCCTCAGCCGCGGGCTTGCCATAGATAACCGAGTCCATTGGGGGATATTGATAGCTGCCCGCGGCATGCATGTTCGTCTCCTTGTCTGGTGCGTATCAGACGTCAGGCCTGGAACTTGGTGAAGTCGGGTGGCCTGCGCTCGGCGAAGGCTGCAAAGGCTTCGCGCGCTTCGGGCGTCTTGAGGCGCTCCTTGAACAGGCTGCCTTCCTCGGCCATGCGCGCCGCGATCCGCTCATGGTCTCGCATCAACTGCTTGGTGAGGCTGAGCGAGCCGGCCGGCCGCTTGGTCAGCGCGATCGCGGCATCGCGCGCCTTCTTGCGCAGCTCCGCCTGTGGCACCACCGCATTCGCGAGCCCGCAGGCCAGCGCCGCGGATGCCTCCATCGGCTCACCGAGCGCGAACATCGCGTAGGCCCGCGCATGGCCGATCCGAAGCGGCAACAGGAAGCTCGAGGCCGCTTCCGGCACCAGCGCGAGATTGACGAACGGCGTGATCAGCCGCGCATTGTCGGCGAGATAAACGAGGTCGCAATGCAACAGTATCGTGGTGCCGACGCCGACGGCATTGCCCTGCACAGCGGCAACCAGCGGCTTCTTGGCCTTGCCGATGGTGGCGATGAAGCGATGCGCTCCGCCCTCGATGGCGGAATTGTCGCTTTTGGACTGGCTAGCGAAATCGGCGAGGTCGTTGCCCGCCGTAAAGCTGTCGCCGTCGCCCTGGAACAGGATCACACGAACCGAGCCATCGGTCTCGGCGCGTTCGAGTGCGTCGGACATGGCGTCATACATCGCCACGGTGAGCGCGTTCTTCTTCTCGGGACGCTGCAAGGTCACCGTCATCACGCCGTCGACGATCTCGGTCTTGACATGCTCGCTCATGATTTGTTCCCTACCTCGCCGTTACCACTTTTCGCCGAACGGGCGGATTTCCAATTCGAACGTCCAGGCGCTCTTCGGCTGCTGGTAGAGCTGCCAATAGGAGGCAGCGACGGAGGACGGCGGCATCAACAGATCGGGATTGTCGAGCGCGTTGGGGCCCAACGCTTCGATGCGCCGCTGCCGCACCCATTCGGTGTCGACGCCGGAGTCGATGATGAGATGGGCAACATGGATGTTCTTCGGCCCGAGCTCGCGCGCCATCGCCTGCGCGACCGCGCGCAGGCCGAACTTGGCGCTCGCGAAGGCCGCGTAGCCCGGCCCTCCGCGCAAGGATGCGGTGGCGCCGGTGAAGAAGATGTTGCCTTGGCCACGCGGCAGCATCAGCCGCGCCGCCTCGCGTCCGGCGAGGAAGCCGGAATAGCAGGCCATCTCCCAGACCTTGCGGAATACGCGCTCGGTGGTTTCCAGGATCGGGAAATTGACGTTGGCGCCGATGTTGAAGATGCAGACTTCGAGCGGCGCGTGCTTGTCGGCGTCGTTGAGGAAGGAGATGATCTCCTCCTCCTTCCGCGCGTCGAGCGAGCGGGCATGGATCTCGCCGCCGGCCGCCTCGATCTCCTTCACCAGCGGCTCGAGCTTGGCGCCATTGCGTCGTCCGGCGAAGATCGTGAAACCTTCGGAGGCAAATTTCTTGGCGATCTCGCCGCCGATATAATCGCCGGCCCCGATGACCGCCGCCGTCGCATTTCTCTTCTGCATTGGCCTCTCCCGACTGCTGATTGGAAATAAATCGATCTCGCCGCGCGCTCAGGACGTGCGCAGCGACTCCGCCAGTTTGTGCTTCAATATCTTGCCCGTCGAGGTCGCCGGCAGCGCGTCGAGCAGGATGATCTCCGAGGGCCGCTTGTAGGAGGTGAGCTGCGGCGCGACATGGGCCATCAAGTCCTCCGCCGTCGCCTTCGAGCCCTGCAGCAGCTGGACGAACGCGACCACTTCCTCGTTGCCCTCGACCGGCCGCCCCACCACGGCGCACTGCACCACGGCGTCGTGGGTCGAGAGCACCGCCTCGATCTCCGCCGGATAGACGTTGAAGCCGGAGCGGATGATCATCTCCTTGGTACGGCCGACGATATAGAGGCAGTCGCCCTCGAAACGCGCGAGATCGCCGGTGTTGAACCAGCCATCGGGATCGATCGCCTTCGCGGTAAGATCGGGCGCGCGGTAATAGCCGCGCATGACGTTGGCGCCGCGGACATGGAGCTCGCCGACCGCGCCACTCGCAACCAGCTTGCCATCCCTGCCGACGATCCTGGCCTCGAGACCGGGCAGCAGCGTCCCGACGCCATGGTCGGCTCTCGGCGCCTCCGGACGGATGCCGGAAATCCCGGGCGAGCATTCGGTGATGCCGTAGCCGTTGAGCAAAGGCAGCCCGAGTTCCTGTTCGACCCGCGATTTCAGATCGAGGTCGAGCGGCGCGCCCGCGACCGAGATCAGGCGCAGCGCGCCGCGGTTCAGTTTCGAAAGACCTGACGTCCGCTTGTATTCGAGCAGGCGCTGATAGGTGGCGGGAACGCCGTTCAGGATCGTGATGCCTTCCTCCGCCATCGCCTGCACCAGCGCCGCCGGATCATACTTCGCGACCAGGCGGACCGCGGCGCCGGTCATCAGCGTCATCGTCAGCAGCGAGATGCCGACGATGTGCGAGATCGGCAGCACGCAATATTGCACGTCGTCCGACGTCATGTTGCGCAGCGCCGCGGTGGTCTGGGCGCTGAACAAGAGATTGCGGTGCGTCAGCATCACGCCTTTCGGCGCGCCCGTGGTACCCGAGGTGTAGATCAGCACGGCAACCTGGCTGGCGCCGTCGGCCTCGACCGGCTCGGGCGAGGTCGCCTCGTTCAGCGCGGATACGCCGATGCCATAGAGCGGGCCGACATCCTGCACCGGTGCGCTATAACGCGCGGCATGCGCGGCCGCTTCCTTGGAAACGTCGGTGGTGAGCAAGACGCGGCGCGCGCCGCTGTGATCCCGGATCTGGTCCAGTTCGCGCGGCGATAGCCGCGGATTGACCACGATCGCCCAGGCATCGAGCCGGCTCGCGGCGAACAGAAGGCACGCGAGCGGGATCGCATTCTCGCTGACGATCATGATGCGATCGCCGGCGCGGATGCCGAGCGCACGCAGCGCGTCCGCGGTGCCGCCGATGGCGCGATCGAGTTCGCGGTAGGTCAGGCTGCCGCCGTCATCGATCAGCGCCGTGCGATCCGGCGTCGCCGCGACATGCCGGTCGATCACCTCGTGGATCCGGTTCGGCAGATTTGCCAGAATTTCGGCCGCCGGGGCCGCTCGCTCCAATATCGTCAACGACACCTCCCGCCTCCACGACCCTTGTTCCGGGCCTTGCTGTGAATTGGTTTGCTTAGGTTCCTGGCCGTCTCGCGCAGCCTTTCGCCGCCGCGAGCTGGGCGACGATCTCTTCCTCGACTTCGCGCAGGCGATCCTTGCCGAAGAACATTTCGTCGCCGACGAAGAAAGTCGGCGAGCCGAACTCGCCGCGCGCCACCGCGATTTGCGTGTTCTCGATCAGCTTCTTCTTGACGTCGTCCTGCTGGATGCGCGCGAGCACGCGGTCGATATCGACACCGGAGGCGAGGAACGCGTCGCGGAAGACCTGCGGATCGTCCATCTTCTTCGGCTCGACCCACATGTGGTGGTAGGCCGCACGGAAATAGGGCTCGAACAATCCCTCGAATTCCGCGGCGATCACGCCGCGCATCAGCATCAACGTGTTCACCGGGAAGAACGGGTTCGACTTGAATTTCGTGATGTGGTGGCGCCGCAGGAAGCGCTCGGTTTCCAGTGCGTTGTATTCGGCCTTGTTCTTGATCCCGCGCAGCGAGTCGAACGGCGACATGTTGCCGGTCGCCTTGTAGACGCCGCCGAGCAGCACCGGGACGTAGTCGAACTTCACGCCGGTGCGCTTTTCAATTCCCGGCAGGACCAGCTCGGCGAGATAGGCGTTCGGGCTGCCGAAATCGAAATGAAACTCGACTTTGAGCGGAGCAGCCATCGATTGCCTTTCCTTGGCTAGGGCGGCCCGTCGCCGCCATCGGTTGCGACCTCGGCTTTAAAGTTCTATTTTAGAACTGTCAATAGCGGATTAGGTTCTGCGGTAACGGTCGGCGCACAAACGGTTGAACGCGCCTTAGTGCCGAATTAGAATGAATCCTGCTTCGCGGACTGCAGGTGACTGGAGACATTGATGAAATGGGATACGCTTGAAGAGGAGCCGTGCTCGCTGGCCCGCACGGTGGCCGTGATCGGCGACCGCTGGAGTCTCCTGATCCTGCGCGAGTGCTTTCTTCGCAAGCGGAGGTTCGAGGCGTTTCAGTCTTCGCTGGGCATCACCCGCCATCTGCTCGCCGAGCGGCTGAAGAAGCTGGTGCGCTTCGGCGTGCTGCGCCGAATCCCGTACCAGGAATCGCCGAAGCGCTACGAATATATCCTGACGCAGAAGGGCCTCGACCTCTATCCGATCATCATGTCGATCGTGCACTGGGGCAACATCCACATGGTCGACTCGCGCGGCCGACCGATGCTGCATCAGCACAAGAACTGCGGACACATGTTCGACCCGGTGATGGTCTGCTCGGAATGCGGCGAGCCGCTGTCGGCCAAGGCCGTCCATGTGCATCCGGGCCCCGGCGCCCGCCAGACCTCGCCGGTGCACGCCATGGCGGCGGATGATCCGAAGGCGAAGACCAAGACCGGGACGTGACTGGGGCGCGGTAGCCCGCGTGGAGCGGAACGCGCAGCCCGGGGCCGATGGATGACCCGGGTTGCGCTGCGCTCCACCCGGGCTACGCGCCGGGAAGTGAGCTCAAGCGGCCTAAAATCGCTCCAAATCCTTCAATTTGGGCGGGTTTTCGGCCCGTTTGCCTTGACTCCTGGCGCTTGGCCGCTATAACGGCGCCCAATCCGGCGTGGGATTTCTCGCGCCGCTTGTTTTTGTGCGAATTCCGGGGCAGGTCCCCGTCGCGCGAAAATCATAACCCATAGCGACTGAACAAGAAGCCGCCCGGGGTTTCCCCGAGGACGGGATCGAACACGAAGGAATTAAACGATGTTCGCAGTCATCAAAACCGGCGGCCGGCAGTACCGCGTCGTTCCGGATGATGTTCTCGAGATTGGCAAGATCGCCGGCGATGTCGGCACGATCGTGCAACTTGGCGAAGTTCTGGTGGTCGGCGGTGAAACGCCGGTCCTGGGCGCACCGACGGTGGCAGGTGCTTCGGTGGCGGCCGAGGTGCTGCAGCACAAGCGCGGTCCGAAGGTACTCGCGTTCAAGAAGCGCCGCCGCAAGAATTCCCGTCGCAAGCGCGGCTATCGCGATGAACTGACGGTGCTGAGGATCACCGAGATCCTGACCGACAACGCGAAGCCGACGATCGGCCCGCGGCCGAAGAAGGAAAAGGTTGCTGCAGCGCCCACTGAGGATGCCGCATAAGCCTTCAAAAACGCGGCGTTAGAGAAATGTGATCGTCACGTATCAAAAGTTGAAACGTGACAAAAAGTGAAATGATTCCGTCAAGGAATTGATCTAGAGAATTACTGCAGTTGGAGACGAGCTATGGCTCACAAAAAAGCAGGCGGTTCATCGCGAAACGGACGTGATTCCAAGGGCAAGCGCCTTGGCATCAAAGCGTTCGGTGGCGAGCTCGTGATTCCCGGTAATATCATCGCGCGTCAGCGCGGCACCACTTGGCATCCGGGCCTTAATGTCGGCATGGGAACCGATCATACCCTGTTCGCCAAAGTTGAAGGTCGTGTGGAGTTCCGCGCCAAAGGCAATGGCCGCACCTTCGTATCGGTAATTCCGGTGCTCGAGGCTGCAGCCGAATAGACGGTGGACGATATGAGTCCGCCGGATCCTGTTGAACCGGCGGGGCTCTAAGTGGCTCCAGGGGAGGCGGGATACCGGCCTCCCCTTTTCTGTTGCGCGTGTCCCATGTGGGGCCACGCGCAAGGATCGAAGCGTAGCGTACCGTTGTCGCATCACAGGAGCCCGACATGCTGCAGGATATCCCGACCCCAATGTTACGCGAGTCGAGAGGTTGCGTCCTCGAGACCGAACGGCTGACCTTGCGCAAGCCGACGCTCGCGGACGTAAAAGCAATTGCGCATCTCGCCAATGATCGTCGCATTGCAGAGAACACCCGCCGCCTGCCGCATCCTTATCTGAACGAGCATGCGGTCGAATTCGTGCGTGCGACTGCCGGGGGAGGCGGCGAGACCGTGTTCCTGATCGAGACCAGCTCCGCGCCGATAGGCGTGGTCGGCATCGACTGGCGCGAGCCTGATACTCCGGAGCTCGGCTACTGGCTCGGCGTCGAACATTGGGGCCAGGGCTTTGGCACCGAGGCCGCGCGCGCCACGATCGACTACTTCTTCGAGGAGTTCGGCCACGACTACCTGTTCTCCGGCGCCCGCGTCGCCAACCCGTCGTCGCGCAACATCCTGGAGAAATGCGGCTTCCAGTGGAGCGGCGTCGAGCTGCACCGCTTCGAAGCGCTCGGCTCCTCCACCCCGGTCGACTGCTTCCGCCTGTCGCGCAGCGTCTGGTCGTCGCTGAGGCGCTGGGGCTCATCGATGCGAAGGGATCGATAGCAGAGAAGACCGCGTAGGGTCTCGCCGCAAACAACACCCGTCGTCCCCGCGAAAGCGCTAGGGTACGTACAAAACGCGGTTTGGCGTGAGTGCGGCAAATCGACTCGCTGACGTCGTGAGGGATTCCCAAAGGG
>NZ_JBVBEF010000030.1:0-83836 GCF_055456055.1 Bradyrhizobium sp. LeoB3
CATCCCCCTCCTGCAAATCAATCCGCGAAGAGAATCACAGCTGCCACGCGCCCGATATAAAAAGATTCACAGTCTCGAGGAGTGCGCCAACTATCTCAAAAACTCAGGATATGTTTCCGTATAAAAACATCACGCTCTAGTCGTTCTCTCTAATCGAGCGGCGAATCCGGTCTCACCTCGCCCCGCTTGCGGGGAGAGGTCGAATTCAAGCGGAGCTTGAATTTCGGGCGAGGGGAGTCTCCGCGAGTCCGTCTGCCATTTTGTTCGCGGATAAAGCCCCTCAGCCCAACCCTCTCCTTGTAAGAACGGGGAGAGGGAGAAAGAGACATTGCGCGTGCCAATTGCCGGCACGCGGAATTCTTGCGCGATTGCCTCATCTGGCGCGATTGGTATGGTGCGCGCGGTCGAAAAAACCAAAAAGGAAATAGACCGTGACAACTCGCAAATGTCTGGCGGGCGCTCTCGCCTCCGCCGCGCTCTCGATGCTGACGACGTCAGCTTCGCTCAGTGCCGAAACCACCATCAAGCTTGGAAACACCGCGCCCTACAGCGGGCCCGCATCGGCCTACAGCACCATCGCGCGCGCGGAAGCCGCGTATTTTCAGATGTTGAACGACCAGGGCGGCATCAACGGCCGCAAGATCGAATTCGACAGCCTGGACGATGCCTATTCGCCGTCGAAGACGGTGGAGCAGACACGCAAGCTCGTCGAACAGGATGAGGTGCTTGCGCTGTTCAGTTCCGTCGGCACCGCGCCCAATATCGCCGTTCAGAAATACCTGAACATCAAGCGCGTGCCGCAGCTCTTCGTCTCGTCGGGCGCGACGCGGTGGAACGACCCGAAACAGTTCCCCTGGACCGTCGGCTTCAATCCGACCTACGAACTCGAAGGCAGGCTCTACGCCAAGTACATTCTGCGGACCAAGCCGGACGCCAAGATCGCCGTGATCACGCCGAACGAGGACGCCGGCAAGGATTATCTGAGGGGTTTCAAGGAAGGGCTCGGCGAGCATGTCGGCCAGATCGTATCCGAGACGACCTATCTGACCAGCGATCCGACCATCGATTCACAGATGGTGTCGATGCGCGAGTCCGGCGCAGACGTGTTCTTTGCCGAGGCGACGCCGAAGTTCGCGGCGCAAGCGCTGCGCAAGGCCGCCGGCATGGGCTGGAAACCGCTGATCATCCTGCCGACCGTCTCGAATTCCGTATCCGCCGTGCTCGAACCTGCTGGTCTTGAGAACGCGGTCGGTGTTGTTACTGGCCTGTATCTGAAGGACCCGACTGATCCGCGCTGGGCTGACGATCCCGCGCAGAAGGAATTCTCGGCCTGGATGACGAAGTATCAGCCGAATGCCAGTCCCGGCGACCTCTTCAACGTGCAGGGCTATACGGTTGCAGGCGTGATGGCGGCGGTGCTGAAGAATTGCGAGGACGATCTCAGCCGGGACAACATCATCAAACAGGCCACCAACCTCAACGGCCTCGAACTGCCGATGCTGCTGCCGGGCATCAAGGTGACGACCGAGCCGACCAATGTCACGCCCATCCGGCAAATCCAGATGGCGCGCTTCGACGGCAAGTCATGGGTCCTGTTCGGCGAGGTGCTCGGCGACAAGTGAGGGCGTGCAGGCTCCTTTCACCTCTCCCGCTTGCGGGAGAGGTCGGCGCATAGCGCCGGGTGAGGGCCCTCTCCACGTAATGACTCGTGGAGACACCCTCACCCCCGCCCTCTCCCGCAAGCGGGAGAGGGGGCGCAGCTAACGCAGGCTGGCGTTGATCTTGTCCAGCGCGGCGGAGCCGGGGCAGAGCGCCTTCGCATCCAGCGTATTGAGCGGGGTGTCCACCGTGTTGAGATGGGCGTGCAAATCCTCGGCTTCCGGATCGACGTACAACAGACCGGTGACGATCTGGCCCTTGGCGGCGTGCTTCTGCAGGAAGGTCATCGCGCCCACCCGGTCATGCGGATCGTAATCGGCATCGAGCTTGCGCAGCGCGATCCGCGAGCCGTCGTGCTGCTCGACCACCTGCACGGTGCCGGGCGCATAGTCGACATGGATCGGCTCGCGGCCGACCAGCACGTCGAGCCGGTTCACGGCATCGTTGTGCTCGCGGACATAATCGAAACTCTTGGTCGAGCCGGCGTGATTGTTGAAGGCGATGCAGGGGCTGATGACGTCGATGAAGGACGCGCCCTTGTGCTGGATCGCGGCCGCGATCAACGGCACGAGCTGGGTCTTATCGCCGGAGAAGCTGCGCGCCACGAAGGTGGCGCCGAGCTGCAGCGCGATCGCGACCAGGTCGATCGCATTGTCGGTATTGACCACGCCCTTCTTGGACTTCGAGCCGCGGTCGGCGGTCGCCGAGAACTGACCCTTGGTCAGGCCGTAGACGCCATTATTCTCGACGATATAGGTCA
This sequence comes from Bradyrhizobium sp. LeoB3, assembly GCF_055456055.1. Taxonomy (NCBI): domain Bacteria; kingdom Pseudomonadati; phylum Pseudomonadota; class Alphaproteobacteria; order Hyphomicrobiales; family Nitrobacteraceae; genus Bradyrhizobium; species Bradyrhizobium sp. LeoB3. The sequence continues at coordinate 2,420 of NZ_JBVBEF010000030.1, forward strand.
TGTTGACGCCGCGGCGGATCGAATGCGCGAACTGGCCGAAGCCGATCGAGGCGCTGTCGCCATCGCCGGAAACGCCGAGATAGATCAGGTCGCGGTTGGCGAGGTTGGCGCCGGTCAGCACCGACGGCATGCGGCCATGGACCGAGTTGAAGCCGTGCGAATTGCCGAGGAAATAGTCCGGCGTTTTCGACGAGCAGCCGATGCCGGAAATCTTCGCGACCCGGTGCGGCTCGATCGAGAGCTCATAGCAGGCCTCGATGATCGATGCCGTAATCGAGTCGTGACCGCAGCCGGCGCACAGCGTCGAGATCTTGCCCTCGTAGTCGCGGTGGGTATAGCCGAGCTCGTTCTTCTTGAGGCCGGGATGATGGAATTTCGGCTTTGCAATGTAGGTCATAACAACACCTGCGGTCCCCGCCGCGTCATGGCCGGGCTTGACCCGGCCATCCACGTACTGGTCAGGAGAAAGAAAGGCGTGGATGCCCGGGTCAAGCCCGGGCATGACGCCGGAGAGATGAAAGGAGAGGTCATGACACGGCCTTGCGCAGAGGGGTCACCTTGAGATGGTCCTGGTGGTCGCCGATCGCGTTGGCAATGAAGCGCGCGGTGATCGGCGTGCCGTCATAATGCAGGATCGGCACCAGCCGCACGGGATCGATGCCGTTCTCGTTGACGATCAATTGCCGGAGTTGCGCGTCGCGGTTCTGCTCGACGACGTAAACGAAATCGTGGTCGGCGATGAAGCTGGCGACGCTGGAGTGGAACGGGAAGGCGCGGATGCGCAGCCGATCCAGATGATGGCCGCGCGCGTCCAGAATCTCGATCGCCTCGTCCATCGCCGGCGCGGTTGAGCCGAAATAGATCACGCCATATTTGGTCGGCTTGGCCGCATTGGCCTGCAGCGGCCGCGGCACCAGGTCCTGCGCGGTCTCGAACTTGCGCACCAGGCGCTGCATGTTGTCGGCGTAGACAGGGCCTTCCTCCGAATAGCGCGCATAGCGGTCGCGCGAGGTGCCGCGAGTGAAGTACGAGCCCTTGGTCGGGTGCGTGCCGGGATAGGTGCGGAAGGGAATGCCGTCGCCGTCGACATCGAGATAGCGGCCGAAATCGCGGCCTTCTTCCAGCATCTCCCTGGTCATCACCTTGCCGCGGTCATATTGCCGGGCGTCGTCCCAGCGCAGCGGCCGGCACAGCCGGTGGTTCATGCCGATATCGAGATCGAGCATCACGAAGATCACGGTCTGCAGCCGCTCGGCAAGATCGAAGGCGGTCGCGGCAAACTCGAACGCCTCCGCCGGATCTTCCGGGAACAGCAGCACATGCTTGGTGTCGCCATGCGAAGCATAGGCGCAGGCGATGATGTCGCATTGCTGGGTGCGCGTCGGCATGCCGGTCGAAGGACCGGCGCGCTGCACATTCATGATCACGGCCGGAATCTCGGCGAAGTAGGAGAGACCGATGAACTCCGTCATCAGGGAGATGCCGGGGCCGGAGGTCGTGGTGAAGGCGCGCGCGCCGTTCCAGGAGGCGCCGATCACGATGCCGATCGAAGCAAGCTCGTCCTCGGCCTGCACGATCGCATATTTCGCCTGGCCGGTCTCCGGATCGTGCCGCAGCTTCTTGCAATGGTTGGTGAAGGCCTCCGCGAGCGAAGATGACGGCGTGATCGGATACCACGCGCAGACCGTGGCGCCGCCATAGACCGCGCCGAGCGCGGCGGCGCTGTTGCCTTCCAGAAAGATGCGATCGCCGACCTTGTCGGCCTTCTTGACCCTGAGCCCGATCGGGCATTTCAGGTTCTGCAGCGCCCAGTCGCGGCCGAGATGCAGCGCATGGACGTTGGAGGAGAGCAGCTTCTCCTTGCCCTTGTACTGCTCGCCGATCAGTTGCTCGATCAGCTTCGGATCCATCTCGAGCAGCGCGGACAGCGCGCCGAGATAGATGATGTTCTTGAACAGTTGGCGCTGGCGCGGATCGGTATAGGTCGAGTTGGTGATCGCGGTCAGCGGCACCCCGATCACGGTGATGTCGGCGCGGAATTTCGACGACGGCATCGGCTTGGTGGAATCGTAGAACAGATACCCGCCAGGCTCGATCGAGGCGACGTCCTTGTCCCAGGTCTGCGGGTTCATCGCCACCATCATGTCGACGCCGCCGCGGGCGCCGAGATGGCCGGCTTCTGTCACCCGCACTTCATACCACGTCGGCAGGCCCTGGATGTTGGAGGGGAAGATGTTGCGCGGTGACACCGGCACGCCGTGGCGCAGGATCGCACGCGCGAACAATTCGTTGGCGCTCGCCGAACCCGAGCCGTTGACGTTGGCGAAGCGGACGACGAAGTCGTTTACGCTGCTGATCGGGCTTTGGACTGACATGTTGATCCCGCGTGAACCATATCGATGAGGTATTTCTGCATGTCCCAGGCACCGGTCGGGCAGCGCTCGGCGCACAGCCCGCAATGCAGGCAGACGTCTTCGTCCTTCGCCATGATACGGCCGGTCTTCAGCCCGTCGGCGATATAGAGTGCCTGGTCGTGATGCGGCGAAGGCGCCTTCAGCCGCTGCCGCAGATCGTCTTCCTCGCCGTTCTCTGTGAAGGTGATGCAATCCATCGGGCAGATGTCGACGCAGGCGTCGCATTCGATGCAGAGCGGCGCGGTGAACACGGTCTGCACGTCGCAGTTCAGGCAGCGCTCGGCTTCGCCGAGCGCAAGCTTGAGGTCGTAGCCGAGCTCGACCTCGGCGCGGATGTCCTTCAGCGCGATCACCTTGTCGCGATGCGGCACCTTGAAGCGCTTGTCGGTGGAGATGTCGTTGTCGTAGCTCCACTCATGGATGCCCATCTTCTGCGAGGAGACGTGCACCTCGGGCAGCGGGCGCTCGTTGATGTCCTCGCCGGACAGCATCTTGTGGATCGACAGCGCGGCATCATGGCCATGCGCCACCGCCCAGATGATGTTCTTCGGGCCGAATGCGGCATCGCCGCCGAAGAACACTTTTGGATTGGTCGAGGCGAAGGTCTTCGGATCGACCTTCGGCATGTGCCATTTGTCGAATTCGATGCCGCAATCGGCCTCGATCCAGGGGAAGGCGTTCTCCTGGCCGACCGCGACCAGCACGTCGTCGCAGGCCACGGTCTCATCGGGCTCGCCTGACGGCACCAGATTGCGCCGGCCCTTGGCGTCATATTCGGCCTTCACCTTCTGGAAGGTGACGCCGGTGAGCTTGCCGTTGTCGTGGATGAAGGCGACCGGCACCATGTAATTGAGGATCGGGATGTCCTCATGGAGCGCGTCTTCCTTCTCCCAGGGCGAGGCCTTCATCTCGTCGAAGCCGGAGCGGACGATCACTTTCACGTCCGCCCCGCCGAGGCGGCGCGCGGTGCGGCAGCAATCCATCGCCGTGTTGCCACCGCCGAGCACGATCACGCGGCGGCCGATTTTCTCGACATGGCCGAACGACACTGACGACAGCCACTCGATGCCGATGTGGATGTTGGCGGCTGCCTCCTTGCGGCCGGGAATGTCGAGCTCGCGGCCGCGCGGCGCACCGGAGCCGACGAAGATCGCGTCATAGTTCTCGGACAGCAGTTGCTTCAGGCTGTCGATGCGGTGGGCGCCCTTGAACTCGATGCCGAGGCCCAGGATGTAGTCGGTTTCCTCGTCGATCACCGAATCCGGCAGGCGGAATTTCGGGATCTGCGTCCGCATCATGCCGCCGGCCTTGGGATCCTGGTCGAACACGGTGCAGTGATAGCCAAGCGGGGCAAGGTCGCGCGCCACCGTGAGCGAAGCGGGGCCGCCGCCGATCAGCACAATGCGCTTGCCGTTCTTCGGCCCGGGCCGTGGCAGGCGGTGCTTGATATCGTCCTTGAAGTCGGCTGCCACGCGCTTCAGGCGGCAGATCGCGACCGGATTTTCCTCGATGCGGCCGCGGCGGCAGGCCGGCTCGCATGGACGGTCGCACGTGCGCCCCAAAATCCCGGGGAACACGTTGGACTTCCAGTTGATCATGTAGGCGTCGCTGTAACGCCCCTCGGCAATCAAACGGATATATTCGGGAACCGGTGTATGGGCGGGGCAGGCCCATTGGCAGTCGACTACTTTGTGAAAGTAGTCCGGCGCCGAGATATCAGTCGGTTTCATTCCTACCTTATCCGCGCGGGACCCAAGTCGGAGCCCAAAGTCAGATGCGCGGCCTTATCTTTGCCTGCGAACGCCCAACGGACGGGCGTTCTTCTGGTTTTCCAATTGCATCATAGACGGCTCTTATTAGAGCCATTCCAGATCAGGCACACAAGCCAATTCTGCGCGACATCAGGCATTCGCGCGGTGCAGCACGCGCCTGCCGCTCAGCTCCATGAAGGCTTTATGCGGCGGTGCAACAATTCGTGACACCGCCGGCGCGGATCACGCGCGGGGCAGGTCGCTCTTGGCGAGGTCCCACATCAGCCGGTAAGTGCCGCTGGAGATCACCAGCGGCTTGCAGGCGGCGTTGTCGGTCACCAGCGCCAAGGCGGCCGGGACGGCCCTTACATCGGTGGCGTCAATCAGCACGAACCAGTCACCGGCGCCCGGCGCGGCATTCGATGCATCTGATGTCAGCGGTTTCGAAAGGGCAGGGTCGTTTTCGATCAAATGGATGGAGATGATCCCATCGAGCTTGGCGGGATCGAGCTGGTCGCGCAGCGCTTCGCGCAGTCTGTCTTTGCCTTCGCCGGGCGGACGAAGCCGGATGATGCCGAGCGCAGCGCCGCGGCCGGTGCCCCGGCTGATGGTGATGCGCGCGACGCCGCGGATCATGTTCTTGAAGCGCGCGATGTTGGCCTTTGACCATTCGGTCTGGTTGGCGAGTGCGGTGCGGTAGGCCGGGCTGTCCAACACCTCGAAGGTCTCAGTCGAGTAGAGGCTGAGATATTTCGGCTTGCCCTCATGTGCGACGTAGCGACGCGCCTCCAGGAAGCCATCAATGGCGACGCGCTCCTCGAGATGCTCGCGGTCATACCAGCGATTGAAATCGGCCTCATCAGCGGGATCGATATCCATCGACGTCAGCAGCATGCCTTTTCCGGCCAGGGGCATTGGTGTTCTCCAGAAGTTTCCAACTGCGGAATTACTGTCCGCCTATTCAGCCGTTCGGTAGCCCTGCCTTGCGCATACCTTCGGCGATCCGTGCGCGCTGCGCGAGGCAGGTCGGGTTGTCCATTGGCGCGATGGCGAGGAAGTGGGAGAGCGTGAAATCGGGATCGAGGGCCAGTCCCGCCTGTACCGAAGCCTGTGCTTCCTCGATCCGCTCGAGATGTGCCAAGGCCGCGGCAAGGTAGAAGTGAACGAACGCGGCGACATTCCGGTTGGTCTCGATGGATCGCCTAAACCAGTAGGCAGCCGCTTCATCGGCTGCAAGATAGGACTGCGCGACACCCGCTGTATTCATCCAACTGAACGCTCGGTTGTCACGTGGCGAAAGCCGAAATGCTTCCATGACGTAGGCTTCAGTTTCTTCGGCTCGACCGAGATAACATTTGCCAAGCCCAATCCATGCGTAAGCTGTGGCCAGATTTCGATCCAGCGCCAAGGCCCGCTCACATTCGGCGATGCCCTGAGCGGCACGCTTGGTAAAAATCTGGACGACGCCAAGAAGGCAATGCGCCATCGCGTGGTTGGGCACGTACGCCAGGACCTTGGTCAAAGACGTCTCGGCCGCCAGAAGGCGTGCGGTCCGGTCGCCGGTCTGCATGGACGTTCCCCGCATGGCATCGACGAATGCCACTCCGACCATCGCCTCAGCGTTGCCGGCATCCAGGCATAAGGCCTGTTCGAAGAACCTGCGCGCATGCGACAGGTTGGCCGGGTCCGATCCTCGGTTCACACACGCCATGCCCTGGAAATACAGGTCCATCGAATCCGGAAGCGGCGCCCGCGCCGCCCGCCGCGCCTCAGCCGTGACCAATTCCGTTCCAAGCTGATTGGCAAGACGCGCGCCGATTTCATCCTGCATGTCGAAGAGATCGGCGATCGGCTTGTCGAACCGTTCTGCCCACAGGTGATTGCCGGTCTCGGCATCAATGAGCTGAACGTTGATACGCATGCGGCTTCCATTACGCTGCACGGAACCCTCGAGGACATAGCGAACGCCGAGTTCTCGACCGATCTGCTTCAGATCGACATGCTTGCCCTTGTAGGTGAAAGCGGTGTTGCGGCCGATCACGAAGATCCCGACCATGCGCGACAGATCCGTGGTCAGGCTCTCGGTCACGCCGTCGACGAAATATTCCTGCTCGGGATCGGAGCTGAGATTGGTGAACGGCAGGACGACCAGCGAAGGTTTATCAGGAATGGCAAAGCCCGGTTTCGGCGAGCCGTCCGACACCGTTGCGCCCGCTGGCACAGCCGATTCGTGCACCGTGCCGATGAAACGGACACCCTTGCGCGGAAACGTTCTGATGAGTCGCTGTTCGTCCCCGGAGTCGCCAATCGCCCTGCGCGCAGCATTCAGGCGCGTGGTCAGGGCCACATCCGAAACGATGCGGCCTTGCCAGATGGCTTTGATGAGATCGTCCTTGCTGACGACGTGGTCCCGGTTGCCGATCAGATAGCCAAGCAAGTCGAATACTTTCGGCGCGACAGCGATGACATCCGCGCCGCGACGCAGCTCGCGCCGGGCGGTATCAAATGAAAAATCTTCAAAAATATAACGCAAGCGACTTCCCCGCACGGCGGCCAATCACGGAAGTTTATGCCCGAACGCAAGAGTAAGCCGACGATAAGGAAAAAGTAAGCCGGAGACCAAGCCTGTCCATCCTCGCCGTGGTACATCCAAAGGTAGAGTAAGCGCGGAATGAGATCAGGTTGGGAGACAGTTGATGATCACACGTCGTGACTTGTTGATCGTGTCGGCGGCCGGCGTCGCGTTCTCTGCCGCGGGTCTCGTGCAGCGTGCCATCGCACAACCATCGGCAAGAACCGTGCATATACTGACAGGCTTTACGCCGGGGTTGCAGGACGCCCTGGCAAGGCTCGTTGCCGGCCAGATGAAGGATTATGCGGAAACGATCGTGGTCGAGACCAGGCCTGGCGCAGCCGGCCGTGTCGCGGTCGAGGCGGTGAAGACGGCTGACGCCGACGGAACCGTCATGCTGTTCGCGCCGCTTGGATTCATGATGCTCTTTCCGCACGTCTACAAGACGCTCAGATATGAGCCGCGCGATTTCACGGCGGTGTCGACCGTCGCCTCGACTCCGACCTTGCTGACGGTCGGTCCGAAGGTGCCGGGTGACGTAAGGACCCTTGCAGATTTCGTCGCCTGGTGCCGCGCCAACCCAAAGCAGGCCACCTACGGCACGGCGGGTGCCGGCACCACGCTGCATTTCCTTGGCGCGATGCTGGGCCGCACCGCGGGCTTCGATTTTCTTCACGTACCCTATCAAGGCAATGGCGCGATCCAGGATTTGGTCAAAGGAGAGATCGCATCGGCCATTATGCCGGTCGGCAGCTCGCTCGGCCTTGTCCGATCCGGAGATCTTCGTGCGCTGGCGACCACCGGACCGCGCCACAGTCCGTTTCTTCCTGATGTGCCGACGGTGCGAGAACTCGGCTATCCCTCGCTTGAGGACCTCACATGGTATGGGTTTTTCGTTCCCGCGCAGACGTCGGCGGGTATTGTCGAGCGCCTCAACGGTTCCATCCAGGCTGCCCTCCGCATCGACGAGGTAAGGTCCGGCATGGCAAAGCTGGCAGTTGAGCCCGACGCGATCGCGATGGGCGACTTCGCCCGGCTGATCGCATCCGAATCCGAACGCTGGAAAGCGATCGTGCAAGCAACGGGATTCACTCCGACCAATTGAAGACTCCGACCGACTGCAGTCCCGGGCTCTCATCCTGTTGGAGGAACACATGAACGGATCAGAATCGATATTCGATCTCGTGCAGTCCCACCGTGTGACGGCGGCGATCTATGCCGCCGCCAAGCTCGACCTCGCGGAGGCGATCGGAGACGATGCAAAATCGATGGCCGAGCTTGCCCGGTTGGTGTCCGCCGACGAAAGCGCGCTGCGCAGGCTGCTCGTTGCGCTGACAACGATTGGGGTCTGCAACCGGGCAAGCGGGGACAGGTTTACGATCACCGACCTCGGCCGACAGCTTGATCGGAATGCCAATCCCTCTTTCAAGGACTGGGTTCTCTTCGAAGGCGAAGTCCTCGTGCGATCCTGGGCCGGCCTTGTCGATTCCGTTCGCTCCGGGAAGACCGCGACCGAGATGCGGGGGGAGGGACACGATCGCTATGCTGTGATGGGCAATTCGCCGGAAGTCGTCAGCCGGTTCAATGCCGCGATGGTCAGTCTGACGCGGAGCCTCGTTCCGAAAATCGTTCAGGCCTACGATTTCTCGACCTCGCGCGTCGTCATGGATCTCGGCGGCGGCTCAGGCGAGCTGATCGCCGGCGTGCTGCTGCATAATCCGCATCTCACGGGAATAGCGTGCGATCTTGCACGCTGCGAGAACGAGGCGCGAGCGCATTTCAATCGGGTCGGCATCGCCGACCGCTGCCGGTTCGTTGCCGGCGATTTCTTCGAGGCGGTCCCGAGCGGCGCCGATACAATCCTGATGAAGAGCATCCTCCATAATTGGAGGGACGATCGGAGCGAGATCATACTGCGCAAGTGCCGGGATGCGCTTCCAGTGGGCGGCAAGCTGATCATCGTCGAGCGGATCATGCCAGAACGTCCGACGACATCAGCTCAAGACCGGGAGCGCGCCATGAGCGACCTTAACATGCTGCGGGAGCCGGGCGGCCTGGAGCGCACCGAAACCCAGTACCGCACCCTTGCCGAGTCGGCCGGCTTCACCTTTGCGGGACTCTCCAGCGCTGGCTCGTTCAGCCTGATTCAGTTCGACAAGATCACGAACTGAGGTCGGTGCGGAAACTCCGAGTCTGGGTCAGCCGAGCCTCGGCCGACGTTAAAGTCTCGCGAGCCAAGCCTCCAGGCGAGTTGGTCCAAGCCGGGCTGTGCCGCTGGGCGTCAGCGAGGCATCGTCGATCGGCGCGCCATAATACTCCGCGGTTGGATCACCGAAAACGAGCCGGCTGTCGCCTGATGCCTTCAGGCGGCGCGCAACGAATTCATCGAAGGGCGCCTTCTCCGGGCCTGCTATATCTATCGTGGCGTTCAGCGGCTGCCCGACCGCAACCTCTGCCAGGCAGTCAACGACATCGTCGGCCGCGATCGGCTGGAACAGGGCCGACGGAACGACAATCCTGTTCCCGACCGCTCCGGTTTCGGCGATGGCGCTCAGGAATTCGAAGAACTGGGTCGCGCGGACGATGGAGTAGGGAACGCCGGACGATTTGATCAGTGTCTCCTGCGCGATCTTGGCACGAAAATAGGCGATATCCGGCGAGCGGTCGGTCCCGACAATCGATAGCGCGACGTGATGCGTCACGCCGGCCGCGGTTTCCGCAGCAACGAGATTGCGGGTGGAACGCTCGAAAAAGTCGAGCACTGCGGCAGGTTCCCAGGATGGCGAATTGGAAACGTCCACCACGACTTGCGCGCCGGTGAGCGCGGCCGCGAGCCCTTCTCCCGTCACCGCGTTCACACCCGACCGCGGAGAGGCCGGCACGGCCTCGTGTCCCTGTTGGCTGAGTTTTGCGACCAGCTTCGATCCGATTAGCCCGGTGCCGCCGATGACGATGATCTTCATGGCACTCTCCCTCAGCGTTTGACGAAGGCGAGTAGTTCCGGATTGACGACTGGGACGGCTCGCCAACAGGTGCAAATATCTCACGAGCCGCTACGTCCAGCAACTCTCGGGAGCGATGATGGAGGATCGCATGAAATGTGGTACTGCGAATGCTGAAAGGCTGAGAGCCGGAGTGGCGGCGGTTCGTGCCTCGGCGAGCAACGATGGAATACGAAGTCGCGATCAGTAGCTCAGGTGTGTTGGATACGCTCCGTGCGTTCGATCCCCATGTCGTCGGCACTCTTCCCTTGGCGATTTCCGTGCCGGGCAGCGATATCGACATCGTCTGTCACGCATTTGACCCGGCGGTCTTTGCCGAGGCGATCTGGAAACAATACCAATCCTGCGATGGCTTCTGTCTTTATCAGTGGACCTCCGCGGGACGACCGGTGGTCGCTCGCTTCGAATGGAGCGGGTGGCCCTTCGAGGTGTTCGGCGACACTCGGCCGGTGGATCAGCAGGACGGCTGGTTGCATTTCGAGATCGAAAGAAGATTGCTGGCGCTCGACGACGGACGCCTCCGCAAGGCCGTCCTTCAGCAAAGGTCGCTCGGGATCAAGACCGAGCCCGCCTTCGCAGCCGTTCTTGGGATAGACGGCGATCCCTATCGCGGCTTGCTCGAACTCGCTTCCGAGACCGACGTTCAGTTGCGCGCTCGGCTGAACTCATTGTGAGGAATTCTCCGACGCGCCGCTCTGTTACCGCCGTAGCTCAAATTCCGTCGCCTTTGTCGGGCCGATGTCGCATGCTTCAATGACGGAGAATGGTAAGCAGGAGCAAGAAGTGCCCTACGCGGACGTTAACGGTCAGCGGCTCTATTACGAGGATACGGGCGGCGCTGGCCCGGCGATTGTCTTCTCGCACGGACTGTTGCTTGACGGCACCATGTTCTCGCCGCAGGTGATGGCGTTCCGGGACAGATACCGCTGCATCGTGTGGGACGAGCGCGGGCATGGGAAGACTGCCACGGAAACGTTGCCCGCCTTTTCGTACTACGATTCCGCAAACGATCTCTCCGCGCTTCTTTCGTTTCTTGGCATCGACAGCGCCATTCTCGTCGGCGTGTCTCAGGGCTCCTTCCTTGGTATGAGATGCGCCTTGATGAATCCCGAACGCGTCCGTGCCTTGGTCTTGATCGCAACGCAGGCGGGCGTAGATGATCCGAAAACACTCGCGAGCTATCGCGCGCTGCTCGGTGCATGGATCGCAGGCAAGCTGCCGGACGAAATCGCCACCACGGTCGAGCACATCATTTTCGGTCCCAACTGGCCTGGCGCCTCCGCATGGAGGGAAAAGTGGCGTGCCATGACAGCGCCAAATCTCTTGAGCTGTCTCGACACGCTCGCTCGCCGAGACGATATCAGCGACAATATCTCCTCGATCCGCGTCCCCGCACTGGTCATCCATGGCGATGCCGATGCCGCGATTCCACTTTCGAGGGCGCAAGCCATGAAGGCAGCAATCCCCAATGCGGAACTGATCCTGATTGCGGGCGGTCACTCCGTCAACATGACCAATCCAGGCCCCGTGAACGCAGCCATCAAGGACTTCCTTGAACGACATCCTCTCGTCTCTTGAGCGCTCCGGGGCCGCAAGGCCAGCCACTCAGCGGGTTGGTACAAAAGCCCGGCACACTCCGATACGAGCCTTTTCCTTTTTCGCTGCAGGCTCGACCGCGGGGGCGGTCGAGCCTTGATGTCCGAGTCCGTCTCAGACGAATAGGATGTCGTTAGTGTGAGCTGCCAGTTGGGCCACTGATACGCCTTGCAGCGTCAGATGGCCCGCATGTGCATCGACTACCACGTTGCCATGGCCATCATCATGAGAGGCATCTAGCACCGCAGCCGCCGTATCTGCGGCAAACATGCCCCGATCGAACTGGAGGAAGTCGTGAAGGACATCAAAGTGTTGAACCGTATTTGCCCCGAACTTGTCGTGGAAGACAAAGGTGTCAGCCTCCAGGTTCGCCTGATCCCCTGCCATCTTGTCTGCGGTAACATTGACGGTGATTGCCTGAACGTCGGTGCCTCCGGGGTGACCGTCGGAGGCCTGGACCTGCACCTCGTAAGCCTTGTGCGGCTGCTTAGGCAAGGACGCGAAGGCGAGTACACCAGTTTGACTATCGATGGTGAAGCTGCTCGCATCTGACCCACCAACGATGGAGTATGTGACGACGTCTCCATTATCGACGTCTTTGGCCTGGACCGTCGTGATCGCAGCATTGTGCACTCGAAGCCAGTAAGTTGCCTCATCGCCCCCGCCGCCGGTCTGAATTACAGGAGCATCGTTCTGACCGATCACGGTGATCGAGGCTGTCGCTGTCGAACTTGCGCCGTGGTTGTCGGTCACAGTGTAGGCGAAAGGCGTCGGTCGCCGTCTGCCCGAGAGCCAGGAATTCAAATTGCCCGTTCGGGTCGTAACTGAACGTCCCGTCGTTGTTGTTTATGACGTTGCCTATGGTGCCGGCAGTGTTGATCGAAAAGCCGTGGGTATCGTCTCTATCGGGATCAGTGAAGTTGGCGGTCAGCGTGACGGCCGGTCCATCCTCGCTCACACTATCTGCAATCGCAATTGCCGACGGAGCGTCGTTGACACCATTTATCGTCAATGCAAACGTGTTGTGCGTCGTGGTTATTCCGTCGCTTACATCGTAATTGAATGTTGCCGTATCCGTTTCCCCAGCAGACAACCCGTTGAACTTGGCGAAACCTGCAGGGGTAAGAGAAATTGTCGATCCCGATAGCGTGTAGTCGCTGCCCAGCAAGAGCGTTTGAGCAAGCGTGGATGTACTGACAGTCGTCACGCTGCTGGCCAGATTTTGCACAAACAGGGTATCATTTTCAGCGTCTGACGCCCCGGTGAGTAGGTTTTGGCTGAGGGTCGGTCCGTCCTCGCCCACCGTTGCCGTCAAAGCAGCCACAGCCGGTGCTGTCTCCACCACCTGCCAACCGATGACATCCATCTCTCTCAGGTCGGTAAGGCTAACGGCGTTCACCACACCAGATGGGCTGAAGGCGAGGAACGAGTCATTTCCCGCACTCGCTGCCCAATCGCCAAAGTCACCATTCGTTGCGGTATTAAAATTGTCTAGATTGGTCGTGCCGCCGTCGATCGAGAAATAACCCGCATTTGTTCCAACGAACTCACGCGTGCCCGCAGCCGAGAACTTAAAGAGATCGAGGGGATGATCGCCCGCGCCGTTGCAACCGTGTTGCCGACGGCATTCAACTCTCGCCCCATGATTTCGGTGAACTCGTGTGCAACGACGCCGAAGAAGTCAAAGGCGCCTGCCGTGATGCCATCCGTACGGTCGTAATCGAAAGTCGCGGTGTTGCTGAAGCGGATGCTGCCATCGGAGGCTGAGCCGTTATTGGCGATCATGCCCAGGGCCATTTCCTCGGCAGGCGTCAAAGTCCAGCTGTGCGTCCCGGTGACCGGATCAGAGTTCGGCAGGCTCGCTACTGCAGTGGCGTCGTCGGCGGACGTGCTGTCATTTACAAGAGCAGTTCTAATGGCAGTGAACGTCTGAGTGTCGAGGGAGTAGGAACTCGCCCCAAGCCCGCCAATGTTCGCGAACGAAATGCTGATATCGATCGATGGGGGGTCGGTGAAATGGGCGTTGAAGAAATTTGCGACCGCTTGAACCGCAGCTTGCTGCGTGGCGTTGACGCTGGAATCGAAGCTAACACTGAAGCTCATCTTAGCCTCCCTGTGCTAACGCGCTGAGATCACGGGGACGCGCCCCGGTACACTCACTCTGTACCTTTAGGAGACCAAAAGCGAGGGATCAGTCGGTCTTTGACATGGCGAGCGACTACAACTCGGGCCCGAGCTGGTTGCGTGCTAGCGCCTCAAGCCGTGCACTGCTCGGATGAGTGCGTTTAGGGGTGTCCACGCATCATTGCTGCGGTGCATGCGTCCGTTCCTCCGCTGCGTCAATGAAAAAGCTACTCTAAGTGTTCGGCGTTGATCGGACTATTTGAAATTGTGCCGATGCGCCAAGCGGACCTTCACAACGCTCGGCAGGGCGGTCGCTTCACCTGCGGCCGTCGGCAATTCCGGATCGGGAGACGGTCTGTCGGAATTGCCCCGGCGGATCATTCTCGACAAAACTCCAGCAGCGATCATTTTCGGCGGTAGCGAAGCGCATCGACCAGCAGCGAGAATGTCGGCGATGGCTGCCTGCGGCTCGGGTAATAGAGGTGATAGCCGGAGAACGGCGGGCACCAGTCCGACAGGACGCGCACAAGCTGGCCGCTCGACAAATACGGCTGCACATGTCCCTCGGTCAGGTAGGCGAGCCCGAAGCCTTTCAAGGCGGCGCTGAGGAGCGCGCCGGCGCCATTGAAGACAAGCTGGCCCTCGACGCGCACATTCACTTCACGCCCGTTCTTCTCGAATTCCCAGGCATAGAGGCTGCCGCCATGCGTGGGCAGGCGCAGGTTGATGCAGTTGTGATGAGTCAGATCCTGCGGCGTCCGCGGCCGCTTCCGCTTGGAGAAGTAGGAGGGCGCGCCCACGACCGCCATGCGCAGGTCCGGCCCCACCCGGACAGCGATCATGTCCTTTGCCACCAATTCGCCCGGCCGAATCCCGGCGTCGTACTGGGCCGCGACGATGTTGGTGAGACCGTAGTCGATCAGAACCTCGACCTTGATATCCGGGTACTGCGGCAGGATGCTCGCCAGGGCAGGCATCAGGATCGCGTCGGCGGCATGTTCCGTGGCGGTGATCCGGATCGTGCCTGCCGGCTTCTCGCGCAGTTCGCCCAAGGCCGCCAGCTCGACATCCATCTCGTCGAACTTGGGCCCGATCTTCAGGAACAGCCGTTCGCCGGCCTGAGTTGGTGTGACGCTCCGGGTCGTGCGGTTCAGCAACCTGACACCCAACCGCTCTTCCAGGCCGCGGACGATCTCGCTGAGGGTCGGTTGCGAGATTCCGAGCTTTGCCGCCGCCCGGGTGAAACTTCGCTCCCGCGCCACTGCCAGAAAGGCAAGTAGATCGCTCGCGTTCTCGCGGTCCATTTATAGGCCACTCCGATAAATCTGATCGGATTTTATCATCTAATCCTCGGATGCCCAAAGCGCTACGTTCGCCCGCGATCGCTGACCCAGCCATCTGCTACCGAGGAGAGTTCTCCATGAGAGTGCTCGCAGCCGCCGCCGTCTCACTCTGTCTGACGGCGCAGGCTTCGGCCCAGACGTCCGCAACCAATGGAGCGAGAACGATGCCCACGCCCCAGGATATTCGGGCGGTCGCGCCCGCCCTCGAAAATTACGCGCAAGGCGTTGTGCTTGGCGATCTCTGGAAGAGGCCCGGCCTCTCGGCGCGGGATCGCAGCATCGTGACCGTCGCAGCCCTGATCGCCCGCGCCCAGACGGTCGAGCTGCCATACTATCTCGATCTCGCCATCGACAATGGCGTGAAGCCGTCGGAGCTGTCGGAAATCATCACGCATCTGGCGTTCTACACCGGCTGGGCGAATGCAACGAACGCGATTCCGGCCGCGCGCGAGGTCTTCAGGAGCCGCAACATCGGAGCCGATCAGCTCCCGCGGGCGTCCGGACCGCAGCTCCCCCTCGACGAGGCCGCGGAGACGCAGCGGGCGACGCGCGTCGGGCAGCAGTTCGGCGAGATCACGCCCAGTCTTGTTCAGTACACGACCGACGTGCTGTTCCGCGATCTCTGGCTGAGACCGGGCCTTGCCCCTCGGGACCGCAGCCTCGTCACCGTAAGCGCCCTTGTGGCGACCGGACAGGTCGCGCAAATCACCTATCACCTGAACCGGGCGATGGATAACGGATTGACGCGGGAAGAGGCCGGAGAGGTGCTCGGCCATCTGGCCTTCTATGCCGGCTGGCCCAACGCGTTTTCCGCGGCGCCGGTGGTCAAGGAGGTGATCGAGAAGCGGCCCCGCTAGCATGATCCGGACGTACTCGCGTCGACGATTGATCGCTGGCAGCGCGGCCGGGTTCGCCCTGACCGTGATCGGCCCGGCCGCGGCGGAGAAGTCGGCCGCCGAGCGAAGGAGTGGAGACATGGATATCGAGATCAAGCGAAATGGTTCGCGGCCCGCTGCCAAGGGCTCGCCGGACTGGTTCACCGGTTCGGTCCGCGTCGAGCCGTTGTTTCAGGCGCCTGATCCGGCGCGGGTCGGCGCCGGGCAGGTCACCTTTGAGCCCGGTGCCCGGACCGCCTGGCATACGCATCCGCTCGGCCAGACATTGATCATCACCTCGGGACTGGGATGGGTGCGGCGCGACGGCGGACCGATCGAGGAGGTGCGGCCGGGCGATGTGGTGTGGTTCCCGCCAGGCCTGAGGCACTGGCATGGAGCGACGCCGACCACTGCAATGACCCACATCGCCATCCAGGAATCGCTCGAGGGCAAGAATGTCGACTGGATGGAGAAGGTCAGCGACGCGCAATACCGCAAGTGATGACTGGATAGCCCACGTCATCTGCCTCATGGCTGCGAGCGTTGGAGGCCGTACGCTTCTCAGCTCTTCAACGCTGCTCGCACGAAGAGGGGTTCTGCGATCTCGAGTGGCTTCAGCGGGGCGCCCGCTTCCGAGAAACGCTTCCAGTAGGAAAGACTCCCGGCAACATCGACATGCATGATCTCGAGCTTGAGATCGTCCGGATCGGAGAAGAAGAACGCGTAGTAGCCGGGCTCATAGTCGTACTCGGCCGGCGGATCGAGGATCGGCACGTTCCTATCCTTTAGAAACCGATAGAAGGCGTCGACCTCGTCTCGAGAACTGACATTCCAGGCGAGGTGGTGGAAGCCCGGCGAATAGCGATCGTGGGTCTTGTTCGGGCTGTCCGGATTCGAAATGCTCATGATAAACCAATGCAGCGTTCCATGTGGCGCCCAGCTCGCCCAGGCGAGGCGCGTGACGCTTTCCTCCATCAGGAGATAGCCAAGCCGCTCCATAACGGGTTGATAAACATCCCTGGCTCGCGCGACATCGGAGACAGTCAGCCGCAAGTGATTGATCGTGCCGGTGCGGTCGGTGTGCGGCTGGCCCGGCACCACATTTTTCGGATCTCTGCGCATATTTCTCTCCAAAGCATGACGGTTGGGGGCGGCGGGTCGGCGATTGCCTCCATCCGGGCCGCGGTGTCAGTCTGCGATGCGGCTTCCAGTTCGGTTGCGCATGAACATGAGGCCCATCACAAAGCTCAGCGACGCCACGCCAACCGGATACCAAAGTCCGGCATAGGGATTCCCGGTCACCGTCACCACGGCGAACGCGACGAATGGGAGGAAACCTCCGAACAGGCCATTCCCGACATGGAATGGCAGCGAGAGGGAGGTGTAGCGGATGCGCGCCGGGAACAATTCGACCAGGAACGCGGCCATCGGCCCATAGACCATCGTTGCCCACACCATCATCAGGATCAACAGCAGCGCGGCGGGAAGCCATTTGACCTGCGCCGGATCGGCCGTCTTCGGATAGCCGGCGGCGGCGAGTGCTGCGGCGTAGGCGGCGCTGTCGAATCCTTTGATCGCCGTCGCTCCGATATGGACGACCACGTCCGCTGCATCAGCCGTTTCGGCGGACGAGTAAGTGACGCCGGCCTTGGATAAGTAGTCCCTGGCCATGTCGCAGGGCGTTGAAGGCTTGGCGAACATGTTGAAATTGCAGTCCTTGGCCGCGATCTGGACTGGGCTGTTGTTCTGCGCGGTCGCCAGTGCGGGATTCACCGCCCAAGTCAGAGCGTGAAAGATCGGGAAATAGGTCACGGCGGCCAGCAGGAAGCCTCCGACGATCAGCGGCTTGCGGCCAATCCGATCCGACAGCGCGCCGAACGCGATGTAGAGCGGTGTGCCTGCCACCAGCGCAATCGCGATCAGGACATAGGCACTCACGTAGTCAAGTTTGAGCGTGGCCGTGAGAAAGTAGAGCGCATAGAACTGTCCGGTGTACCAGACGACGGCCTGTCCGGCGGTGGCGCCGAACAGCGCGATGAGCACGAGGCGCAGGTTGCCCCAGTTGCCGAAGCTGTCGCGAAATGGCGCGCGAGACGTAGCGCCAACCCTCTTCATCTCGGCGAAGACGGGAGATTCCTCCAATCGCAGGCGGATGTAGACGGACATCCCGAGCAATGCGATGGAAACGAGGAATGGAATTCGCCAGCCCCAGCTCGCGAACGCAGCCGCGTCCATTGACTGCCGGCAGGCGAGAATGACGCCAAGGGACAGCAGCAGGCCCACAGTAGACGTGGTCTGAATCCAGCTCGTGTGAAGTCCTCGCTGCCGGTCCGGTGCGTGCTCGGCGACATAGATCGCAGCGCCACCGTACTCGCCGCCGATGGCCAGTCCTTGCAGCAGACGAAGCCCAACCAGCAGCACCGGCGCGAGCATTCCGATCTGGGCATAGGTCGGCAACAGGCCAACAGCCGCAGTAGACAGCCCCATGATCAAGATCGTTATGAGGAACGTATATTTGCGTCCGACCATGTCGCCGAGACGGCCGAATACAAGCGCTCCCAGCGGACGCACGGCGAATCCCGCTCCGAATGTGGCGAGGCTGGCCAGGAATGCTGCAGTCTCGTTGCCGGGAGGAAAAAACAGTGCGCCGAAGAACGCAGCGAGCGTTCCGTAGATGTAGAAGTCGTACCACTCGAAGATGGTGCCGAGCGATGCGGCCGTGATGACCAGTCGGCGCGACTTTGTGGTGTCTGCTTGTGCAGCATCGATTTCGGCCACAGCGACCATGGTGGTGTTCCCCCTTTGTGTGATGTGAAGTCTTATGAGGTGAAAGCGTCGGCGTAAGCGCCAAGCGCCTGGCTGCCGCCGGTGTGCAGAAACAGGATGTTCTCGCCCCGCCGGAATTTGCCGCTCTGGATCAGCGCGATCAGCCCCGCCATTGCCTTGCCGGTGTAGACAGGATCGAGCAGCAATCCTTCGGTCTCGGCCGCAAGCCGGATGGCGTCGATGGTTTGCGATGCCGGCTGGCCGTACCCGGGGCCGACAAAGCCATCGTCGATCAGAGGAGCCTTGAAAGCGGCGACATCTTCGATGCCGAGCAGAAGCGCAGCGGATCGCAGGTGCTGCGCCACCTTCGCGCGCTGCCTCTCCAGCGGCGCCCCGACGGAGATGCCAAGAATAGAGGCCCCGAGCCCAGTGAGATGGGCGCCGAGGATATAGCCCGCCTGAGTGCCACCGCTGCCAGTTGGCAGGATGATGCTGTCAATGGCGATTGCGCGTTCATGCTGTTGCGTGAACAGTTCGAAATAGCCGGCGACATAACCGAGGACGCCGACCGCGTTTGAACCGCCCACCGGAATGATGTAAGGCCGCCGGCCGCGCTCGCGCTCCTGTCCGGCAATCTCTTCCATCATCGGGCCGCTCTCGATGTCCCCGACAAGACGAATGTCGGCGCCGAGCAGACGATCGATGAGGACATTGCCGCTGGTGCGATAGAGGTCGCCGCGCCCACGAACGGAGTCGGTTAGAACCAGAATCGGCCGCAGGTCGCAACGAACCGCCGCGGCTGCGACCTGACGCGCATGATTGGACTGGACCGCGCCCGCCGTAATGACCGTGTCCGCGCGCTCCTTGCGGGCAGCACCGATCAGAAACTCGAGCTTTCGTATCTTGTTGCCGCCACCGGCCAGGCCTGTGCAGTCGTCCCGTTTGACCCAGATGGTTGGTCCGTTCAGCCTGGACGAAAGCCGGTCGAGCCGCTCGAGTCGGGTCGGCGAGTGGACGAGGTCCACGCGAGGAAATGCAGAAAGCCGCTGTGCTTCCTGTTGCGCGCGCTCAGGTGAACCCGCAAGACGGTACGCCATCGAAAATGCTCATGGATCGAGAACAAAAGATCGGTTGCCTTGTTAAAGCGCCATCGGAACGCTATTTTTTGGCAAATCATTAGTAAAACGAGTTGTTTCGATGGAATTTGATCGAATAATCTGATGGATTGCGCAATGAACCTCGAACTGGAGCTCGTGCGGACCTTCCTCGCGATCATCGAGCAAGGCGGCTTCACCCGCGCGGCGGGTCGGCTGCATAAGACGCAATCAACCATCAGCCTCCATATTCGTCGGCTCGAGGAGATCGTCGGCCGGCCGCTTTTCGAACGTCAGGGCCGCGGTGTCGCGCTGACAGAGCAAGGGGAGGTGCTTCGAACCTATGCCGAGGCGCTGGTTGATCTAAATGACGAGGCGCTGCTGAAGCTGCGCCGCCCACCGCTGACGGGCACGGTTCGGCTTGGGTTGCCGGAGGATTTCGCCACCCGCCATCTGCCGATGGCGCTGCGACGCTTCACAGCAAGTCATCCAGCGATCCGTCTGGAAGTCAGGAGTGCGTTGACAGCCGAACTGATGCGCGACCTGGGTAACGGCGATCTCGACATCGTGCTGGCCCGCCGCGAATCCGAAGCGACGGAGGGATATGTTCTTTGGCGGGAGCCGCTTGTCTGGGTCGGCGCCCGCGGCCAGAGTTTTGCCGTCGACCCTCTTCCCCTCGTGATGTTTCCCCACGGCTGCGTCTACCGCCCGGAAGTATTACGGCGCATGCGCTCCTGTTCGCGCCCTTGGGAGATCGTGTACACGAGCACCAGCCTTGCCGGCGTGCAAGCCGCTGTATCGGCAGGCATCGGCATCGCGGCGTTGGCCCAAAGCACCGTTCTCCCGGATTTCGTAACTCTTGGCGCCGCGGAAGGTTTGCCGGACCTCCCTGAGACTGAAATAGCGCTCTTCAAGGGATCGTCGCGCAACGTGGCGGCAACTTACTTGGGCGAGTATCTGTCGGAGTCAGTACAGAGCCTGTCATCTTCATCATCCGTCCGAATGTTCTGATGGCGTTCCGGGATAAATACCGGTGCATCTTTGGGACGGGCGCGGGCATGGGGCTGCTGCCCCGGATACGTGCCGCCTTACAATCTCGCCTCTTGAAGGCCGAAGGCGTCAAAGCGGACGTGCCAGGAGGCTGCTGGGAGCACGCCTGATTCCGTCCGAGACCGTGGCTGAAACGCTGCGGCTTTGGGTACTTCTCGACAAGACTCAAGCCACGATCATTTGCGCCAGTACTGAAGCGCATCGATGCGATTGTTGCGCGCTGCAGCTTGCGCCGTAAGGTTGGCAAAAGCGAATTTGCTTCCCACTCGTATTGTTTGTTGCTGCTGGATTTGGGCTTTCGATCATCATTCGGCGATATGAATTTGCGCTTCTTCGTCGGGCCAATCGTGCGCTGCCGAATTGCTAAATGCAAATCGAAACGAATTTCTGTTGTTGGCCCGTACCGTCGAAGCCCGACACCCGTCTCAACGTCGGTATTCAGGGTTAGACCGGAAATGGCCAAGCCGCAGCCCACCCATTGCCGACTTAGCTCGACTAAACTGAACTAAGCCTCGGCTTCGTCCGCCTGTGGATCGGGCCTCCCGGCACATACCATCCGGCTTTTTTGCGCACGGTTGGATTTTCATCACATTGCTGGGCAGCGGCGATCGCCGCAGCGGCAAGAGCATTGGTGTGGACGAACTGTCCGACCACTTCTATAGCCATTGCGCGAACATGCGCATCGGGGTCGCGCGCAAGCAGTTTCATCGCCTTTGGCAGCACGTCAGCTTGCTCGGGCCTGCAGGTCCCTTCCTTACACCGGTCGCACGCCAACGTGTGCAAGGCGGAGCATCTGACGCGCTCATCGCCATCGTTCAGCATACCCGTTAGATCGGAGAGAGTGTCGGGCGACAGATATCGGTCGAGAAATCTGCAACAATGCAGGCGGACATCAGGATTGTCATGCCGCAGCCCCACGCGCACTGCAGGAAGCGCTTGTATCCCGAGATTGAGCAATGCCCGATAGGCGTCAGGCGCCTTGTACGGGAATGCAAGTTCTTCGATGATCTCGTGGTGCTCCGCCAACATATCAGCGACCCGTCGGGTTGTTGAACGTCGGCACCAATAGCATGCCGCCGCACGTCTCTCCATATTGGCACTTCCGCTTATGGTTCATCGCGTCATTTCGCAGCGGCGCAGCAATTCGGTCGC
Organism: Bradyrhizobium sp. LeoB3; assembly: GCF_055456055.1. Lineage (NCBI taxonomy): Bacteria > Pseudomonadati > Pseudomonadota > Alphaproteobacteria > Hyphomicrobiales > Nitrobacteraceae > Bradyrhizobium > Bradyrhizobium sp. LeoB3. The sequence goes on from NZ_JBVBEF010000030.1 coordinate 24,159, forward strand.
TTTCGGAGCGAGGTGGATATCAACCGGAGGCGTCCACAGAATCCGGTTTATGGGGACGCGTCCCAGTCACTTCATCGTAATGGTGATGCGGGCCAGGCTGGCCGAGAGCTCCACGCCCAACCTTGGTCCGCTAAGCACCAGGACGACGCCATTCGCATTCTGCAGGCGCACAGCGCCGGCTCCGGCCACGAGAGCACCTCCGGCTCCGACCGCTGTGTAGGTGCCTGCCAGATCGCCGGGATCGCGCAGGTTCTGGGCTTGCCCGACGCTCATCAATTGACAGCGCAAGCGTGGCGCCAAAACTCGCGCCCGAAACGTCGAAGGGATATTTTTTGCCGTGGAATGTCAGCACGCCTGTACCATTGCCGACGGCGGCGATGATTCCGGCTTTGGAGAAGAGGACATGCACGCTGCCAGTGTCCGCCGGCGACGGAATGGTTGTTAACGTCCACGCGGCGAACGCTATCAGGCCGGATGCAATTGCACTGCGAAGGTCGCGCATAAAACCTGGTCCACGTGTTTTGAACGAGCTGAGGTCGAATCCCGAGCTTGAAACGAGAGACAATCCTGATCAGGCGCAAGAACGCTTGAGTTAGATCAAGGCGGTTTTTGTCTGCATGAAAATGCGCCGGCTCCGAAATCCTAACCCGAGGGCTGGAATCATACTGGGCGCTGGCGGCTTCAAGTGCAGGCGACCTAGCCACGGTTCCATTCACTGACCGTCGAATTGGGCCGCGACGAAAAGCCAGTGGAACGTACAGGGGAGGCCAAGGATTGCCATAATTGGCGTAATTTCTGTTCAGCGGTGGTTCACCCGTCGAGGAATCCAATCGATTGGCATCCGATAGGGGATACGATCATGACGCGCATTCTGCTCGCATTGTTCATCGGCCTGGTGTCATCGATCGCGCTGCCCGCACAGGCGCAAGAGCAGGAGAAGCGGCTCGCGCTGGTGATCGGCAATGGCGCCTACGCGTCCGGCGCGCTGCCGACGGCGGCCAACGATGCGGGTCTCGTGGCGCAGACGCTGCAGGCCGCGGGCTTTGACGTCGTCGGTGCGCGCGACCTCGACGGCGAGACGCTGCGGAAGTCGTTCCGTGAGTTCGTGCAGAAGGTGCAGGAGGCGGGACCGAACACGGTCGCCTTTGTCTATCTCGCCGGCTATGGCGTGCAGCTTACGGGTGAGAATTATTTCATTCCGGTCGATGCGAAGATCGCCCGCGACATCGACGTGCCGGTCGAAGGCCTGCGGCTGTCGGACTACATGCGCCAGCTCTCGGCGCTGCCGGTGAAGGCCAACATCATCGTTCTCGACGGCGCGCGTGCGAATTCCTTCGCCAAGGAGGGGCAGCCGCTCGCCGGCGGCCTCGCGCTGGTCGAGCCCGACGCGAAGATGCTGGTGGCGTTCAATGCCGCACCCGGCACGATCGCGCCCGAGGGACAGCCGCCTTACGGCGCCTACGCGCAGGCGCTCGCGGAGATGATTCGCGCTGGCGGCCTGCCGCTGCCTGAACTGTTCGACCGCGTCCGCCTGCGCGTCAGCGAGATGACCAAGGGCGCGCAGATTCCGTGGAACGCGCAGAAGATCGACACGCCCTTCATGTTCTTCGAACGGCAGCAGGACGCGCCGCCGACCCAGGTCGATGCCAGCGCCCGCGACAAGCCGATCCGCGACTTCGACGCCAAGGACGCCTACGCGGCCGCGCTGGAGCGCGACACGCTGCAGGGCTACGAAGACTTCCTGCAGGCGTTTCCGAATGATCCGCTCGCCAAGCGGGTGAGGGCGATCGTTGCCGCGCGCCGCGAGGCGATCACCTGGGGTCGGAGCTATCGCACCGATTCGCCTGATGCCTATTGGTCCTATCTCCATCGCTATCCGCGCGGCCCTCATGCGGCCGATGCGCGGCGGCGTCTTACAATCCTTTCGGCGGCGCTGGAGCCGCCGCCGTCCTTTGCGCCGATCGACTACGACGTTGGGCCGCCGCCGCCCGACGAGCTGACGTATGTGGACGACCGGCCGGTGCTCTACTTCGACGATCCGGTGTACGCCTTTGCGCCGCCACCGCCGCCGCCGGTGTTCTTCCTGCCGCCACCGCCGCCGGATTTCGTGGTGCTGGCGCCACCGCCGCCTCCGGTGGATGTGTACGTGCTGCCCGTTCCGCTGTTCGTGCCGATCCCGGTCTTTGTCCGGCCGCCGATCTATGTTGCGCCGCCGCCGAACAACATCGTGTTCGCCAACATCCACAACACGACGATCATCAACAACGTCATCAACAATCCGAACCCAACTCCGGCGCAGCTCGGCGCGCTCGGAACGAAGTTCAGTGGTGGCGCAGCTCGACCGGCGATAGCGCCATCGCTGCCGCCGGCCGCGGCGCAGCGGGCCAATCTGGTCCAGCCATCGCCGCAGGGCGCCGGTCAGTCGGCGCTGGGTACCAAGTTTGCGCCGCGTGCGCCGACACAAGCCACGCCGGGTGCGGCACCCAACACTCCCGGCGCGAATGCATTGCCAGGCGCCGGAAGGCAGCCATTGCCGCAGGCGCCGCCGCCCGCGACCGCCGCGCAACCTGATGCGGGCACCAAGGCGTCGAGACTGACGTCGCCGCCCGGCACAGCTCCCAACGCGGCTGGCGCCAATGCGCCGGCTGGGACCAAGGGGCGGCCTTCGCCGCAGACCGCGACGGCACCTGCCACGGCCGCGCAGCCGAACGCGATCAGGCCGGGAGCTTCGCCGAACGCGGCCGCTGCGCCGACCGACACGAAACTCAACCGGGCAGCGCCCGCACAGCGCCCGTCGGCCGCACGGCCGGCGGATGTTCCGAGGGCCGCTGGCGCGCCGCCGTCGCGCCACGCGCCTGCGGCAACCGCATTGGCAAGGCCGACGCCTTCCGTCGCTCCGCCGGCTGCCGCACATCGCCCGTCACCGCCGCCGGCAGCGGCGCGGACACCGCCGCCGGCAGCAGCGCGGACGCCGCCGCCCGCGCGTGCCGCGGTCGCACCGCCGCCAGCTCCTGCTCCGCGCGTCGCGGCGCCACCGCCACACCCGGCCGCGCCGCCGCGGGTCGCATCACCGCCGCCGCAGATGCATCAGGTGCAGCGTGCGCCACCGCCGGCGCGGGCCGCTGCGCCGGCGGGGCGCGGCGGAGCTGCCTGCCCGCCTGGCGGGTGCCCTCAGCATTGACCGGTGTGAAGCGCGGGCCTCGGCGATATCAATCCCGCTTGCGCGAGGCGAGGTCGGAGATTGCCCTCATCACGGCATCGCGGACGCCGGGGTCGTACAGGATGTGCCCGGCGCCTTCGACGATGCGGATTTCGCCCCTCGGCCAGCGTGCGGCCAGCGCAAACGAGGTTGCCGGCGGACACAGCAGATCGTAGCGGCCCTGCACCAGGATGCCGGGAATTCCTGCAAGCTTGCCGGCGTCGTTCATCAATTGGTCGGGCGCCATGAAGCAGTCATTGGCGAAGTAATGCGCCTCCATGATCGGCGTCGCGGGCAAGGCGCGCGACGAGTTCAGCGAGGCGGGATCAAGCCGTGTCCGGCTGGGCGCGTGGACGGAGAGGATGTGCTCGGTGTCATGCCAGGCGCGCGCGGCCGGGCCGTGCACCGCCGCGTCGGCATCGAGGATGCGGCGCCAATAGGCCTCGAGTGGTTGCTCGCGTTCTTCGGCCGGCAGAACGCTCAGGAAGTCCGCCGACAGCGCGGGATAGAAGCGCGGCAGCGTGTCGAGGAAGGCGACTTCCAATTCGGGGCGCGTGCCAAGGAATGTCGCGCGCAGCACCAAGCCGCTGACGCGATCGGGATACGCCTGCGCATAGGCCAGCGCGAGCGTCGCGCCCCAGGAGCCGCCGACCACCAGCCAGCGCTCGAAACCGAATTTCTGCCGGATCGCCTCCATGTCCGCGATCAAAAGCGGCAGCGTGTTGGCCTCGCGCTTTCCTTTGGGGCGGCTGCGTCCGGCGCCGCGCTGGTCGAACAGCACCGCGTGAAAACGCTCGGGATCGAACAGGCGACGGTGATCCGGCTGGCAGCCGCTGCCGGGGCCGCCATGCAGATAGACCGCAGGCACGCCGCCCTCGCGGCCGACGCTCTCGACATAGATCTCGTGGTCGTCGCCGACACCTAAGAATTCGGACGTCACTGGCGCGAAGGGATCCGTGCGGCGCGATGCTTTGCCCGCCTCGGCGTCAGGCGCCATGGTCGCCTTCCGTCTCCAGCGTGCCGCCGGCGAAATTGCGATAGAGGAAGCGGTTGTTGCCACCGGCCGCCTCGGTCTCCGCGAGCTTGAAGATCTTCTCGTGCATCGGCGACAGCGTGCAGGCCGGATCGGTGTTGCCGGCATCGCCGGTCAGCGCAAAGGCCTGGCAGCGGCAGCCCCCGTAGTCGATCTCGCGGAATTCGCAGGATTTGCACGGCTCGGGCATCCAACCGGTGCCGCGATAGCGGTTGAAGGCTTCCGAGTTCTGCCAGATCCAGGCGATCGAATGGTTCGAGCGCACGGATTCGAACTGGAGCCCGGTGATGCTTTCGGCGGCATGGCACGGCAGCACCTTGCCGGCCGGCGAGATGTTGAAGAACTGCCGGCCCCAGCCGCCCATGCACTTCTTCGGCCGCAGCGCGTAATAGTCCGGCACCACATAGTCGATTGCGAGCACGCCCTTCAGCCGCGCCTGCGCCTCCTCGACGATGCGGCTGGTCTCCTCGATCTGTTCAATCGTCGGCATCAAGGCGGCGCGGTTCTTCAGCGCCCAGCCGTAATACTGCACGTTGGCGACCTCGAGCCGGTCGGCGTCGAGATCGACGGCCATCTGGATGATGTCGGAAAGCTGGTGCAGGTTCTGGCGGTGCATCACCGCATTGACGGTGAGCGGCAGGTCGAGCTCGCGCGTCCATTTGGCGGCCTGGATCTTCTTCTCGTGCGAATTCTTCAACCCCGCAACGCGGTCGGCGACAACAGGCTCGTTGCCCTGGAAGCTGATCTGCACGTGGCAGAGGCCGGCATCGGCGAGCGCCGCCAGCTTTTCTTTCGTCAGCAGCACCGCCGACGTAATCAGGTTAGTGTAGAGCCCGACGTCATTAGCATGCTGCACCAGTTCGACGAGATCCTTGCGCGCGGTCGGCTCGCCGCCGGAGAAATGGATCTGCAGCACGCCGAGCTCGACGAGCTCGGTCATCACCTTCTTCCATTCCGCCGTGGTGAGCTCGCTGCCGGCACGGTCGAGCTCGACCGGGTTGGAGCAATAGGGGCATTGCAGCGGGCAGCGATGCGTCAGCTCTGCGAGCACCGCCAGCGGAATGCCATAGCTCGTCGCCGTCGAGCGGTGCTGCTCCAGCACCGCCAGCCCGTCATTCGGCGCGGCCGTTGTCTTGCCGTCGGTGAGAATGTCGCTCATGGCGTCTTCTCCCGTGCTTCGCTCAGAAAACCCTTGTCCGCCAGATCCTGCAGCATCGCGATCACATCGGTCGCGATCGCCTCGCGCGGTGCGGCGTATTTCGCCGCGAGCTGATCGACCATGTCGGCGACGCTGCGCTCGCCGTCGCAGAGCTGCAGCACTTCGACCGCGATCTCATCCGGCGCCAGCACGCGTTCCGGCGCCAGGATCACCCAGACCTGCCGTGTCTCGTCGAACTTCAGCTTGGCATGCCGCGGCAATTTCGGCCGGCTTGTCTCGCTGACGTTGAAGTTGCGGCCCGCCATCGAAGAATTCCTCTAGCTCGCCGTCGGCACGAAAGCGCCGGGCGGGATGTGGCCGTCGACATAGGCATGATAGAGCGCATCGAGCTGCACCCACAGCACGTTGGTCTTGAAGATCAGCGCATTGCAGACCGCCTCGCGCTCCGCCTGTGTCGTGGCGTGCTTCTTGACATAGTCGAGCGCAAAGCCGGCATCGCGCGGCGCCTGCTGCAGGCGGCGTTTGAAGTAGCTCATGATATCAGGATTGACGAAGTTGTAGTGCTGCAGCATCCCCGAGATGCGCTCTTCGTGCAGGTTCGGCGCAAACAACTCCGTCAGCGAGGAGGCGATCGCCTCCAGCGGCGTACGGTCGCGGCAGAAATGCACATAGGCTTCCACCGCAAAGCGCGTCGCCGGCAGGATGCCTTCGGTCGATTCGACATAGGCACTGTCGAGGCCGAGGCCTTCGGTCAGCTTCAGCCAGCGCTCGATCCCGCCTTCGCTGTCGACATCACCGTCATGATCCTCGATGCGATGGCGCCACTCGATGCGGGTCATGCGGTCGCGGAAGCGCGAGATCACGACCGCGTCCTTGATCGGGATCGTGCTCTGGTAATAGTAGCGGTTCAGCGCCCAGGCCTGCACCTGGCCCTTGTTCAATTTGCCGCCGTGCAACAGTTTATGGAATGGATGCAGGTTGTGATAGCGCGTCGCGCCGATATGGCGCAGCACGGCTTCCAGCTCCGCGGCGCTATCGAGCGACACGCCCTTGCCGATCGAATAGGCGGTCATCGCTTGGAGTGAAGGTCCTTGGGGTAAAGGTGCATTCAAAGCTCTATCTCCGTTCCATCGGCAGGGATCTGCCAGCCGGCCCGCTCGGCCATCTTCCGCTCGGGAGCGTCCTTCAACAGGGCCGGGTTGGAGTTGTTGATATGCAGGAACAGTTTTCGGCCGATGGCAAGCCCTGCGAGGCTCTCGATCGCGCCGTGACTGCCTGACATCGAAATATGTCCCATCCCCTGACCGGTCTTGTTGCCGAGTCCCGCCGCGATCAATTCGTCGTCGCGCCACACCGTGCCATCGAAGAACACCAGCGGCGCTCCTGCAAGCCGAGATTTAAGATCATCGGTCACGCGCGCGCAGGCGGCGAGAAAGTAGAAATATTTGCCGCTGGCCTTTTCCGCAATGCGCAGGCCCAGCGTGTCGCCTGCGCCGTCATTGCCGGCCGGATGTGCCTTGCCCTCAAGATACCACGCGCCCTTGCCGGGAACCTCGAACGGCAGCACTTCGAGGCCGGAAGCCGAGCCGTCGGGCAAAGCGGCTTCGAACGCCTGGTCCACCGCGATCGGCTGGCGCTTCACGTTCTTCTCGCTGAGCACGTCGAACACGCTGTTGGACTTCAGGATCGCCAGCACCCGCTGGTGCGCGTAGATCGTAAAGGGCGAGCCTTCGCGCATCGACAATAGTCCCGCAATGGCGTCGATCTCGCCATTGGTGAGGATGACGCCGGCGATCGGACTATGGCGAAGCTCGCCGCGCTTTGGGTGCAATTGCGGCGTTGCGGTCACTTGCTGGCGCAGGTCGGGCGAGGCGTTGATCAGGAACCAGTGCGCGCCGTCGGCGCTGACCGCGATCGAAGCCTGGGTACTCTGCAGGTCCGCCGCCTCGCTTCTTGCCGTGGTGCAAACCGGGCAGCCGCAGTTCCACTGCGGAACACCACCGCCGGCCGCCGCGCCCAGGACGACGACGCGAAGCATGATCCGTCTCCTGGCGAAGACCTGACGCGTAGGAACAAACGAGCCAGGGACACAACAAAGCGGACCCGGGCGTCAACACACATTCCCTTTGGGAAGGTCGGACGCCCGCAAGTCCAGCAACGTAAATTAAGGCTAAGATCGTCGCGCCCGCTTACTTGCGGGTTGCGCACATATACATGTTGATTTCCATGCCGACGGACACTTCGACGATCTTTGGTGCTTTCCAGGCCATCAGGTTCTCCTGTTTATGATCCGGGCGTATTTCGTCCCGGGCAACAAAGTAATGCAGGCGAAAAAGTTCGCCAGTTAAATTTTGACGTGCTGCGCTGCATCAGTCATGCTGCGCCGCACTGGATCATGACCAGATTAGACGGAATCAGATCATGATCTCATCTCTTTGTTTGATCATGATCTCCGCGCAAACGCTTCGCGTTTGTCGCGAGGGAAGGCCGGTTTCCACTTTTCCGGATCATGTTCTGGGAATTCACGCAGTTGTGCGAGAGCCGCAAGTCAAATCATACGTTTCGTTGTTGTTCGCATTGCGATCAATGGCGATTCTGAGTTTCACGGAGGTCCCATCGCAGGGGGTCTCAACCGGAGTGTCTGCCGCCGATGCCGCGCTATTTCTTCAACACCCGTATCGGCGATGAGCTGATCTCCGACCCCGAGGGCGAAATCCTGCGGGATCCCGATCGCGCCTGGGAGATGGCGCGCGCCATGATTCGGGAACTGCTGCGGACCGAAGGCGCCGACGCCACACTGTTGAATGCCGTCATCGAAGTGACCGACGACGAGGGCGATATCGTGCTCGAATTTCCATTCTCGGAGGCGATCATCGGTCCGCCGGATACGGGCTCGGTCACGAAACATTGAAGGTCTGCGCGGTCGTTCTGCGCTAGATCGCTCCCCCGCCTCGATTCCGACCATGTTCCGGATTGCATCCGTGGACGAATGTCGGAAACTGCCACTCAGGAAGCCATGCCGGCATGCGCAGGATGCTGCACATGCGAGGACCAACAGGCTTTCGCATCTGGGGAGAACCACAGCGATGAACAATCTGACCACGCCGCGCAGCCTTGTCCTGGCCGGCGCTTTCTTCGGCGCATTCACGCTTGCCGCCCATGCCCAGCAGCCCGCCAGTCCGCCCGCCGCCGGCGCGGCACCCGCTGCAGCGCAGCCGCTGCCCCCGGGCTCGCCCCTGATCGGGCGTCCGGAGAACGAGGCGGCCGCCAAGCTTGCCCCGGTCGCGCCGCCGCCGCTGGCGGCCGCGCCCGACAAATTGCCGCTCGCCAAGCTGAAGGTGCCGGCCGGCTTCAACGTCGAGGTCTACGCCGCCGGCATGGCAAATGCACGGTCGTTGGCGCAGAGCGACAAGGGTACGGTGTTTGTCGGCAGCCGCCTCGTCGACAAGGTCTATGCCATCGTCAACAAGGACGGCAAACGCCAGGTGAAGGTGATCGCCTCCGGCCTCTATCGCCCGAACGGCGTCGCCTTCAAGGACGGCACGCTCTACATCGCGGAGCTCTCGAAGGTCTCCAAGATCGAGAAGATCGACGATGTCATCGACAGTCCGCCGAAGCCGACGGTGATCTATGACAATCTGCCCAAGGACGAGGCCCATGGCTGGAAGTTCATCGCCATCGGCCCGGACAACAAACTCTATGTCCCGGTCGGCCAGCCCGGCAACAACGTCCTGCATGACGATGCGCATGGCCAGATCCGGCGCATCAATCTCGATGGCTCGGGGGCGGAAGTCTATGCGGTCGGCGTGCGCAACACGGTCGGCTTCGACTGGAATCCGGAGACCAAGCACCTCTACTTCACCGACAACGGCCGCGACTGGCTGTCCGAGACGGTGCCGGAGGATGAGCTCAACCGCGTGACCAAGGCCGGCGAGGATTTCGGCGCGCCGTTCTGCTACCAGGGCAACATCATCGACCAGGAGCTCGGCTGGGGCAAATCCTGCAGCGACTATACCCCGCCGGTCGGCCTGATGGGCCCGCACACCGCTTCGCTCGGCATGCGCTTCTACACCGGCAACATGTTCCCGAAGACGTACAAGAACGCGATCTTCGTCGCGCGCCACGGCTCCTGGAACAAGTCGAAGAAGGAGGGTGGCGATGTCGTCGTGGTCAAGCTCGACAAGGACGGCAAGGTGAAGTCGGTCGAGCCGTTCCTCACCGGCTTCCTCGAGGATAACAAATATGTCGGCCGTCCCGTCGACGTGATGCAGTTGAAGGACGGTTCGCTGCTCGTCTCCGACGATTGGAACGGCGCCGTCTACCGCATCAGCTACGAGAAGCAGAAGGTCGCGGGGCAGTAGGTCGTACTCTCCGTCATTGCAAGCGAAGCGACTTGTCCGCCGTAGCTCAAAGAGCGAAGGCGGAAGCAATCCATGCCTCCGCAAGTGGCGAAGTGGATTGCTTCGTCGCTTCGCTCCTCGCAATGACGAGCGCCAGGAAAGATCGATGTACAAAAAAATAGTTGCCGCGCTCGCCCTCGCATCCATCACCTTCGCCGCCAGCGCTGAGACCATTCAGGAGCGCGCCGCGCCCTGTCTTGCCTGCCATGGCGAGCTCGGCACGTCGGAGACCGAGAACACGCCTTCGCTCGGCGCCCAGCAAGCGGCTTACGTGCTGATCCAGCTCTTCATGTTCCGCGAGAAGCTGCGCGCGTTCGACACCATGAACGAGATGGCGAAGAATCTGTCCGACGACGACCTCCGCGCCTTTTCCGATTTCATCGCCACCCTGCCGAAGCCGGCATCGCCCGCCGAGGCCGGCGACTCCGCGCGCATGGCGCGCGGCCAGGCGCTCGCGCATCAATATCTCTGCAACAACTGCCACAGGCCGGATTTTTCCGGCAACGACAACGTCCCGCGCATCGCCAACCAGCGTGAAGACTATCTGAACAAGACGCTCAGCGAATACAAGGACAACACCCGCCACGGCTATGACGGCACCATGGCCGACGTGATGCAGCCTGTGACGAAAGAGCAGATCGCCGACCTGGCGTATTACATCGCCCACTACCGCTGACACGCCGAATAGCTCTTGTCTGACTCGATGTGGCCGCGGTCTACCTCTCCCCAGCGGGAAGAGGTCGATTTGCGCAGCAAATCGGGTGAGGGGGCGCCGGTATCCATGAGAGACCGAAACCCCTCACCCGGCGCTAGGCGCCGACCTCTCCCTTTGGGAGAGGTGGGCACCGTCCACGCGGCTGCAGCCCGGTTTACTTGCTTAGGAATAATTGTCCATTCCTTGCGCTGGCCACGTCCGCCCCACGACGCTAAAACACGCCCGTCGCAACGGAGTCGGCAATGGAAGAACTTTGGCGCCTGTCGGCCGCGGATCTGGCCGGCCTGATCAAATCGAAAAAGGTTTCGGCGAGGGAGGCGGCGACCGCCGCCCTGGCGCGGCTCGACGCGGTCAATCCCAGGCTCAATGCCGTGGTCGACCACAGACCTGCGGACGTGCTGGCGCAGGCGGACGCCATCGATGCCGCGATCGGCCGCGGCGAGGAGGTCGGCGCGCTCGGCGGCGTCCCTGTCACGATCAAGGTCAATGTCGACCAGGAAGGGTTTGCCACCACCAACGGCTTGACGCTGCAGCGCGACGTGATCGCGAAGGCCGACAATCCCGTGGTGGAGAATTTGCGCAAGGCGGGCGCCGTCCTGCTCGGCCGCACCAACTGCCCGGCCTTCTCCTATCGCTGGTTCACCACCAACCTGATCCATGGCGACACCAAGAACCCCCGCGATCCGAACCTTACGCCAGGCGGCTCGTCCGGCGGCGCGGGGTCGGCGGTGGCGGCCGGCATCGGGCATATCGCGCATGGCACCGATATCGCGGGCTCGATCCGCTATCCGGCCTATGCCTGCGGCGTGCATGGCCTGCGGCCTACCATGGGTCGCATCCCCGCCTTTAACGCGGCGCTGCCGGAGCGGCCGATCGGCCCGCAGATCAGCGCGGTCTCGGGACCGCTGGCGCGCACCGTTGGCGACCTGCGCATCGCGCTCGCGGCGATGTCGGCCCGTGATATCAGAGATCCCTGGTGGATGCCGGTGCCGCTGGAGGGACCTTCCGTGCCGAAGCGCGTCGCGATGTGCCTCGATCCCGACGGTCTCAATCCGGTCGCCGAGGTGAAGGCTGCGGTGGCGGACGCCGGCAAGCGGCTGGAGCGTGCCGGCTGGACCGTCGAGGAGATCACGGCAACGCCGCCGCTGCGCGAAGCCGCCGACCTTCAGACAAAACTCTGGCTCGGCGATGGCTATGAGGCGCAGCTCGCCGCTGCCGAGCGCGAGGGCGATCCCGGCGCGCTGACCTGCCTGCGCGGCAACCGCGCCAAGGTGCATCCATTCGATCTTTCGAAGGCGCTGACGCGCCGGGCGACATTGACGCGCGAATGGCTGGCGTTCTTCGAGCAATACGCGGTGCTGCTGATGCCGGTCTCCGGCGAATTGCCGTTCCCCGATCAGCTCGACTGCAAGGACGATGCCTCCTTTGCCCGGGTCTGGCACGCGCAACTGCCGCAGATCGCCATTCCCTTCATGGGCCTGCCTGGGCTGGTCGTGAGTACAGGATTGGTCGGCCGCATTCCCGTCGGCGTGCAACTGGTCTCGGGCCGCTACCGCGAGGATCTCTGCCTTGCCGCGGGCGAGGCAATCGAAGCCGGCGGCACGCCGTCCGCGGCCATTGATCCTGCAGGCTGAGCGAAGAATCGAACATGACGATCTTAGGTCGAACTGATGACGGCGCTTCTCCCTCTCCCCGTTCTTACGGGGAGAGGGTCGGGGTGAGGGGCTTTCTCCGCGATCACGGTGACAGTTGTACTCGTGGAGGCTCCCCCTCACCCGAAATTCAAGCGCTGCTTGAATTTCGACCTCTCCCCGCAAGGGGGGCGAGGTAAAGCCAATGCCAAGCGTCTATGATTTCACGGCCCGCTCGCTGGTCGGAGATGAAGTGCCCCTGAAGCGGTTCGAGGGGCAGGTGCTGCTCATCGTCAACACCGCCAGCGCGTGCGGCTTCACGCCGCAATACAAGGGTCTGCAGGAGCTCTATCTGGGGCTCTCGCCGCGCGGCTTTTCCGTGCTCGGCTTTCCCTGTAACCAGTTCGGCGCGCAGGAACCGGGCGATGAAAAACAGATCGCGGAGTTCTGCGAAACCAACTACGCGGTGACGTTCCCGATGTTCGCCAAGATCGAGGTGAATGGCGCGAATGCGCATCCGTTGTACAACTACTTGAAGAACGAGAAATCGGGCCTGCTCGGCCCGTCGATCAAATGGAATTTCACCAAATTCCTGGTCGACCGATCGGGCGGGGTGGTGGCGCGCCATGCGCCCACCGCGCGGCCCGAAGGACTGAAGACTGCAATCGAGGCCCTGCTATGAGCGAGAACAACGAAACCACCCACGACGAGCTGCCGGACCGCCTGTCGGTCGATCCGAATAGCCCGTATTACAATGCGGATATCCTGGCGCGCGACGTCGGCATCCGCTTCAAGGGCGTCGAAAAGACCAATGTCGAGGAGTATTGCGTCAGCGAAGGCTGGGTGCGCGTCACCGCCGGCAACGCCAAGGACCGCTATGGAAATCCGCTGACCATCAAGGTCCACGGCCCGGTCGAGCCGTATTTCCGCGATAAGCCGAAGTCGTAACATCTGAAGCGCAAGTAGTTCACTCCGTCATGGCCGGGCTTGTCCCGGCCATCCACGTTCTTTGTTCGCGATAACGGAAGGGCGTGGATGCCCGGGACAAGCCCGGGCATGACGCAAAACCCAAAGGCCAAACACACATGTCCGTCCGCATCATCGACGTTCGCGAAGTGACAAAGCCGATCGCCTCGCCGATCCGCAACGCCTATATCGATTTCAGCAAGATGACGACGAGCCTGGTTGCCGTCGTCACCGACGTCGTGCGCGACGGCAAGCGCGTGGTCGGCTACGGCTTCAACTCCAACGGTCGCTACGGGCAGGGCGGCCTGATCCGCGAGCGCTTTGCGCCGCGGCTGCTCGAGGCCGATCCGAAGACGCTGCTTGATGCGAGCGGCGACAATCTCGATCCGGACAAGGTCTGGTCGACCATGATGTCGAACGAGAAGCCCGGCGGCCACGGCGAGCGCTCGGTGGCGGTCGGCACCATCGACATGGCGGTGTGGGACGCGGTTGCGAAGATCGCGAACAAGCCGCTGTTCCGGCTGCTCGCCGAGCGGCATGGCCTCAAGGCCAATCCGCGCGTCTTCGTCTATGCCGCCGGCGGCTATTACTATCCCGGCAAGGATCTCTCCGCGCTGCGCGCGGAGATGCGCGGCTATCTCGACCGCGGCTACAATGTCGTGAAGATGAAGATCGGCGGCGCGCCTCTAACCGAGGACCGCGAGCGGATCGAGGCGGTGCTGAAGGAGATCGGCAAGGACGCGCAGCTTGCGGTCGACGCCAATGGCCGTTTCGATCTGGAGACTGCGATCGCCTATGCCAAAATGCTGCGGGAGTATCCGCTGTTCTGGTACGAGGAAGCCGGCGATCCCCTCGACTTCGCGCTGCAGGCCGCGCTCGCGGAATTCTATCCGGCGCCGATGGCGACCGGCGAGAACCTGTTCAGCCATCAGGATGCGCGCAACCTCGTTCGTTATGGCGGCATGCGGCCGGACCGCGACTGGCTGCAGTTCGACTGCGCGCTGTCCTACGGCCTCTGCGAATATCAGCGCACGCTGCAGGTGCTGAAGACCCACGGCTGGTCGCCAAGCCGCTGCATCCCGCATGGCGGCCACCAGATGTCGCTGAACATCGCCGCCGGCCTCGGCCTCGGCGGCAATGAGAGCTACCCCGATCTGTTCCAGCCCTATGGCGGCTTCCCCGACGGCGTGCGCGTCGAGAATGGCCACATCACCATGCCCGATCTTCCCGGCATCGGATTCGAGGGCAAGAGCGATCTCTACGAGGAGATGAAAGCGCTCGCGGAGTAAGCCACGCTCGCGCCATTGAATCTCCGCCGTCGTTCCGGGGCACGCGCAGCGCGGGCCCGGAATCCATTTCTCCGCCCGCGTATGTGGCTCGATGGATTCCGGGCTCGATGCTTCGCATCGCCCCGGAATGACGGGGGGACGCATCGCGCAATCCTTTCCTCCGTCATGGCCGGGCTTGACCCGGCCATTCACGTTGTCGCGGGCGCGTGGAAGGACGTGGATGCCCGGGTCAAGCCCGGGCATGACGGCGTCGTATCATTCGCGCGATTTTCCTTAAGCCGATCAACGTGATTTGCTCTGTCCAGCCCTCGCGCAAAAAACATTCCGCTTCCGCCGTCGGGCAAATCAGTGATTTAACTCCGCGCGTCTCACCCGAATGAGGGGCGGCTCGCGATCGTCACGAACGTTGCGGTGAGATGCGGTGGACGCGGGTGCTGTGAACGACGAGCGCAGCTATCCGTGGACGGCGAAGTCGTGTGGTCCTGGCGCCCCGACGCTGGCGCTAAGTACGCGAGCAGCAAGAGCTGCCGCGGACGACGGTGGCAAGAAAGCCCGGTCACCGGGGAGAGCGCGAAGGAAGCCGTAACACCATCGCGCAGGGAAAGCCGGAATGCTTCGGTTGAACCTGTGGTCCTACCCCCGTGCTTTTTGTTGCACGGGGCCCACGGGTGCAACCAGCACCCGGCTTTCCCTGCGCCCTCTGTTCGATGAGAGGGTGGAACGAGATGCAAAGCTCGGACGCAAAGCGCCGCGAGAATGCGAGCGCGCATCCTCATCGCTGTTTGAAATTTGAATCACGACTCTCCCCACGTCGTCCCGGGCTTGCGCGCCGCGGCGAAGCCCTTGGGCGTAGCCGGGACCCGGGATCCATAACCACAGGAGATGTGACGTGCTCCGCTACCACCGCTTGCTCGCGCCACAACACCTCCCTGTGGTTATGGGTCCCCGCTCCCGGGCGCAATTGCGCCCTAGGCGGGGACGACAACGGTGCGAGGTGTGAGAGAATCGTAGGATGGGTCGAGCGAAGCGAAACCCGTCATTCGCGCGGCTTGCTCGATCGCGATGGGTTTCGCTGCGCTCTACCCATCCTACGGCGCTAATGCTTCGCCCGTCACGACAGCCGCATCTCGAGCAGCCGGCGGCCTTCGCCCTTGAGCAGCTTCTTCACGGCGCTGGAGGCGATCACCTCGCCGTTGTTGGCGTAGGCTTCGTGGTTCTTCTCGATATCGTCGAGGCGATAGAGATAATTGACCATGATGCCGGCGGATTCGCGCAAGCCTTTCGGCGAGAGATCGCCGAGCCAATTGATGCGCTCCAGCCGCGCGCCGTTGCCGAGGTGGAAGCGCGCCACCGAATCGATCAGCCGTCCCTTCGGCGTTCGCGCTTTCAGGAAATAATAGGCGGCGAGCGGCTCCAGCACGGTGCGGAGCTGCGCGGCCAGTTCGGCAATGTCGAACCAGTCGGGCTTGCCGAGCCCTTCGAGCAGCAGCCGATCCTCGTCGGAGAGCGGCGCGTCGCTCGCCTGCCTCAGCCATTGCATGAAGCCCGGCACCGGCGACAGCGTCACGAAGGTGTCGAGCTTCGGCAATTCGCGGCGCAATTCCTCGACCACCTGCTTGATCAGGAAACTGCCGAAGGAGATGCCGCCGAGCCCGCGCTGGGTGTTGGAGATCGAATAGAACACGGCGGTGCGGGCGCGCTCGATCGGCACCGGCTCGCGCTGCTCGGCGAGCAGAGGCGCGATCGCGCCGGGGATCGTCTCGGTCAGAGCCACCTCGACGAAGATCAGCGGCTCGTCGTTCAGCGCCGGATGGAAGAACGCGTAGCAACGGCGATCGATGGGATCGATGCGGCGGCGCAAGTCGTTCCAGTCGCGGATCTCATGCACCGCCTCGTAGCGAATGATCTTCTCCAGAATATTGGCCGGCGTCGACCAGTCTATCCTGCGCAGCACGAGAAATCCCCTGTTGAACCAAGAAGAGAGCAGATGGGTGACGTCGCGATCGAGCGACTCCAGGTCCTTGTTGCCTTTCATCAGGTTGAGCAGATCCGCGCGCATCGACACCAGTTCGCTGGTGCCGCCCGGCGCGCGGTTGAGCCGGCGGATCAGTTCCTGCCGGCGCGGCTCGGACGCGAAATGCAAATCGCTGGCTTCGCCGTCGTCGGAACCCTTGCGCCAGGCCTCGATCGCCTGCATCAGCTTGGCGCGGTCAGGGCCGAAATCCCGGGAGAGCGTCTGGAAGAACGCCAGCCGCCCCGCGGCGTCGAGATGGTGATAGCGGTCGAGCACCTCGCGCGCCATGGCAGTGCCGGAGGCTTCGCCACGGCCCGAGAGCAGCGCCTCGCACAATTCAAGAAGCTCGGAGGCGTCCTGCTTCGTTTCCAACGAATTGCCTCGCCGGAGCAGCGTACGGCCGCGCTCGGAAATCGTTGCCAGCAGGTCGGAGAAAAAGGCATTGGCCATGGGAGGGATCGAATCCGATTACACCGAAGCTTACATAGGATTTTGGTTCCTGCCGACTATACTCAAGAACACCATTTTGTCATGACTTGCCAATGAAGTCTCGCGTTCATTCCTTGCCCGCAAATTCCGTCGGCGTCTTGCCGGTCACCTGGCGGAACGCATGGGAGAACGCCGGAAGGCTGGCATAGCCGAGGTCTGAGGCGATCTGCTTGATCGACACATTAGATTCTGTCGACAGTCGTTCAATTGCAGCGGCAATGCGGGCGCGCTGGCACCAGCTCTTGAAACTGAGCTGCGTCTCCGACGAGAACAGGCGCGACAAGGTTCGCGCCGACGTGCCGACCTCGCGTGCCAGCGTCTCGATTTCATATTGGGCGGTTGGATTGGCGAGGACGATGCTGGCGGCGCGCCGGCAGCGCGGTTCCTGCGGCAGCGGAATGAAGGTCGCGGAATCCTCGGCCTGGTCCAGTTCCAGCATGACCAGTTGCAGCAGAAGCGCAGTCCGCTCGTGATCGTCCCGTCTGTCGAACAGCGCCAGGATGGTCTGATGCAAGAGCGGCGATATCCGCACCACGAATTCGGCACCGAGGCTGTTGCCGCGCGCGTTGCGCTTCAGCCACGGCAATTCGAAATACAGCGTCCGCATCTGGATGTCGGCGAGCACGTCGATCGAATGCTCCATCAAGGCCGGCACCCACACCGCGCGGTCCGGCGGCACCAGCCAGCGCCCCTTCGGCGTCGTCACCTGCATCGTGCCCTCGGCGGCGTAGACCAGTTGCGACTCGCGGTGGATGTGGGTGTCGAGCCGCACGCCGCGCCGGTAGTGACGCGCGACCAGATGCACGCCGTCACCGGTGGCGCGTTGGCCCCGCAAGATCGCGGCAATTGGCGTTTCGGCGACAGTCATTGGCGACATCCCGTCAGGACAACTCCCTATAACCTAGTTCCGGAAGCAAGAGGATTCCCCAAAGGGACATCTAAGGGGACATCTCAAGAGGACTTCCAAAGGGATCGAAACAGGATCAACGCATGAACAGCCCCGGCCGGGTGATCACCTACGTCA
The DNA here is from genome assembly GCF_055456055.1 of Bradyrhizobium sp. LeoB3. Taxonomy (NCBI): domain Bacteria; kingdom Pseudomonadati; phylum Pseudomonadota; class Alphaproteobacteria; order Hyphomicrobiales; family Nitrobacteraceae; genus Bradyrhizobium; species Bradyrhizobium sp. LeoB3. The sequence continues at coordinate 42,078 of NZ_JBVBEF010000030.1, forward strand.
ACACCGCCCATTTCATTGACCATTATTCGATGCTGATCTTCGCCGCCGCTGTCATAGTGATGGGTCCGGCGCTCGGCATGGCCTATTCGGAATTGCTGCCTTACGCCACCCCGGGCTTCATCGCCTTCGGCGCCGGCTCGCTGCTGACAGGCTGGCTCGGCGACCGCTGGAGCCGCCGCCATATGATTGTGATCTTCTTCATCGGCATCGGGCTGTCCATGATTTCGGTCGGCTTCGTGCAGACCCCGCTGCAGCTTGGTGCGGCGCTGCTGGCGATCGGCGTGTTCGCCTCGATCTACCATCCGGTCGGCACTGCCATGATCGTGTCCTATGCCGACAAGCTCGGCCGCGAGATGGGGCTGAACGGGGTCTGGGGTAATCTCGGCGTCGCCTCCTCGGCGCTGGTCACCGGCGTGATCGGCCAGTATCTCGGCTGGCGCTTTGCCTTCATCATTCCCGGCATCGTCACCGTGCTGCTCGGCATCGCCTTCGCGCTGACCGTGGTGCATGAGGATCGCAAGGGGAGCAAGCAGGCCGCAGCCCAGGCGCGCGTCGCGAAGAAGGACATGTGGCGCGTGATCCTGTCGCTCCTGATCGTGGTGATCGCGATCTCCACCACCTTCAACGCGGTGACGGTGGCGCTGCCGAAACTGTTCGCCGAACGGCTCGCCGACCTGACCAGGAGCCCGGCGCTGCTCGGCGTGATCGCAGCCTGCGTCTATGTGTTCGGCGCGATGACGCAGTACACGATCGGCAAATTGCTCGACCACCATTCGCTTAAGACGGTGGCGCTGCCGCTGTCCTTCATGCTGGCGCCGTTCCTCTATCTGGCAGCGACGCTGTCGGACCTGCCGCTGATCCTGGTGTCGATCGGCATCGTGATGGGCGCGTTCGGCCAGGTCACGGTCAACGATGCCATGGTCGGCAAATACACCAGCGAGGAATGGCGGTCGCGCGCCTATGCGGTGCGCTATTTCGTCGGTTTCACCGCGGCCGGCGCCTCGGTCGGGTTGGTCGCCTGGCTTTACGAGCAGGGCGGGTTCGTCACCATGCTGCGCGCGTTCGCCGCGCTCTGTCTATTGGCGATCGCAGCGGCCATTATCCTGCCCAATGAGATCAGGACGCCGGCGCCGCAGGCGAACTGAGGCTGGGGATATTTTGTCGCGGACACGCAAGGTTGATCGTTATGTGAACTGCATCACTTCATGCGCTGCACAATATCTGGCAAACTTGTTCGGGGTAAGGAGTGTGATAGGCTCTTTATGGGTAGACCTTTAGGTTTCGGGGGCTGAGGCTAATTGCGCCTCAACGCTGTATTTGCGGTTTTTGGAGCCCAACCGATCCATGGGTGAGATTCGCGACTTCAAGTCGGGCAGGCACGAGCGGCCGCCGGGTGATCCGACGCCGCGGCGCCTTGCCGCGATCGTCGCAGGCGACATCGCCGGCTACAGCCGTCTGATGCAGCTCGATGAGGAGGGTACGCACAACCGCGTCAAGCGGATCGAGCGCGACCTGATCGAGCCGACCATCGTCGAGCATCACGGCAAGCTGGTGAAGACGACCGGCGACGGCTTCATTGCGATGTTCGACAGTCCGGTCGAAGCCGTCAGGTGCAGCATCGTGATCCAGCAGAACCTGGTCGGCCGCAACGCGGCGGTACCGAGGGACTACTGGATCGAGTACCGGATCGGCGTCAATCTCGGCGACGTCATCATCGAGCCCGACGACATCTATGGCGACGGCGTCAACGTTGCCTCGCGTCTTGAAGGGATCGCCGAGCCGGGGCAGGTCTTCATTTCCGGCGGCATCTACGAGCAGATCAAGCACAAGCTGGTGTGCGGCTACGAGTCGCTCGGCGACCGCAAGGTCAAGAACATCACCGACCCGGTGCGGGTCTATCGTGTGCTGCCGGATGCCGCGGCCTTCCAGCGGACGCGCCGGCGGCGCGAGAACGTCCTGATCTTCCTGCTCAGCATCACGCTCGCGATCATCGCCGGCGGCATCCTCTGGTCCTTGCTGATACCGCGGAGCGAAAAGCTGGCGGTGCGAACCCCGGCGCCAGCGGCATCACCGTCGCCCGCGGCATCGCCGAAGGCGGCCGAGCCGGCGCCCGCCACGAAACAGGCGGCAGCTCCCGCTGCCAGTCCCACGGCGCAACCGCAGCCGCCGCAGCCCTCCGCGAGCCCGGCCGTGACGGCGGTCGCGCCCCCGACGCCGCCCACGCCGTCCGTGCGGGAGCCCGAGATGGTCGCGCTTCAGGGCGGCAGCTTCTCGATGGGCAGCAATGACGACGCGTCGGAGCGGCCGATCCGAAGGGTGACGGTCAAGCCATTCGCCATCGCCAAATATCCGGTCACGGTCCGCGAATGGAACGCGTGCGCCGCCGCCAAGGTGTGCGGCTTCACGGCGACCGGAAAGGACGAGGCGCCGGTCACGAATGTGAGCTGGAGCGATGCCAAGCAATACGTCACCTGGCTCGCAGACGTCACGAAGAAGGCCTATCGGCTTCCGAGCGAAGCCGAATGGGAGTTTGCCGCCCGCGGCGGAACGCAGACCAGATATTGGTGGGGCGAGCAGATGCAGCCGGGCATGGCCAGTTGCAAGGATTGCGGCGACAGCGCCGCCGCCGAGCAGCCGACCAAGGTCGGCAACTTCAAGTCCAATCCGTTCGGGCTGCATGACATGGGCGGCGGGGTCGACCAGTGGGTCGAGGATTGCTGGCACAAGAATTATCAGGGTGCCCCGGCCGATGGTTCTCCCTGGCTTGGCGGAGACTGCACATCCCATGTGCTCCGCTCCGGCTCCTGGAAGAATGACACGCGTTATGTGCGACCGGCCAATCGGGATAACTACGACACCAACGTTCGATATCCGACCCATGGCTTCCGGGTCGCGCTGTCGCCTTAAAGTATTTGGATTGGGGGAGGGGGCAATGAGAGTTGCGCGTACGCTTCTGATTTCTGCGGTCCTGTCGTCGCTTACGAACGTTGCGCACGCGCAGGACAAGCCTGCACCGAAGGATGCGGTCCTGTATTTCGTCTGGCCGCAGAATGGCACGACCATCAAGGGCGCCTTCTGGGCCCGCTTCGGCCTGCGCAACATGGGCGTGACCCATGCCGGCGATGACTATGCGAACGCAGGTCATCACCATCTGCTGATCGACGTCGACGAGCCGCTCAATCCGAACGAGCCGATCCCATCGGACAAGTCCCACCTGCATTTCGGTGCAGGCCAGACCGAGGCGCGTATCGAGCTGCCGCCCGGCAAGCACACCTTGCAGCTCGTGCTCGGTGACGCCAAGCACTATCCCTTCAAGCCGCCGGTCGTGTCGGAGAAGATCACGATCCGCGTCAGATGAATTTGTAGTGTCGGCCCGCTTGCGAAAACTGGCGGTTGCCTGTTTCCCCATCATGCGGTTTGTTGCTGCAATAGCCGGGCACCAGACTCGGCGTGGAGGAAGCCGATGGCCAGTCAATTGCCCCTTATCACAAGCCTTGTTGTCGCGGTCGCCGTGATGGCCGCACCCGCCAGTGCCGACGCGCTGAAGGACGAGATCGCGCCGAGCGGCAAGCTCCGCGTCGCGATTGCGATTAGTCCGGCGGGCGGTGCGTTCTGGTGCACCAAGACCGAAACCGGCTATGCCGGCGTGCCGGTCGATCTCGGCAAGGCAATGGCCACGCAGCTCGGCGTACCCGTTGAATATGTCGTGCACCAGAATTCTGGACAGATCACCGACGCGGCATCGAAGGGCACCTGGGACGTCACCTTCCTGCCCAAGGATCCAGAGCGCGAAACCAAGATGACGTTCGGCCCGATTTATGAGGTCGCGGACGCCACCTACATCGTCAGGCCGGGCTCGGCGGTGACGAATTTCGCCAGCCTCGACCAGCCGGGCGTCAAGGTCGCCGCCGTCAACAACACCACCACCATGCGGGGTGCGATCGCGCACCTGAAGAACGCCAAGGTGACGGGCTATCAGACCTATGACGAGATCTTCAACCTCCTGAAAAGTGGCGAGGTCGACGCGTTCGCGCTGTCGCGTGACCAGCTCAATGCTATGGCGAAGAATATTCCGGGCACCCGGGTGCTGGACGAAACCTTCAAGCAGACGGTGACTGCGGTCGCGGTCCCGCTGAATCATCCGCTGTCGGCGACTTTTGCGACCAAGTTCATGACGGAAGCGACTGCCAACGGCACGCTCCGCAAAGCCTATGACAATAACGGGCTGAAGGACGCGCCGATCCGGACGCAGGCCAAATAGGCGCCCAGTCCTCAGGCGGCGCAGGTCTATTCGGTATGGGCGCAGGCGCTGGGTAGCGAGGGTACGCTCAAGGGTGATGGCAACGCCGCGCAGACCGATCACTCGCTCGGCGGCGTGCTCTCCGGCGTTGACGTTACGTTCAACGGCATTTGGCGCGTCGGCCTTGCGGGGGGCTACAGCCAGTCCATCTTCAAATCCCCTGACGTCGTAGCATCCGGATCGAGCGATAGCTACCATGTGGCGGTTTATGGCGGCGGGCAGCTCGGCGCATGGGGCCTGCGCGGCGGCGCCAGCTTCTCGTGGAACTACATCCTGACCTCGCGACAGGTTGCCGCGGTCAATCTCGTGGAGATCCAACGCGGCGACTATGCGCTGAAGACGACTCAGGTGTTCGGCGAGGTTGGCTACACCTATGCGTTCAGCGCCGGTGCGCTGGAGCCGTTCCTGAACATTGCTTATGTGCGGGTTGATGGTGGCATCAATGAACTTGGCCTGGCGGCAACGACTGGATCGGCGAAGCTCGATACCACGTACACGACCTTGGGTCTGCGCGGTGCAACGGCGTTAACGCAGACCCTGACAGCACGCGGGACGCTGGGCTGGCGCCATGCGCTTGGTGACGTCACGCCGCCGTTGGCGGTGCTGGCCTTTCAATCCGGATCGACCTTCGCCTTGGCCGGTTCGCCGATTGCCCGTGATGCTCTCGTCGCCGAAGCAGGTCTCGACCTTGCGGTCGCCAGCAACGCCTTCCTCGGCGTCTCCTGGAGCGGCCAGTTCTCTGACCAAAGCCACACCAACACCATCAAGGGTAATTTCAGCTGGCGGTTCTGACTTCGCCGTGAGGTTTGAGCCAGCGGTGCGAGGTCAGCTTGAAACTCCTCGCATTGGTTCAGGCTGGACCGATCAAACGCTTCGCGTTTATCGCGAGGGAAAACCGCTTCACACTTTTCCGGATCATGCTCTAGTGCGTGGTGCCGGAGGGGATCGGGTCCAGTCCGCTCTTGATCAGCTCAGCGCGGGCGTCGGGCGATGCGAGGAAGTGGATCAACGCGCGTCCTGCGTCGGGCTCCTTGGAGGCGCTGGCGATCCCGGCGGAAAACACCGTGATCTTCTGCAGCTCATCCGGCAGCGGCCCGACGATATCGATGCCGGCAACGGGCTTCAGCTCGCTGATCTGCTGGAGGCCGATCTCGGCTTCACCCTTGGCCACGATCTCGCCGACGGGCGTGGCCGGAATCTTTCTTGCTTTGTCCTTCATCGCTTCGGCAATGCCGAGCTTCTGGAACATGTCGGTCGACACGTAGACGCCACTGGCGCTGTCGGAATAGGCGATCGACTTTGCCGCGAGCAGCGCGCGCTTCACGGCATCCGCCGAGCTGATGTCCGGCTTTGGCGCGCCTGATTTCACCGCGATCCCGATCGGCGATTTGACGAGATCGACGCGGCTGTCGGCGATCACCTTGCCTTGCGCGGCGAGGTCATTGAGGGCGTAGCCGACCATGATGAGCACATCGGCGGGCTCGCCGCGCTCGAGCCGCACCGGAATTGCGTTGACGGTGGTTCCCATCGACGGTCCATAGGCGGTCGACACCTTGTGGCCGGTCTTGCGCTCGAATTCGGGCACCAGGACCTTGTAGGCGGCAGTCAGCCCGCCCGAGATCATCACGTGGATTTCGGCGGCGGATGTAGAGGCGGTGAGGAAGAGTACGGCGAAGCAGGCGAGGGCGAATGCGCGGAAGGTGGCGCGGTGCCGCATGGATGTTTCTCCCCAGGGATTCGTTGATCGTTGCGGCGACGTTACTTCGGCAAGCAATACGCGGCTACCAGCAATCGCTCACGTTGAAGTGTGTTCAGCCATGTCGTTGGGGAGGGGGCGAAGCGAGTTCGTTGCTCGTCACGAATTCACGTGCACGAAATCGCGCAGCAGCGGATAGATCTCGTTGTTCCAGCGCTTGCCGCTGAACACGCCGTAATGGCCGACGCCGGCCTGCATGTGATGCACTTTGCGATAGCCGCGCACGCCGGTGCAGAGGTCCTGCGCGGCGAGCGTCTGGCCGATCGAGCAGATGTCGTCGCGCTCGCCTTCGACCGTCATCAGGCCCATGCGCCTGATCGCAGCGGGATTCACCGGCCGGCCCCGGTGCATCAGCCTGCCCTGGGGTAGCAGATGCTCCTGGAACACGTCGCGCACGGTCTCGATGTAGAATTCCGCCGGCAGATCCATCACCGCGAAATATTCATCGTAGAAAGTCTTGATGACGTTTGCCTTCTCCTTCTCGCCCTTGGCGAGATGATTGGCGAGGTCCATGTGCTGCTTGATGTGGCGCTCGAGGTTCATGGAGACGAAGGCGGTGAGCTGCACAAAGCCCGGATAGACCTTTCGGAACGCGCCCCGGCACTGGATCGGGACATAGTTGATGAGGTTGTCCTCGAACCACTTTATCGGCTTGCTCTTGGCAAATTCGTTGACCTTGGTCGGCTGGATGCGCGTGTCGATCGGCCCGGCCATCAAGGTCAGCGATGCAGGGCGCGCGGGGTGATTGTCCTCCGACATGATCGCCGCCGCCGCCAGCGCCGACACTGAAGGCTGGCAGATGGCGACCATGTGCGCGCGCGGGCCGAGCTTATCGAGGAAGGTGATGAGATGGTCCGTGTAATCCTCGAGCCCGAAACGACCTTGGTCGAGCGGAATGTCGCGCGGATTGTGCCAGTCGGTGATGTAGACGTCATGATCCTGCAGCAGCGTCATGACCGTGCTGCGCAATAGCGTCGCGAAGTGACCGGACATTGGCGCTACCAAGAGCAGGCGCGGGTGCTCGGGTCCATCGACCTTCTTGAAGTGCAGGAGCGATCCGAACGGCGTGGCGTAGGCAACTTCCTCCCGCACCTCCAATTCGCGATTGCCCACCCTCACGCTGCCGATGCCATAGTCGGGTCGGGTGTAGGTCAGGGTGGAGCGCGAGATCAGTTCGAGTGCGGCCGCGAGCCGGCCAAACAACCGGTCCGACGCGCCCTGCGGCACCAGATTAAGATATCTAAGTGCCGCCGCTGCCCCCGTGCGCCATGGTGCCGTCAGGTCCATGTGATTCTGGTAGGCTTGGTACATCATTGACATTGACATCGTACGCGACCGCCCCTTGCCCCGCGTTGCTATGCAATATCGAAGCCAAAGCGGAGTCGAACCGCCCTCGAAATTGGCACGTGGCTTGCTGCTTGGGATATTCGGCGCCCAGGCGATGAGCAGGGGCGATATCCGCAAGGATAGGCCGGAGGCTTTGGGTCCCTGCGGTCGAGGTTGAGGCGTGAAGGAAGGCTCTATGGCAACGACACTGACCATCAGCAGCAAGAACTATTCATCATGGTCTCTGCGTGGCTGGCTGCTGGCGAAATTCGCGAGGCTGGAATTCGAGGAGGTGATCACAGCTCCGGACGACGCCTCGGCCCGCGCGGAACTCCTGCTGCTGTCGTCGTCGATCCTGGTGCCCTGCCTGCGCCACGAGGGCGCTACCGTCTGGGACACGCTGGCGATCGCCGAGTACCTCAACGAGATCATGCCGAATGCCGGCCTGTTGCCGGAAGACCGCATAAAGCGGGCACATTGCCGCTCGATCTGCGGTGAAATCCACTCCGGCTTCACGACGCTGCGGGCATCGCTGCCGGTCAATCTGAAAGGCCATTTCCCGGGCTTCAAGATCTGGTCGCGCGCGCAGGCCGATATCGACCGGATCTGCAGCATCTGGCGCGACTGCCTTGCGGAGTCCGGCGGACCGTTCCTGTTCGGTGAGCGCCGCACCATGGCGGACGCGATGTATGCGCCGGTCGTCACCCGCTTCATCACCTATGACGTCAAGCTCGAGCCGATGCTCGCAGCCTATGCCGAGACCATCATGTCGATGCCGGAGATGCGGGAGTGGGTCGAGGCAGCCAAGGCTGAGCCCGCCGACGTCGAGGAGCTGGAGGTCGAATATTAGGCAGTGCTGCCTGCCGGCTGCGCGTTCAGCGGGCTCAAGCACGGTGCAAGTACTGCCTAAAGCTCGTGCCACGGCAGCCGCGCGCGAGTAGCGGCACGCGAGCGGTGGTTGCGCCGCGAAAAATCGCTCGACTCAAATTCAGGCTTGGTTCCAAGCGCTTCGTCCGCTTGGCGACAGCGATCTGCAGGAATCGCTGCGCCGCAGCGCGACTGGCGCGGATTTCGCATGGCACGAATCAAGCTGTGAACGCGACGATGCGACGCTGCCGAAAATTTGGACGCCTTGCGTAGCCGCGGGTCTCGCGATCGAGAACGTTGGAGGCTTCAAATGAACCAGCATGCCGTTGTCAGCAAGTTCTCTCATGTCAAGCCAGGCGATACCGAATTCACGGGCGGCGGCCTGCGCGACTTCTTCCTCTACCGCGATCTCGGCATAGCCGATGCCACCGGCGGCCAGGTGATCTGCCATCTGGTCAAGGCGAATCCCGATTGCCCGCCCGAGGATGGCACCGGCTGGCATCGCCATGATTGCGATTTCCAGATCGTGATCATGATGAAGGGCTGGGCGCGCTTCATGTACGAGGACAAGCCGACGCTGGTGCAGGCCGGAGACGTCGTGCACCAGCGGCCCGGTATCGTGCACTACCTCTTCGATTACTCACCGGATATGGAATATCTGGAGATCGTGAGCCCGGCGGACTTCAAGACCGTCGACATGCCGCCGGCCACCGACAAGGTGCCGCCGGTGACGCCTTGGAAGTAACTGATTGGGAGTCACCGATCATGTCGTCTCCGGAGGAATTAACTCTTGTGGTTGGCCGTTGGCTGCGGCCGCTGGTTGTTCTCCTGCATGTGGTGCGCCTGCTCGGACTGGCACCGACATCTAGCCGTGAACAACAGCGTACGGCACTCCATCACTGATTCGGACGCGCTTCGTTCCACGGGTGTTCCGAACCTTAACGCGGCGAATTTTCCCGTCGCATTTTGATACAAGCAAATGCGAGAGGGATGATGCTTCATCCCACTCGCAGGTTTTGCTTCAGCGTGAGCTTCGCGTCGCTCGCGAAGCAGAAGCCGATAGCGACTCTTCTGTGATCTCCTAAGCCACACCTGTTTGCTTGACGCGAGGAAAACGCCAAGCAATCACGGTCGCCTCGACCGTTCCGCCGGATTCGTCATTGAGCCAATGACCGTCGGTAAAGCGACAGGCGAACGGCAACTGATATGTGCCGCTCTGATCTTCGCAAAGCACTTCGACGATCTCGTTCGGCGGAGGTTCGCCGTTGCCATCGAATTGCGCCAGTCGCTTTTCGCGCGTTGCCATCTGATTATTCTCCACTTCCGATGCGTGGAAACGTTTGAGTTCCCAAAAGCCCCCCGCACCCCGCAATAAGTGGAGGACAGCGCCGGAATGCGGTTACAGTGTGGTATCTCTGACGATGTCGTCGTGCTTTGCGCACATTGCCGTGAGCGCGTGGAGGACTTAGTGAACGTTAAGATGATGATCGCCTCGCTCATGATGCTCGTATCCAGCGCTTTGGCATTTAACAAAGTTAATGCTCAGGACGTTCCAGGCATCGAGATCTGTACCGTCGAGAAGACCTGGGAGCGGCGCACGAGCTGCCTGCAGAGCAATGTCGACTTCCTGCAGAAGACGATCACGAAGCTTGTGACCGATCACCAGCAGAAGCTCGATGCGGCCAATCGCCAGATTGAAAACCTCAAGAGCACATCCGCGACCCTGCAGAAGCGCGTGGATGATCTGGTGGCTGCGCAGAAGAAGATCGACGAGGATTTGAAGAAGAAAGCCGACCTGCCGCCGGCAAAGGACGCTGCGCCGGCGGCGAAAGAAGGCGGGAAGTGATGTGTGTCCGTCATTGCGAGCGCCAGCGAAGCAATCCATCTCACCGCTCGCGGAGACATGGATTGCTTCGTCGCTAGCGCTCCTCGCAATGACGCCTGGGGTGAGAAGCCCCCTACGACACGCGGTACTGCTCCATCACGTCTCTGTCGGGCTCATAGCCGAGGCCGGGCCCTTGCGGCACCTCGACGCTGCCGCTTGCATCGACATCGGCGCGGCCGCGCCAGAGGCAGGCCGGCCGTTTCATGTAAAAGGCTTCGATGAAGCCGTCGTGGCGTATCGACATCAGGTGCAGCGTCGCCAGGAAGCCCGGTCCGAAATAGGGCGAGTGTGGAACGATCTTGATGCCGAGTTCGTCGGCGAGCGTCGCAACTCTCAGGAACTCGGTGATGCCGCCGACCTTGGTTACCGAGGGTTGCGCATGGCTGACGGCGCCCGCCGTCATCATCTGGCGGAACTGGTGCACGGTGCAGGCATTCTCCCCGGCCGCGATGTCGAGGCCGCCCTTGGCGCGCACGTCCGCGAGCGTGGCAAAATCCTCCGGCGGCCAGACCGGCTCCTCGAGGAACATCGGACTTGCCGCCTGGCAGTCTCGCGCGAAAGCAATCGCGCTCGGGCCGTCCAGCGGGCAATTCATGTCGACCATCAGCGGGACGTTGCTGCCGATCGCGTTGCGTGCGGCGAACACCGCGGGCGTCGTGGTCTCGTGCAGCTTGATCGCGCCGTAGCCGCGACGGAGCGCGGCCTCGCATTCGCCGGCGATATGTTCCGGCATGCCGATACGCATCAGGCTCGCATAGGCCGGGATCCTCGCGCGTGTGGCCTCGCCGATCAGCCGATGCAGCGGCACGCCCTTGATCTTGCCGGCAAGGTCCCACAGCGCGATGTCTAACCCCGAGATCGCGAACATCGTGATGCCGTAGCGGCCGAACAGATGCAGGTTGCGCTGGATCTGCTCCATCACGGCGGGAATGCCGGATGCATCAGGCACGTCGAGGCCACGCGCCTGCGGCGCGATCATCTCCTCGATTGCGGTGCGGGTCGTCCGTGGACAGACATAGGCGAAGGCGTCGCCCCAGCCCGTGAGGCCGCTATCGGTCGAGACTTCGACCAGCACCATGTCAAGCGCTGCGATCGCCGACGCGCCCTGCCGGAAGCTCGCGGGGCCGGCGTCATAGGGGATGCGGATGTGGTGTGCGCGGATATCAGTGATTTTCATAAGGTGCCTCCAAAGGTGGATGCCGAGTGCTCCGTCATGGCCGGGCTCGTCCCGGCCATCCACGCCCTTCGCCATTAAGTGCCCAACGTGGATGCCCGGGACAAGCCCGGGCATGACGGGTTCGATGGTGTCTTAGGTTGAGCGTTAAGAGCCCTTCTCGCCGCTCATGACGGGGCCGAACCGCTCCCAGCTCTCGCCCTTGAAGCGCGTCATCTGGAGCTGCTCGATTGGCGCGAAGTCGTTCGGTCCGGTCTTGATGCGGGTGCCCGGCAGGTAGATGCCGATCTGGAAATCGAGATTGGCCGCCTGCTTCATGACATTCTCGCGGGTGAGGTCGTCGCCGCATTGGCGCAGCACCTGCTCGAGCCCCTTGGCGACGCCATAGCCAAACACGGTCGCGGCATCGTCGAGATCGCCTTCAGGATACCATTTGCCCATGAACGCCCGCCACTCATTCATCGCGGGATCGTTCTTCCATTCGGCGTCCTTGGGATCCTTCAGATAGTTGGTGGACAGCACGCCCTGGCTGGCCTCATAGCCGGCCGGCTTCATGACGCCGCCGATCGAAACCGAGACGTTGGTCAGGAACTGCACCGGGTGCCAGTCCAGCTCGGCGATCTTCTTGATCGCTTGGGCTGCGAATTTCGGCGTCGCGATGTTGACGAAGATGTCGGGATTGGCGCCCTTGAGCTGCACCACCTGGGAATCCACCGTGGGCGAACTGGTCTCATAGGAGGCCTCCGCGATGATCAGCTTGCCCGCCTGATCGCCGAGGCCCTCGCGCAGCCCGATCACGTAATCCTTTCCGAAATCGTCGTTCTGGTAGAGCACGCCGATCGTCTTGCCCGGATAGTTCTGCAGGATGTACTTGCCGTAGATCCGCGCTTCGACCTGGTAGCTGGGCTGCCAGCCCATGGTCCACGGAAAATTCTTCGGGTCGTTCCACTTGGCGGCGCCGGTGGAGACGAAGAGCTGCGGCACTTTCTTCGTGTTCATGTATTTCTGGATCGCGGTGTTGCCCGGCGTGCCCAGCGGGTTGAAGATCAGCAGCACCTCGTCGTTCTCGACGAGCTTGCGGGCCTGCTCGACCGTCTTCGGTGGGCTGTAGGCGTCGTCATAGCTGATGAAGTTGATCTTGCGGCCGTTGATGCCGCCTTCGGCATTGAGCTTGTTGAAATAGGCCGCTTCGGTCTTGCCGATGGTGGCGTAGGCGGACGCTGGGCCCGAGTAGGGCATGATGTTGCCGATCTTGATTTCGGTGTCGGTGGCACCGGGGTCGTATTTCTTTTGCGCGCTGGCGGTTCCCGCGAGCGCGATAGCAATAAGTGTCGCAAGCAGCGTGGATTGGGCATAGTTCAAGAGCCGGTAATGCATCTTTGTCCTCCCTGACCGTTCGCCGCGGCTCTGCAGTCTTGATTATGGGCAGCTTGGGTGAGCCGTCGGATCGATGCGTCAACGAGTATGCACGATTGGCTTGGCCTTGCCAGCGACGGGGTGGGTTGCAATTTCCGTGGAACGGAATGACGCTCTGATCGCTGCGGGACAGCAAGGACTGTCAAACGGCGCAGGGCGCGATCGCACATGATCGATGCGTATCGAGGGAAGGCCCGACAGCCATGAATCCAGCCCAGAAGGCGCTCTGGTACATCGAGAGCCATCTTGGTCAGCCGCTGACGCTCGACGAGATTGCCGGCATCGCCGGTGTCTCGCGCTTCCACTTGGTGCGCGCGTTTGCGGCGGCGACGGGGTTTCCGGTGATGCGTTACGTGCGCGCCCGCCGACTCAGCGAGGCGGCTCGCGCGCTTGCAGGCGGCGCGCCGGACATTCTTAGCCTGGCGCTGGATGCGGACTATGGCTCCCACGAAGCGTTCACTCGCGCGTTTCGCGACCATTTCGGCGTCACGCCGGAAACGGTTCGCGCCACGACGTGCCTCAGCAAGCTGAAGCTACAGGAGCCGATCATGATGGATTCAACCGCGCTCGATCATCTCAGCCCGCCACGCATTGCAACCGGAAAGGCGTTCCTCGTCGCCGGCGTCGGCGAACGCTACAATCACGCCAATTGCGACGGCGCCGGCATTCCGAACCAGTGGCAGCGATTTCACCAGACGGTCGGCAATATTCCCGGCCGCATTGGCAACGTCGCCTATGGCGTCTGCTGCAACGGCGATGACGCCGGCAATTTCGATTATATCGCCGGCGTCGAGGTCGCCGACTTCTCCGACTTGCCGCGCGAGTTCAGCCGGGTGCGCATCCCCGAGCAGAGATATGCGGTCTTCACCCATGGCGAGCACATCTCCACGATCCGGCGAACCGTGAACACGATCTGGAATCACTGGCTGCCGCAGTCCGGTATGAAGGCGGCCGATGCGCCGAACTTCGAGCGCTATGACGAGAACTTCGATCCTATGACCGGCAATGGCGGCCTCGAGATCTGGGTACCTGTGAAGGAGTGATGGACTTGTAGGATGGGTAGGGCGAAGCGAAACCCATCAATGCGCCAGATGCGATGGGGCAAGATGATGGGTTTCGCTTTCGCTCTACCCATCCTACGGCAGCTCGCAAGGCTGCCCTGCTTCGCGCTTGCTTGGCAAGCAGGAGCGTCTTTGCCATAACTTCACGCCAACAATACGTTGCGTGGGGCGGTCCAAAAATCCCCCTGCAGCCACAAGCAGCCGGGAGGATTTCATGGCCAATATCCGCGTTCTTGCCACCGATCTTGAATTTCCGGAAGGGCCGGTGGTGATGCCGGACGGATCGGTGGTGCTGGTCGAAATCCGCGGGAAGCGGTTGACGCGGGTCTATCCGGATGGGCGCAAGGAAGTGGTGGCGCAGATTCCCGGCGGCCCCAATGGCGCGGCGCTCGGCCCTGACGGCAAGATGTACATCTGCAACAATGGCGGCTTTAGTTGGATCCCGACGCGCAACATGATCATGCCGGGGCCGCAGCCGGAAGACTATATCGGTGGCTCGATCCAGCGCGTCGATCTGCAGTCGGGCAAGGTCGAGACCGTCGTCGATAAATGCGGCGAGCATGCCTTAAGGGGACCGAACGACCTTGTCTTCGACAAGCATGGCGGACTCTGGTTCTCCGATCTCGGCAAGCGCCGCGCCCGCGAGATGGATGTCGGCGCGTTCTACTACATCAAGCCCGGCATGAAGGAGATCGTCGAAGGCGTGCATGGTCTGCTGCCGGCCAACGGCATCGGCCTGTCGCCGGACGAGAACACGGTCTACATCGCCGAGACACCCACGGCGCGGCTGTGGGCCTACGATCTCTCCGCACCCGGCACCGTCAAGCCGCGCGACGTGATCTATCGCGGCGAACGCGGCAAGCCGATTGCCGGGCTCGGCGGCTACCAGATGTTCGATTCGCTCGCGGTGGAAGCCAGCGGCAATGTCTGCGTGGCGACGCTGGTCTCGGGCTGCATCTCCGTGATCGCGCCTGATGGTACCCTGGTCGAGCAGGTGCCGACCGGCGACCGCGTCACCACCAACATTGCCTTCGGCGGACCCGAGCTGAAGACCGCCTACATCACGCTGTCAGGCAAGGGCGAGCTGATCGCGATGGATTGGGCGCGGCCTGGCCTGCCGCTGAATTTTTTGAACAAGTGATGGCTGATGGGATGCTAAACCCTCATGGTGAGGAGGCGTGAAACGCCGTCTCGAACCATGAGGCCCCGCCGTCACCCGTGGCCCATCCCTCGAGACGGCCGCTATGCGGCCTCCTCGGGATGAGGAGAAGAAGAAATGCCCTGGCTTGAACCTATCACCCTTCGCGGCGCGCATGCGCGGCTGGAGCCACTGTCGCCGGATCACGCCGATGGTCTCGTTGAGGCCGTGAAGGACGGCGAGCTCTGGAAGCTCTGGTACACTTTCATCCCTCGGCCTGAAGACATGCGCAAAGAGATCGACCGCAGGCTTGGCCTGCAGGCGGCCGGATCGATGCTGCCGTTCACGGTGTTCGATGCCTCCGCCACCATCTCGGGCATGACCACCTACATGAATGTCGATGCGCTCAACCGGCGCGTCGAGATCGGTTCGACCTGGTACGCGAAGCGTGTGCAGCGCAGCGCGGTCAATACGCAGTGCAAATTGCTGTTACTGACGCATGCTTTTGAGACGCTCGATTGCATTGCGGTAGAGTTCCGCACGCATTTTTTCAATCACCAGAGCCGCCGCGGCATCGAGCGGCTCGGCGCCAAGCTGGACGGCGTCCTGCGCAGCCACCAGATTGCACCAAACGGCACGTTGCGCGACACCGTGGTCTACAGCATTATCGCCAGTGAATGGCCGACGGTGAAGGCGCACCTCACCTATCAACTCGACGAAAAGCCGCGGTAGCCGCTCTGCCGCGCCAGAAACGAGACGATGGAAACGTTCGATTATGTGATCATCGGCGCGGGCTCCGCCGGTAGCGTTCTTACCAACCGCTTGAGCGAGGATGCCGGCACTACGGTGTGCGTGCTCGAAGCAGGCCCGAAGGATTGGCACCCCTATATCCATCTGCCGGCCGGCTTCATCAAGACGTTCCACATGAAGAGCGTCAACTGGGCCTACCAGCAGGAGCCGGGCCCTTGGACCGGCGGCCGCAGCATCTATGCGCCGCGCGGCAAGACGCTCGGCGGCTCGTCCTCCATCAACGGCCATATCTACAACCGCGGCCAGCGCCAGGACTTCGACACCTGGGCGCAGCTCGGCAACCGCGGCTGGGGCTATCCGGACGTGTTGCCCTATTTCAAGCGGATGGAACGTCGTGTCGGCGAGTGCGACGAGACCTATCGCGGCCGCGACGGCAGCCTCACGGTCACCACCATGGACTGGCAGGACCCGCTCTGCGAGGCCTTCATGGAGGGGGCGGTCAGCCTCGGCATTCCGCGCAATCCTGACTACAACGGCGCGATCCAGGAAGGCGTGTCCTACTGTCAGCGCACCATCCAGAACGGCCTGCGCATGAGCGCGGCGAAAGCGTTCCTGCATCCGGCGCGGAAGCGGCCGAACGTCGACGTGCGCACGCATGCGCATGTCACCAGCATCATCTTCGAGGGCAAGCGCGCGGTCGGCGTGCGTTACTTGCGGGGAGGGCGGGGCGGCGAGCCGGTCGAGGTGCGAGCCAGCAAGGAAGTGATCCTCTCCGGCGGCGCCTACAACTCGCCGCAGGTCCTGCAATTGTCCGGCGTCGGCTCGCCGGAGCTGTTACAGTCGCACGGCATCGAGGTGCGCCACGCATTGCCCGGTGTCGGCGAGGGATTGCAGGACCATTACGCGCCGCGTTCCGTCGCGCGCGTGAAGAACATCCGGACCATCAACGAGCTTCGGCGGGGCCTCAGCCTGTGGGTCGAGGCGTTGAAATGGGCAACGACGCGGCGCGGCCTGCTGTCGCTGTCGCCGACCATGGTCTATTGCTTCTGGCATTCGGGCGAGACCACGGAGAGTTCGGACCTCCAGCTCACCTTCACGCCGGCGAGCTACAAGGAAGGCGTACAGGGCCAGCTCGAGGATCAGCCCGGCATGACGGTCGCCTCCTGGCAGCAGCGGCCGGAGAGCCGCGGCTTTGTCCGCATCCGCTCGTCTGATCCGTTCGCGCCGCCGATCATCCAGACCAACTATCTCGTCGAAGAGCTTGATCGCCGCGTCGTGGTCGCCGGCATGAAGCTGGCGCGCCGCCTGTTGAAGTCGGCGCCGCTTGCGCCTTACTACGACTACGAGGATTTCCCCGGACCGAACGTGCAGACCGACGACGAATTCCTCGCGGCTGCGACCGAGCGCGGCACGACGACCTTCCATCCCGGCTGCACTTGCCGGATGGGTCCGGCGGATGCCAGATGGGCCGTGGTCGATGACCAGCTCCGCGTCCACGGCTTGCAGGGCCTGCGCGTGGTCGACGCCTCCATCATGCCGCGCATGATCTCGGCCAATCTCAACGCCTCGACGATGATGATCGCCGACAAGGCCTCCGACATGATCCGCGGCAAGCAGGCGGCGGCCGCCGTGGCCCTGGCGGAATACGCCTGACGCTGTTTCTCCTCATCCTGAGGAGCGCGCAGCGCGTCTCGAAGGATGAGGCAACAGGCGGGGCCTCATGGTTCGAGACGGCGCTTGCGCGCCTCCTCACCATGAGGGGAAAGTCCTTCACTCGTACACGAACGCCTTGTCCGTCAGATCGATCGTCGGAAACTCGTCCTTCTCGGCCCAGTAGTCCTGATTGTGCTGCCATTCCGGCTTTTCGCCGCGCTTGGGCAACAGGTGCATACCGCGCAGCATGTAGCCGGGGTTGAAGTTTTCTTCGTCGATCCACGGCAGGATCGGCATGTTGTGGTCCTCCGGCCGCAGCGCCGGCGTGACCTTCTTCGCACCGGTTTCCTTCATGTGCGTGAGCAGGCGGCAGACGAAGTCGGCGACGAGGTCGACGCGCAGGGTCCAGCTCGCGCGGAAATAGCCGAACACCCAGACGAGGTTGGGTACGCCCGTGAACATCATGCCGCGATAGGTCACGGTATCGGCGAAATCGAGCGGCTTGCCGTCGAGTTCGAACTCGATATCGCCGGTGGCGCACAGATTGAAGCCTGTCGCAGTGACGATGATGTCAGCCTCTAACTCCCCGCCGGACTTCAGCAAGATACCCTTCTCGGTGAAGCGTTCGATCTCGTCGGTGACGACGGACGCCTTGCCCGCCTTGATGCCCTGGAACAGGTCGCCATCAGGGATGAAGGCGATGCGCTGCCGCCACGGGCGGTAGCGCGGGGTGAAGTGGGTGGCGATGTCGTAGTCCTTGCCGAGATAGGCTTCCACCGCCGACAGCAAATCCTTCTTGGCCTCTTCAGGCTTCTCGAAGGTCTTGCGGGTGAAGGCATCCTGGTCGAACAGGATCTTGCGGCGGGTGATCTCGTGAATCCACTTCTCGTCGACCTGCAACTGCCGCAGTTGCTCCGCGATCTCGATCGCGTTGCGGCCGGTCCGGAAATAGGTCGGCGAGCGCTGCAGCATGGTCACATGGCCGGCGTCCTTGGCCATCGCTGGGATCAGCGTCGCGGCGGTGGCGCCGGAGCCGATCACGACGACGCGCTTGCCCTTGTAGTCGAGATCCTCGGGCCATTTCTGAGGATGCACGATCGGGCCCTTGAACTTGGCCATGTCCTTCCACTCCGGCGTATAGCCCTCGGCATGGCGGTAGTAACCCTGGCACATCCAGAAGAAATTGGTGGTGAAGCGGAAGTGCTCGCCGGTGTCGGTCCGCGTGGCGTCGATGGTCCACAGATTGGTCTCGCTCGACCATTTCGCCGACGTGATGGTGTGGCGATAGCGGATGTGGCGGGCGAGGTCGTTCTCCTCGATCACCTCGCCCATATATTTCAGGATCTCTGCGGCGGTTGCGATCGGCGCGCTGGTCCAGGGCTTGAAGCGATAGCCGAAGGTGTGCAGGTCGCTGTCGGAGCGGATGCCCGGATAACGATGCGTGCTCCAGGTGCCGCCAAAAGTCTTCTGCGTCTCCAGCACGACGAAGCTGGTCCCGGGGCATTGCGTGGTCAGGTGGTAGGCGGCTCCGACTCCGGAAATTCCGGCGCCCACGATCAGGACGTCGAAATGCTCAGATGTGACGGGCTCGGCAGCGCGAATCTGCGTTTGGACGTTCATCTTCCCTGCTCGTTTGTTGTTTTGTTGGTATAGGCACGAAGCGCCGGGGTGCTCCCGGCGCTTCGGAAATCGTCACGTCAGACTTCGCGGCGGCTCAGGAAGGCCAGCCGCTCGAACAGGTGCACGTCCTGTTCGTTCTTGAGCAGTGCGCCATGTAGCGGCGGGATCAGCTTGCGCGGATCGCGCTCCCGCAGCATTTCCGGCGTGATGTCCTCGTTCAGCAGCAGCTTCAGCCAGTCGAGCAATTCGGAGGTCGAAGGCTTCTTCTTCAGGCCCGGCACTTCCCGCACCTCGAAGAAGATGCGCAAGGCTTCTTCCACCAGGCGCCTCTTAATGCCGGGGAAATGCACGTCGACGATCTTTTCCATCGTGTCCGCATCGGGGAACTTGATGTAGTGGAAGAAGCAGCGGCGCAAGAAGGCGTCCGGCAACTCCTTCTCGTTGTTGGAGGTGATCATCACGATCGGGCGGAGCTTGGCCTTGATGCTCTCGCCGGTCTCGTAGACGAAAAACTCCATGCGATCGAGCTCGAGCAAGAGATCGTTGGGGAATTCGATATCGGCCTTATCGATCTCGTCGATCAAGAGCACCGGGCGCTTCTCGTTGGTGAAGGCTTCCCACAATTTGCCGCGCTTGATGTAGTTCTTGATATCCGAGACGCGCGCATCGCCGAGTTGGCTGTCGCGCAATCGCGACACCGCATCATATTCGTAGAGGCCCTGCTGCGCCTTGGTGGTGGACTTGATGTGCCAGGTCAGAAGCGGTGCATCGAGCGCCTTGGCGACTTCCTCGGCCAGCACCGTCTTGCCGGTGCCGGGCTCGCCCTTCACCAGAAGCGGGCGCTCCAGCACGATGGCGGCGTTGACAGCGACTTTGAGGTCATCGGTGGCGACATAATCCTTGGTACCGGTGAATTTCATACTACCCCGTCAGAATGAGTTTCAATTTGATACTAATGGAAAAACCAAGCAGGTCTAGCGTGGATTCCAGCGTCTGAACGCAACTGAGGTCATCGCTACCGCCTCGAATTTAGGCGGGCCGTTTCCGCCTTGCAGAATGACGCTCACACCTTCGTGGCGAACCCGTAATGCTGTCCTAAAGACCCCGTGTGCCCTTGACGGCGCGACCCCGGCGGGCAATCTATGGAACATGTTCCTGCAATTCTTCACATCGCTGCGCGATGCCCAGGTCCCTGTGACCTTGCGTGAATATCTGACGCTGATGGAGGCGCTCGACGCCGACCTCGCCGAGCAGAGCGTCGAGAATTTCTATTATTTGTCGCGCTCGGCGCTGGTGAAGGACGAGCGCAACCTCGACAAGTTCGACCGCGTCTTCGGAACCGTTTTCAAGGGCCTCGAGAGCCTGCTCGATGCCATGGACAAGGCTGAGATCCCCGAGGAGTGGCTGAAGAAGCTCGCGGAAAAATACCTCACCGAGGAAGAGAAGAAGCAGATCGAAGCCATGGGCTGGGACAAGCTCATGGAGACGTTGCGCAAGCGGCTTGAGGAACAGAAGGGCCGGCACCAGGGCGGCAACAAGTGGATCGGCACCGCCGGCACGTCGCCGTTCGGCGCTCACGGCTACAATCCCGAAGGCATCCGCATCGGCCAGGAGAAGAACCGCAACAACCGCGCCGTGAAGGTGTGGGACAAGCGCGAGTTCAAGGATCTCGACGGCAATGTCGAGCTCGGCATCCGCAACATCAAGGTCGCGCTGCGACGCTTGCGCAAGTTCGCCCGCACCGGCGCCCCCGACGAGCTCGATCTCGACACCACGATCAAGGAAACCGCCAACCACGGCTATCTCGACGTGCACATGCGCCCCGAGCGGCGCAATGCGGTGAAGGTGCTGGTGTTCTTCGATATCGGCGGCTCGATGGATTCGCATATCGAGCAGGTCGAGGAATTGTTCTCGGCCGCCAAGAGCGAATTCAAGCACATGGAATATTTCTACTTCCACAACTGCCTCTATGAGGGCGTCTGGAAGCAGAACAAGCGGCGCTTCACCGATCGCACCCCGACCTGGGACGTGCTGCACAAGTACCCGCACGACTACAAGGTGGTGTTCGTCGGCGACGCCTCCATGTCGCCTTACGAGATCATGGTCCCCGGCGGCTCGGTCGAGCACGTGAACGAGGAGGCCGGTTCGATCTGGCTCGATCGCATCATCCGCACCTATCCGCACGCGGTGTGGCTCAACCCGGTGGCGCAGAAGCACTGGGACTATTCGGAATCGACCACCATCATCCGCCGCATCTTCTCCGAGCGCATGTACCCGATCACGATCGAAGGTCTGGAGAATGCGATGAAGGAACTGGTACGATAGCTCTCGTCATTCCGGGGCGTCCGAAGGACGAGCCCGGAATCCATTTAGCCACTTGCGCCGGCGGAGGAATAGATTCCGGGTTCGATGCTTACGCATCGCCCCGGAATGACAAACAACAACCAAGGGAGAGCCCATGCCCCAGACCATTCACCGCGGCATCAAGCAGATGATGGACGAAGCCAATGCCGAGATCGAGACCGTCAGCGCCGCCGATGCGATCAAGATCCTCCCGGACGACGATGTCGTGATCGTCGACATCCGCGATCCCCGCGAGATCGAGCGCGACGGCAAGATCCCCGGCGCCTTCTCGTGCACCCGCGGCATGCTCGAGTTCTGGATCGATCCGGCGAGCCCCTACGCCAAGCCGATCTTCCAAGAGGACAAGAAGTTCATCTTCCATTGCGCCGGCGGCATGCGCTCGGCCCTGGCTGCGAAGACCGCGCAGGACATGGGGCTGAAGCCGGTCGCCCATATGGGCGGCGGTTTCGCCGCCTGGCGCGATGCGGGCGGCCCGATCGAGAAGTGGGAGCCGAAGAAGAAAGACTAGGTGGTCGCCACCGCCACCACCGTCATGCCCGGGCTTGTCCCGGGCATCCACGCCCTCGGGCGACGCAGGCGAAGACGTGGATGGCCGGGACAAGCCCGGCCGTGACGCAAGCTGAAGGATATCGCTAGATGACCACCACCGAAGACCCGCTCGTCTCCACCGACTGGCTTGCCGCCCACCTCGGCGATCCCAAGGTCAAGGTGATCGACGCCTCCTACAAGATGCCGGGTGTGCTGCCGTTGCCGGCCGACGATTTCATCGCCGCCCACATTCCCGGTGCAGTGTTCTTCGATGTCAATGCGATCGCCGACAAGAGCGATCCGCGCCCGCATATGTATCCGGCCGCCGAGCAGTTCGCGGAGGACGTCTCCGCGCTCGGCATCTCCTCAGGCGATACGGTGGTCGCCTATGATGCCGGCGGCTGGGTTGCCGCGCCGCGAGCGTGGTGGATGTTCCTGTCGTTCGGTCATCCGAACGTGAAGGTGCTCGACGGCGGCTTGCAGAAGTGGAAGGCCGAGGGGCGGCCGACGGAAACCGGGCCCGTCACGCCGAAGCCTGGAAAATTCCAGGCCAGGTTCGATCCGAGCTTCGTGCGCAGCAAGGAGCAATTGCTCGGTAATATCGAGACCAGGAAGGAGCAGGTGATCGACGCGAGGCCGCGCCCGCGGTTCGAGGGCACCGTGGTCGAGCCCTGGCCTGGCCGCCGTTCCGGGCACATCCCCGGCAGCCGCAACGTTCCCTATGCCGACCTGTTCGAGCCCAAGACCGGCGCGATGAAGCCGCTCGATGAATTGCGCAAGGCATTTGCATCCGCCGGCGTCGATACGGCAAAGCCGATCGTCACCAGTTGCGGCTCCGGCGTGTCGGCGCTGGTGCTGACGCTCGCGCTCTATCGCCTCGGCGTGCGCGGCAGTGCGCTCTATGACGGTTCCTGGGCCGAATGGGGATTGCAGGACGGGCCGCCGATCGCGACGGGACCTGCGTGATTGCAGACGATCAGCGCGTGGGGCGCACGAACACCGGCTGGCCGAACGGATCGAAAGTCTGCTGCTGCGGAATAACCTGCGGCGCCAGGCGTTGCTGCTGCGCCGCGACGCGCCGGCGCTCCCTGGCACGCTCCGCCCGTGCACGCTTCTTGGCCGCGGTTTGATCCGGCTTCGCATCCGCGCTCTTTGCTGATGTCGTTTGCTCGACAGTGACCGCGGGGCCGCCCAGGGTGGCGATCTTGGTCGCCGCCGGACTCGCTTCCGCTGAGGTCGGCGCCTCGGGTGCGGCCGGCGCGGCGTCGTTCGCGGGCGCGACCTCTGCGACCGCCGCAGGCTTGGCCTCTTCGGCGGGCGCACGAGTTTCCGTCTGGGCTGCCGCCGTCGGCGCCTGGGGTTCCGGAGCATCTGCTAGAGGCGGTTCGGCCGGCGGCGTCTCGGTTGAGGCAGTCTCCTCGGGCTTCACGGCGGCCATCTGCTCGGGCTCGGCCGGCGCGGGAGCATCGGCGGTTGCTGCGGTCGGAGCAGGGGAGGTCTCGGCGCTGTCCGGCGCCTTCTCTGTTGTCTCTGCTACGGGCGCCTCGACGCGCAGCATGGCGAGCGTCGGCGGCTTCGCTTGAACTTGTGTTTGGGCTTGCGCGAAGACGGGCTCCGGCGGGCTGCGTCGCGCCGGGATGCTCGCGACTTCCTCATGGGCAGCCCGGAGCAGCGCGGCAGCGCCAAGTCCGAAGATCAGGACCGACGTCGACAGCACGATTGCCGCGAACAGGAAACGAAGGCCGGGAAGCATGGCGCGGTTCCGTCTTTGCCGAAGTGTTCTGTTGAGCCAGAGGAAACGCGGTGATCACAGGGAAGCCGCTCGCGGGCAGCGAATCAGACCGATTCGAGGATATCGCAACCAATGTCAAAGCAATGACGCCCGTAGTCCCCCAGAATAACTTTTCCCTGACGGTGAGGCATCTTTGCCGCAGCGATCACTGCCCAATCACAAAATGACCGATTCGGCCCGGATTTCGCGGAATTGTCTTGAATGCGCCGCTATCTTCCTTCAAGTGCCGTTAACGGTCCGGTGTGGCTTGGGGACTATACAAGAGCGATGATGATCAACCGCATTCTGACGATTTGTGCTGCCGCAGCGCTCGGCGCGGCAGGAACTTCGGTTGCGCAGGCGCAGCAGGGCTACCCCGCAGGGCCAGGTCCAGTCTATTCCGCTCCTCAGGGCTCGTATCCGCCGCCGCCCCCCGGCTACGTGCGCGACGACCGCCGGCCGTCGGATTTCGATGTCTTTGAGGAGGACGACGAGGCGCTGAACGGCCAGAGTTCGGCGTCGCTGTCGCCGCCCGGACCAGTGCTTTCGCCCAACGATCCCCGGTATGGCCGCCCGATGGGCGCGCCCCCGCCGGTCTATTCGGATCGGACCGTGCCGACCGGCCCGGTCATGTCGCCGGATGATCCGCGCTATGGCCGTCCGGCGGGGCCGCCGGCGGTGATCTATGCCGATCGTCCCCAAGGGCCGGCGCAGAGTTACAACTATCCCGATGATCGCGCCATGCGTCCGCCGGAGTCGGTGGGCGCGGCGGGTGGTGCGCCCGCCGTCACCGGCGCCGTGTCACAGCAGCCTCAGGTCGGCAGCGACGGCAGGCCGATGACGGTCGCGGCGCTGCCGCCGGAGGAGCAGCCCGAGGCCGCTCCCGTGCAATTGCCGCCGAACCTACGCCGCCAGGAAGTCTCGTTCGCGACCAAGGAGCCGCCAGGCACCATCGTGGTCGATACGTCGAACACCTACCTCTATTACATCCTGGGCGGCGGCCGCGCGATGCGCTACGGCGTTCGCGTCGGCCGCGATGGCTTCACCTGGACCGGCGTGCAGAAGATCAGCCGCAAGGCGGAGTGGCCGGACTGGTATCCGCCGACCGAGATGATCGAGCGTCAGCCCTACCTGCCGCGCTTCATGGCCGGCGGCCCCGGCAATCCGCTCGGCGCGCGCGCGATGTATCTCGGCTCGACCGTGTACCGCATCCACGGCACCAACCAGCCCTCGACGATCGGCAAGTTCGTCTCTTCCGGCTGCATCGGCATGCTGAATGAGGACGTCTCCGACCTCTTCGAGCGCGTGAAGGTCGGCACCCGCGTCGTGGTGCTGCCGGGTGGTCCGCCGCCTGGAACCGCCACCGCCTCTGCTGCGCCGCCGCCGGGCGGGCCCGTTGCGGCCGCCCCAGCGCCGACCCAGGCGCAGGCCGCCGCGCCGCTGCCGGGCACCCAGCCGACCACGGTGCCGCCGCTGCCGGCCCCGGTCACGATCCGCTAGGGCGATTACAGTCCAACATCAAAAGGCGCGCGAACAGCGCGCCTTTTGTGTTTTGCGCTTCTGTCAAATTCCCGCGCTTGAATTCGTGTTCGGCTGGATTACGTGCCAGAGGGCTGCAACCGACGTGGGACAATGCCATGCGCATCCTTGTTGCAGGCGCCACCGGCGCTATTGGCCGACAACTCGTTCCCGCCCTGATCCGGGCCGGCCATTCGGTGATCGGCACGACGCGAACAGCAGCGAAAGCCGAGGCGATCGGGCAGATGGGCGTCGAGCCCGTCATCGTCGATGGCCTCGATGCAGAGGCTGTCCGCGCGGCGGTCATTGCGAAGCAGCCCGAGGTGATCGTCCACGAGATGACCGACCTCGCCGATGTTACCGATCTCCGCCATTTCGATCGCGCCTTCGCTGTCACCAACCGGCTGCGCACGCTCGGCACCGATTGCCTGCTGGCGGCCGCGCGCGAAGCCGGTGTCAGGCGTTTCGTCGCGCAAAGCTTCTGTGGCTGGACCTATGGCCGAACCGGTGCACCTGTCAAAACCGAGGCCGATCCGCTCGATCCCGATCCGCCGCAGGAACTTCGACGCACGCTGGAAGCGATCCAGCATCTGGAGCGCGCCGTCACCGGCTCGGATCAGCCGGAAGGAATCGTGCTCCGATACGGATCGTTCTACGGTCCCGACACCGGCATACTGTCGCGGGCGATGATCGATCAATTGCGGCGCCGCCGCGTGCCGATGATCGGCGATGGTGGCGGCTGGTGGTCTTTCATTCATGTCGCCGACGCGGCATCCGCCACCGTTGCCGCCATCGAGCGCGGCGAGGCCGGCAATATCTACAACATCGTTGACGATGAGCCCGCGGAAGTCAGCGAATGGCTGCCGGCGCTTGCGGCGATCGTCGGCGCTAAGCCGCCATTCCATGTGCCCATCTGGCTCGGCCGATTGCTCGCCGGCGAACATGTGGTGGCGATGATGACCGAGGTGCGGGCGGGCTTGAACGTCAAAGCCAGGCGCGAACTCGGCTGGCACCCGGCGCATCCGTCCTGGCGCACCGGCTGTGCCGAAATCGTCGGGCACTCCAGTGGCCACAGCGCTGCCGCTTGAGCTGGTGATGCGACGCTCAGACTTCCGCCTCATCAGCGCTTTCGCGGGTTGCATTCTCGAGCCAACCGGCGATGCGCAACAAGTCACGATCGCGCCCGCGAGCGCCGATGAGCTGGACGCCGATTGGAAGTCCCTGATGGCCTCTGAGCAGTGGCAGCGAAACGGTCGGCAGACCGCAGAGGCTCCATGGCATCGACATGACACCGGAGCCCGGCCCATCTTCCAGCCGGGTCGCCTCGCCCGGCGCCGACAGGGTGATCAACGCATCATGTTGGATGAACATACGCGAGGCCAGTTCAACGAGACGGTCGGCCTGCGCATCGAACGTAAGGTAGCTTGCCGCGCTGATGGTGTGGCCGGCTTCGATACCCCGCTGCAGCGGCGCGCAATAGCGGCGGATGGTCTCAGTCGGCTCCGAGCCGAAACGATAAGCAAGATGCGCGTTGAGCAGCCCGAAGGTGACATCAAGTGCCTGATCGAATTCAAGTGGGAGTTCGACCTCGACGGTCGCGGTCGGCAGTGACTGGATGAATGTCTCGAATGTCTTCCCCGCGTTGTCGTCGATCAGCTTCCAGCCTGGCCCCTTGACCACGCCAAGACGGGGCGCGGAGGCCGCAGGCTGGACAGCCGCTAACGCGGAATCGAACGCGCCGGCGAAAAGGCACAAGTCTCCGATCGAGCGGGCCAACAGGCCGAGATGCGCCATGCGCGGCACCAGCACGTTCGATCCCGCCATTGAGGTGAAACCCAACGAGGGTTTGAACGCGAACGCGCCGCAAAACGAGGCGGGGAGGGTGGTCGAAGCGGTGTGTTGCGTGCCGAGCGCCAGCGGCACCATGTGGTCGACGACGGCGGCGGCAGAACCCGCCGACGACACGCCCGGCGAGCGCGACAGGTCCTGAGGATTGCGGGTCGGGCTCGGATGGTACATCCCGAATTCGGATGTCGCGGTCTTGCCGACAATGATTGCACCGGCGCGGCGCAGTGCCGCCACCGCATCCGCATCGGCGTTTGGCCGCCGGCCGCGAAGCGTCTCGCTGCCATATTCGGACGGCATGTCGGCGGTGTCGAATACGTCTTTCACCCCGATCGGCAGGCCGTGCAGTGCGCCGAGCGGCCCACCTGATGCACGGTGCTCGTCGGCACGCCGCGCCTCTTCGCGCGCCCGCTCCGCATCGAGGAAAGCCCACGCCCTGACGTCGGGCTCACGCGCGGCGATCCGGTCCAGGCAGGCATTCATCAAATCGAGCGCGCTTGTCTCGCCCCGCTTGATCCTGTCGGCCAGCATGCTGGCCGACAGGTGGTTTGGAAGCACAGAGCCGGTCATCATCGAACCGAGGCTGTGATGCTGCAGCCCGATTCGGCGGCCGGGCGGAACGCGGTCGCGGCGGGAACGGTGGCGATCCGCTCGTAATAGTCCCAGGGCTGCCGGCTCGCCGCCGGCGATTTCACGCGATAGACGCCGAGATCATAGGCGAGGCGGCCGTTCTGCTGCACGACAGCCTGCCGCCCGAACCGATCGACCGGAAGCTGGCGCATCTCGGCATTGACGATCGCGGCATCGTCGCTTTTGGCGCTTCTCGCGGCCTTCAGGAAATGCAGCACGCCGGAATAGACGCCGGCTTGTTCGCGGGTCGGCATTCGGCCGTGTTCCTTGAAGAAGCGCTGCGCGAAGTCGCGGGTGCCGTCGCTGTCATCCCAATAGAATCCCGTGGTGATGATCAGCCCCTGCGCCGCTTCGAGGCCGAGGCTGTGGACATCGGTGACGAAAGCGTGGAGCGCTGCGATCTTCTGCGTGCGCATGATGTCGAACTGGCCGGCCTGCTTGATCGCATTGACGGTGTCGGCGCCGGCGCTCGCGAGCGCGACGACCTGCGCGTTCGTGCTCTGGGCACGTAGCAACAGCGAGGCGAAATCGGCTGTGTTGAGCGGATGGCGCGCGCTGCCGAGCACCTTGCCGCCGCGCTCCTGCACCACGGCGCTGGCGTCTTTCTCCAGGTCGTGGCCGAACGCGTAGTCGGCGGTGAGGAAGAACCAGGACTTCTGCCCCTGCTCGGTCAGCGCCGCAGCCGTGCCGCGCGCCAGTGCGTAAGTATCGTCGGTCCAATGGGTCACGTAGGGCGAGCAGCGTCCGCCGGTGATCTCGACGCTAGCGGCACCCGATACCAGGAGCGACCGCTTCTTCTCGGTCGCGATCGTCATCAGCGCGAACACCGCGCCCGAATGGGGCAGGTCGACAACGGCGTCGACGCCTTGCCGGTCAAACCACTCGCGTGCGATGGCTGAGGCGACATCCGGCTTGTTCTGATGATCAGCGGTGATGATCTCGACCGGGACCCCGTCGATCGAGCCGCCAAAATCGGCAACGGCCATTCGCGCGGCCTTGATCGAGCCCGGCCCGCCGACATCGGAGACTACGCCGCTTTGATCGCCCATGACCCCGATGACGACCTTGTTGTCCGAGAACTGAGAGAAGGCCGGCGACGTGAGTATTGAGCTAAGTGCAATTGAAATCAGGATTTTCCGGTACATTTCGCTGCTCCGCGTGAGGTGCGGCGGAGCCTAACAATCCGCTGCTGCACATATGTGACAATGTTGGTACATATGTGATTATTGGCTAGTGACGAAGATTCGATGAGGGACAGCGTGACCAGACAGGCGACGGAAATCGAAACGTTCGGGCCGGAAGTGGAGAACGGGGACGCATTGGTCGCCCGCATCTGCTGGCACTACTACAAGGAGGGGCAGACCCAGGACGTCATCGCGCAGCATCTGAAAATCACGCGGAAGCGGGTCAACCAGATCCTCGGAGAGGCGCGGGAGCGCGGCGTCGTCCAGATCTCAATTGCCAGTCCCTTCGGTCCTTGCAGTGAACTTGAGGCCCGCCTCGCTGCACGTTTCAAGCTGCGAGGCGCCATCGTCGTGCCCGCGCCGATTGGCGACACTGACGTCCGTAACCTCGTCGGCGCCGCCGCCGGCCACTATATCTCCGAGCACCTGCCGCCCGCCGGGACTCTCGGCATCACCTGGGGTGGCACAATCAACGTGGCCGCACAAAATCTGCGGCGCCTTTCCGGCGACGGCTGCCGTGTCGTCCTGTTGTGCGGCGGGCTTGCCGAAAGCACGGCGATCAATCCTTACGACAACGCAGCGATGATGGCGCGCGCGTTGGGTGCGACATGCTACTACGTGACCGCGCCGATGTTCGCGGCAACGGCACAGCTCCGTGATGCGCTGGTTTCCAGTGAGCCGGTGCGCTCGGTTCTCGCAATGGTAGCAGGGCTGGATATCGCCTTGTTCAGCGCCATTGATCTGTCCGAACAATCGAAAGCGCTGGAATATGGCGTGATATCGCGCGAGACGTGGCAATCGCTGCGCGACGCCGGCGCGGTCGGAGATATTTGCGGCCACTATCTCGACAAGGACGGCAACGCGGTGACGCATCCCCTGACCCAGCGCGTGATCCATCCGCCGATGAGCGATCTGAAGGCGGTACGCGAGCGCATCCTTGCCGCCGGCGGTCTTCAGAAGCTCCCGATCATCAGCGCGGCAATCCGCGCCGGGCTCGCCGACATCCTGATCACGGACGAACGGGTCGCGACCGCCCTTTGCGAAGAACGGTGATCAAGCCAGTCGGCGCGGAGGTTCGCTGCCCTTGGTCCAGGCATCGATACACTCGACCATCTGGCCGTAGTGGATGCCGAGGCTCTCCTGGGTCGCGTAGCCGAGATGCGGGGTGAGCACAAGGTTGTCGAGCCTGCGGAAGGGATGGTCGACCGGCAGCGGCTCGACCGAGAACACATCGATGCCGGCGCCCGCGATCTTCTTTTGCGTGAGAACCTCCAGCAGCGCGTTCTCGTCGACGATCGGCCCGCGCGCGGTGTTGACGAGATAGGCCGTCGGCTTCATCCGTGCGAGATCGGCGGCACCCACCAGGCCGCGCGAGCGCTCGCTCAGCACCACATGGATGGTGACGATGTCGGCGGTCGCAAACAATTCCTCCTTGCTGGCATAGCCGACGCCGGCCTCCTTGCATTTCTCGGCCGTCAGGTTGGGGCTCCAGGCGATGACGTTCATGCCGAACGCCTGCGCGAGCTTCGCCACCCGACTGCCGAGCTTGCCGAGCCCCACCACGCCGAGCGTGCGGCCCTCGATCTCGACGCCGGCAAAGGTCTGCCAGGGCTCGCCGGCATGCATCCGCGCGTTTTCCCGGCCGATGCCGCGGGTGAGTTCCAGGATCAGGCCGAGCGTCAGCGCCGCGGTCGGGTCGCGGCTGTATTGCGTGCCGCACAGCACCACTTTGTGATTCTTGGCGGCGTCCACATCGATCGCGGCATTGCGCATGCCTGATGTCAGCAGGAGTTTCAGCTTGGGCAGCGCCGCGAACAGCGTGCGCGCAAATGCGGTGCGCTCGCGCATCGCGCAGATGATCTCGAAATCGGCAAGCGCGCTCGCGGCAGCCGCCTCGCTCGCAAACGGCTCCCTGAACACGGTGACGTCGACGCGGTCCTTGATCTCTGACCAGTCGGCGATCGAAAGTGACAGGTCGAAATAGTCGTCGAGGATTGCACAGCGCAGCCGCATCATCGATGAACCCGTTCATGGCGAAAGGACGGCGAGAATACCGTCGGGGGAGATCGTTATGGTTGCGCGCAATCGTTGGGTCGCGCAAGCGGAGTTCAGGGGACGCCGGCTTCAAATATCCGACAGGCTGAGAGCATGATCCGGAAAAGTGGAAACCGGTTTTCCGAAAAGATCATGCTCAAACAAAGAGATGAGATCATGATCCGATCGCCTCATCGGATCATGATCGCAACCGGCTTCTGTGCTTGGCGCGCCAGGCCGGCCCGGGTCCGCGCATATAGTGCAGTTCCGGCCGGTAGGGGTTGAATGCCCTGGCGAAGAACTGGCGCCAGAAGGTGCGGAATTCGGCGACAATCTTCGTAAGGCCAGTGCGGCTGGCCGCCGGGGCGGGCAGGGACGTGCTTGTTGCCATGACACAGCCCTCATGTTGGTCATGCGCGGCTTTCTCGCGCAAAATGCCGTTTTCGATGCTGAAAACGAGATTTCGCCCGATTTGTTAAAAGATGGTTTCAATTGTCGTCATCTTGCGCACACATGGTTTCGATCCCGTATTCATCGGGGTGAACGGATGGAAAACGCGCGGTGTGCGGTTGCGCTTTGAGGGCCCGGCGGCTACATCGGCGGCAGCAAAATTTCCATAAATCCTGCCGATTCCAGGGGACTCAATGGCCCGCCAGTTCGTCTATTTCATGCAAGGTCTGACCAAGAGCTACCCGACCCGCAAGGTGCTCGATAACGTCCACCTGAGCTTCTATCCGGACGCCAAGATCGGCGTGCTCGGCGTCAACGGCGCCGGTAAATCGACCCTGCTCAAGATCATGGCCGGCATCGACAAGGACTATACCGGCGAGGCCTGGGTCGCCGAGGGCGCCCGCGTCGGATACCTCGAGCAGGAACCGCAGCTCGATCCCAAGCTGAGCGTCCGCGAGAACGTGATGCAGGGTGTCGCCAAGCAGAAGGCGATCCTCGACCGCTACAACGAGCTGGCGGTGAACTACTCGGACGAGACCGCCGACGAGATGACCAAGCTGCAGGACGAGATCGAGGCACAGGGCCTCTGGGATCTCGACAGCAAGGTCGATCAGGCGATGGACGCGTTGCGCTGTCCGCCCGACGACGCCGACGTCACAAAGCTCTCCGGTGGCGAGCGCCGCCGCGTAGCGCTGTGTCGGCTCTTGCTCGATCAGCCCGAACTGCTGCTGCTGGACGAACCGACCAACCATCTCGACGCCGAGTCCGTATCCTGGCTCGAAGGCCATCTGCGGCAATATCCCGGCGCGATCCTGATCGTCACCCACGACCGCTACTTCCTCGACAACGTCACGGGCTGGATCCTCGAGCTCGATCGGGGCCGCGGCATTCCCTATGAGGGCAACTATTCCTCTTGGCTGGTGCAAAAGCAGAAGCGGCTCGAGCAGGAGGGCCGCGAGGACGCGGCGCATCAGAAGACACTGGCGCGCGAGCAGGAGTGGATCGCGTCCTCGCCGAAGGCACGCCAGGCCAAGTCCAAGGCGCGCTACCAGCGCTACGAGGAACTGCTCAAGAAGGCGAGCGAGAAGCAGACGCAGACTGCGCAGATCGTCATCCCCGTGGCCGAGCGGCTCGGGCAGAACGTCGTCGACTTCGAAGGCCTGACGAAGTCGTTCGGCGACCGCATGCTGATCGACAATCTGACCTTCAAGCTGCCGCCGGGCGGCATCGTCGGCGTGATCGGTCCGAACGGCGCTGGCAAGACCACGCTGTTCCGCATGATCACCGGGCAGGAGAAGCCGGACCAGGGCACGATCACGGTCGGGGAGTCCGTCCATCTCGGCTATGTCGACCAGTCGCGCGACGCGCTCGACGGCAGCAAGACCGTATGGGAGGAGATTTCCGGCAACAACGAACTGATCCTGCTCGGCAAGCGCGAGGTGAATTCGCGCGGCTATTGCTCGGCCTTCAACTTCAAGGGCGCCGACCAGCAGAAGAAGGTCGGTGCGCTCTCGGGCGGCGAACGCAACCGCGTGCATCTCGCCAAGATGCTGAAATCCGGCGCCAATGTGCTGCTGCTCGACGAGCCCACCAACGACCTCGACGTCGACACGCTGCGCGCGCTCGAAGAGGCGCTGGAGGATTTCGCCGGTTGCGCCGTGATCATCAGCCACGACCGCTGGTTCCTCGACCGCATCGCCACCCACATCCTCGCCTTCGAAGGCGACAGCCATGTCGAATGGTTCGAAGGCAATTTCCAGGATTACGAAAAGGACAAGATGCGGCGCCTTGGCCAGGATTCGATCATCCCGCATCGCGTGAAGTACAAGAAGCTGACGCGGTGACGGCACTTTAGCGACGATCTGCTGCGGCCAGTTGTCGCTTTCCACCACGACGAGATTGCGTAGATATAGCGCTCCGCAATCCCCGATACTGCTGCGAGCAATTCATAATGTCTGCCACCTCCGACGCCCCCGCGCCGCCGAAGATCGCTTCGTTGCGCCCGGTTCCCATGCTGATCTTCGGATCGCGCTGGCTGCAATTGCCGCTCTATGTCGGGCTGATCATCGCCCAGGGCGTCTATGTGGTGCTGTTCGTCAAGGAACTGTGGCACCTGTTCGCTCATGCCTTCGATTTCAGCGAGCAGCAGATCATGCTGGCGGTGCTCGGGCTGATCGACGTCGTCATGATCTCGAACCTCCTGGTGATGGTGATCGTCGGCGGCTACGAGACCTTCGTCTCGCGTCTCAACCTGCAGGGACATCCCGACGAGCCGGAATGGCTGAGCCACGTCAACGCCAGCGTGCTCAAGATCAAGCTGGCGATGGCGATCATCGGCATCTCCTCGATCCACCTGCTGCGCACCTTCATCGAGGCCGGCGCGCTGACGTCGGGCAAGACCAACTACACCGAGACCGGCGTGATGTGGCAGACCATCATCCACACCGTCTTCATCCTGTCCGCGATCGGCATAGCCCTCGTCGACAAGCTGTCGAATGCGTCGATCGAAGGCGCCAAGCAGTCGGCCGGACATCATTAAGGGTGCGGCGCTTGCGAGGTCGTGCTAGGTTCATGGACGGGGCGCGGCTGATGTCCGCCTCGAAAACGGGACAGCACTTCGATTGGACCGCTGAGTGAACAAGCCGCTCGACTTGCCATTCCTCCGCACGCTCGCCTTCGGCTTTCTGTTCTTGGTGTTACCAACGGCCTCGCCGGCCCACGCCGCCGATGCCGCCTTCAGCCAATTCATCGCCTCACTCTGGCCGGAGGCGCAGGCCGCCGGCGTGTCGCGCGCGACGTTCGATCGTGAGACGCGCGGGCTCGAGCCTGACTACAAGCTGCCGGATCTGATCTTGCCGGGCCGCCCCGCGACCGGCGCGCCGTCGCAGGCCGAATTCGTCCAGGTGCCGGCGGACTACGTCAAGGA
Organism: Bradyrhizobium sp. LeoB3; assembly: GCF_055456055.1. Lineage (NCBI taxonomy): Bacteria > Pseudomonadati > Pseudomonadota > Alphaproteobacteria > Hyphomicrobiales > Nitrobacteraceae > Bradyrhizobium > Bradyrhizobium sp. LeoB3. Next base: position 76,274 of record NZ_JBVBEF010000030.1, read on the forward strand.
GGCTTCGATCGCGCGGCTTGCGGCCGAAGGGCAGCGGCTGATGCAGAAATATCGTGCTGACCTCAACGAGATCGAAAATCGCTTCGGCGTGCCGGCGACCGTGGTGCTCGCGATCTGGGGGCGAGAGACCGATTATGGCCGCTACAAGCTGCCCTATGACACGCTGCGCGTGGTGGCGACACAGGCCTATGTCGGCCGCCGCAAGGACCAGTACCGCACGGAGTTCATTCTTGCGCTGAAGATCCTCGGCGAGGGTGCGGTGACACGCCAGGAAATGCGCTCATCCTGGGCTGGAGCCACCGGGTTCACGCAGTTCCTGCCGTCCGAATATTACAAGCACGGCGTCGATCTCGACGGCGACGGCCGCATCGACATCTGGCACTCGGTGCCGGATGCGCTCGCGTCCGCCGCCCAGCAACTCGTCAACAAGGGCTGGCAGAAGGGCGTGCGCTGGGCCTACGAGGTGAAGGCGCCGGCCAATGTCGATTGCACGATGGGCGTGCCGGAAGTGACGAAGCCGATCGGTGATTGGCTGCGCGCGGGCTTTGAGCCGGTGCGCGGACAGAAGCTCAATGCGACCGAGCAGGCGCAGCCCGCCTCGCTATTGCAGCCCGAGGGCATCTATGGCCCCGCATTCCTGACCACGAAGAACTACTTCGTCATCAAGGAATACAATTTCTCCGATCTCTACGTGCTGTTCGTCGGCCATCTCGCTGACCGCATGACGAGCCCGCAGCCGTTCGCCACGCCCTGGTCGGCGACGACGCAATTGCGCACCGCCGATGTCGAGGCGATGCAGCGCCATCTCACGCGGATCGGTCTCTACAAGGACAAGCTCGACGGCAAGGCCGGGATGCAGACCCGTGCCGCGCTCGGCGCCTACCAGAAATCGGCAGGCCTGAAGATCGACTGCTGGCCGAGTGAAGCGGTGCTGCGCGCGATGACGGCGGCGAGGTAGCCGTCGGCGATAGGGGCAAACAAAAACCCGGCCTGGACGTCGGCCGGGTCTTGATTCAGTGGCTCGATGAGCCGGTCAGATTAGTCGCAAACCTGAACGCGGCGGAAACGCCAGCCGTAGCCATCCCAGAAGCGCTCGCGAACCAGGCGGCACGGAGCTTCTTCAACGTAGACCGGCGCCGGTGCAACATAGACCGGAGCCGGACGGCTCGCAGCAATCGCGCCACCGAGCAGGGCGCCGCCAATCAGGCCGCCAGCCACGCCGGCTGCGATCTGGCCGTCTCCGGCCTTGGCGGCCGGCGCGACAGCCAGCGAACCGGCAATCGTTGCGACCGCGACGAAGGCAGCTAATGTCTTCTTCATGTCTTGGGCTCTCCTGGATGGCGCCTTCAGCCGACGCCGGGTTTAACGATGACTCGCACGCTGGTTTCGAAATCCCGTGTCGCAAAAAGAGCGCACAACAGTCAATCGAAAGTAAACGTCAGCGGGCTAATGGCCTGAAAAAAACGGTTTTTTCTGGCCATAAGCCGTTCAGGTTCCGGAAAATCGGGGGTTTTCCAGCATCCTGTGCGAGATTTAATGAAGGTGAATGCGCGTTAATAGCAGACGCGCACGTTGCGCACCCGCCAGCCATAGCCGTCCCAGAAGCGCTGGCGCTGCCAGGCGCAGGGCGGCCCGTACTCGTAGGGGTCGGCGACGTAATAGCCGGGGCCAGGAGCGTAGGAATACCCGGGACCGTAGGAGTAACCGGGACCGTAGTACCCGTTCTGCGAAGCGATCGCCCCGCCGATCAGGGCTCCACCGATAAGTCCGGCCGCGACGCCCGCGGCAACGCCGCGCTGCGCATGCGCCGGAGGAGGTGCCGCCACGAGCGCGCCAGCCAATGCAATGGCGGCAAATCCGAGCAATGTCTTCCTCATGGCCTCACCTTTCTTCAAGTCATCCACTTTGGGGCACTGGTCCTGACCAGAGTTCCACATTTCCCCGTAACGATCAATGAACGCCGCAGCGGATGGCCCGAGAAGTGATGACCGGCGTGCCCGCGGATCACACTTAGATTCATTCCAATTTACCTCCGTCATCAGTTTGGAATTGCTTCAAATTCCCGTTTTTCCTTTTGCGTCGCTTGCTCGCCTTCAATATCTCTTAGGTCAGCATCACCGACCGGACCCGCCTTTTCGATGATCGTTTGTTCCTGCAACGTCCTCAGCGACCATGACGTCCGCAATGCGGTGAGCGTCAGCGGGTCGTTGCCGCGGAATGCCAAGCAGCTTTATGGCTGCCTCGGCTGCAGTGCCGAATGCGGGCGCTGCGCCCGGACCATCAAGACCATCATCGACGAGGCGCTTGGCCCATGTGCCAAGGCCTGCTGTGCCGGCTGCCCGCACAGCCATGAGGCCGTCGACGACGTCGCCAATACAGAGTTCGCGTTGGCCGCCTGCTGAGCCGCCGGGATTTCCCCAGATCTCTTCGCAGATGCCCTCCCAGAGGAGGGTTGCTCTTGTTCATAATCTGATTTAGAAGCGTTCTAAAGTTGGAATCGGGCCCGCTTTGGGCCTTTAAACATTTGGAGTGGACTATGCAGGGCGACCCTAAGGTCATCGAATATCTCAACAAGGGCCTGCGCAGCGAACTCACCGCGATCAACCAGTACTGGCTGCACTATCGCATCCTGAACAACTGGGGCCTCCTGGAGATGGCCAAGGTCTGGCGCAAGGAATCGATCGAGGAGATGCACCACGCCGACCGCTTCACCGACCGCATCCTGTTCCTCGACGGCTTCCCCAACATGCAGGTGCTCGATCCCTTGCGGATCGGCCAGAACGTCCAGGAGATCATCGAGTGTGATCTCGCCGCCGAGATCGGCGCCCGCGCGCTCTACCAGGAAGCCGCCACCTACTGCCACGGCGTGAAGGACTATGTGAGCCGGGATCTGTTCGAGGACCTGATGAAGGACGAGGAGCATCACATCGATTTCCTCGAGACCCAGCTCGATCTGATCAAGCGCATCGGCCTTGAGCTCTACACCCAGAAGCACGTCGGCCACCTCGAGAGCGAGCACTGAGGACTGCCGGGGCTTTCCACCCTCCTCTGAAAGAGGAGGGTGACACGCGCCATCGTATCAGAGCTGCGTCTTGTAGCGCTCTTCCACCACCGCCTGGCTCTCCGGCTCGCCGAGCGTGGTCTGGTCGTGGATCACTTGGCTGATGCTCGGAAATACCTTGCGCTCGACGCGCGTGTCCGCCGACCACAGTTTCGAGCGCATCAAGGCCTTGCCGCAGTGGAAATAGGCTTCCGTCACGTCGATGCGCAGCACCGCGCGTGGCGGCTTGCCGAATTCTACCATCGAGGCCAATAGCTCCGGATCCGCCGAGAGGCGTCCCTTGCCGCCGACGCGCAATGTCTCGTCGATCCCCGGCACGAAGAAGATAAGCTGCACGAAGCCTGAGCCCGCGACGATGTTCCGGAAGCTGTCGATGCGGTTGTTGCCGGAGCGGTCCGGCATCAACAACAGGTTTGGCGAGGCGACGCTGACGAAGCCCGGATTGCCGCCGCGCGGCGAGGCATCGACGCTGCCGTCGGAGCCGGAGGTCGCCAGCACGCAGAACGGCGACATGCCGATGAACTTCCTCGCATGCACATCGATCTCCGGCCGCGCCTTCGCGATCACGCGCGCGGTCGGCTTTGGATAGATCGAGGCCAGGTCGGCAGCGGCAAGGTCGGTCACGGTCGGTCCTCCGGATGTCGTATTTGTGACAAGCGTATCATCGGGAAATTCCGCCGTCATCCCGTGCCGGAGGAAGCAGGCTCATTCTCAGCCGCGATCCTCGACATCCGTCTCGGGGCGGTCGCTGCCGGCAGCGGTCTCGGAGTGCCATTGTCCGTCAGGGGTTTCATACTCGATTGCCTCGGTGCGGCCCGGCACGCGCTGCTCGGCCGCGGCACGCCGCGCAGCCGCCAGCGCTGCGGCATGGGTCGCGAACGGTTCGGAAAACACACCGTCTACGGTGTAGGCCCAGCCGCCGTCATGCTCGACGATCTTGTAGATCACATGGCTCATCGGGAACTCGCTTCATGGTTGACACTGGAAGGGTGAAGCCACCGGCGCTTTCATGACAGAATAGGCGATGATGTCGGAATTTCCATGGACCAATCGTCCTTAGGGCAGGCAACGGGCCCGGGCCGCCGGTGACAGGAGCAAAGCATGTGCCGTAATATCAAGACGCTGTTCAATTTCGAGCCGCCGGCGACCGAGGACGAGATCCACGCTTCCGCACTGCAATTCGTGCGCAAACTGTCCGGCTTCAACAAGCCGTCGCAGGCCAATGAAGCCGCCTTCGATCGCGCGGTCGCCGAGGTCTCAGACGCCGCACGCCGGCTTCTCGTCTCGCTACACACCACGGCACCGGCGCGCGACCGCGAGATCGAGGCGGAGAAGGCCAAGGAGCGCTCGCGCCTGCGGTTCGGGTGAGCTGCGGCGGGCGTGACCTGCGCGATCGACGCGCGGCCTATTTCTTGTCCTTGTGCTTCTTCTTTTTCTTGTCCTTGCGATCCTCGTCATCATCATCGGGATCCTCGAGGCCGTCGGGCTGCTCGGCCACGGCCGCAGCCAACGCTTCGCGCTCGGCCGCCTCCTGCTCGCGCTGGCGGCGGTAGTCCTCCCAGGCGTCGAAGATCATGTGAAGCCACGGCATCACCTGTTCGATCGACGGCAATTGCCCGGGCGGGCCCGGCTCGCCGCGCGGACCGGCAGGTCCCTGCGGTCCGGCGGGACCTTGCAGGCCGGGCGCTCCCTGCGGACCCGGTTCACCGCGCTTGCCTTGCGCACCAGGTTTCCCTTGCGCACCAGGTTTGCCCTGCGCTCCCGGCTTGCCTTGCGGGCCGGGCTTGCCGCGCGCGCCATCGGGGCCGCGCCGGCCGGGATGTCCCTGCGGTCCCGGCCGCCCTTGTTCGCCGGGCCGGCCGCGTGGGCCCGGCGCGCCCGCTGCTCCGCGCCGGCTGGAAGCTTCATCGGCCACTGCTGCACTCCGAAATAAAACTGCGCCCGCGCGTTTTTTAGCGGCGTTTGACGACCGCTTCAATTCCGCGAGCCGCCATTGCCGCATTGATCAACATCAATGATGCGATCGCGCGGCATGGCATCCTCGGGAGCGTGGCTGGCGGGACGGGAGCGAAGCCATGAATGCAGGCTGGAAGATCTTCTTGCTCTCGCTGGTCCTGTTCGCGATTGCCTTGGGCGCCGAACAGCTCCTTGTGCCCGACATCGTGCCGATCGCCTATGCCGAGGAGCCGCAGCCGCTGTTGCTGGTGGAGACCGCTTTCGTGCTGCGAGCGATCGTGCTGATCGCGGGAAGCGTAGCGGTGATCTCGTTCGTCATCACGCTCGGCGCCTAGGTGAGAAGCACGCGATCGCACGCTTGAGGCAATTCCGACTAATCGTTCGGCGCGGGCACCTCGATGCCGTCGGCCGAATAGCTCCTGATCTTGTTGCGCAACGTGCGCACGGAAACGCCGAGCACGCGCGCGGCGCGCGTGCGGTTGCCATTGCAGCGGATCAGGGTTTGCAGCACCAGCTCGCGCTCGACCTCGCCGACGGTGGCTCCGATCAGGAGCGGCACGATTTCGTTGGGGGCCAGTGAGGACGCCGGAATCTCCGGCAGGGGCTGCGTGGACACATAGGACATGACACCTCCCGAGCAACGCCCGTTCGCAACATCGCGAATCGGAAACATCGAGAACGAACAAACCCCTTGCCCGCGCGAGACCGTGGCCGCAGATGGTTAACAAACGATTAACGCGATCGCCACCATCCACATTTGCGCTGGGGTTCCCGCACGCGCCATGCTCACACCGTCCGGTAGCCGCCATCCACCATCACGATCGATCCCGTGACATAGGCCGACAGGTCGGAGGCGAGGAAGATCGCCGGTCCCACGATATCCTCCGCCTTGCCGGCGCGGCCGAGCGGCGTGTGCGCGATGAAGCTCTTCACGAGCTCCGGATTGCTCGCGCGCGTCTGGGCGTTCAGCGGCGTCTCGATGAAGCCGGGGCCGATCGCGTTGACGCGCACGCCTTCCTTGCCGAGCTCGGCAGCGAGCGCGCGGGTGAAGCCGAGCACGCCGTGCTTTGAGGCTGTGTAGGCGGGCGAGCTCGGCGTGCGCACATGCACGAAAGACTGGATCGATCCGATGTTGACGATGCGTCCCTTCGTGGCACGGATCTGCGGCAGGAACGCATGCGTCACGTTGAAGACGCCGGTGAGGTTGATCGCGATGATATCTTCCCAATCCTTGATCACGGCCTCGTCCGCGCCGAGCATGCCGTTGCGCCGCGTAATCCCGGCATTGTTGACGAGGATCGAGACCTGCCCGATCTTGCCGGAAATCTCCTTTGCAAGCGCGATGCAATCCTCGCGCCTGGTGACGTCGAGCGCAAAGCTGTCGGCCTTCCCGCCGGCGTCGCGGATCTCCCTCGCCACTTCCGCCGCCGCGCTCTCGTTGACATCGAGCAGCACGACGCGAGCGCCTTCGCGCGCATAGCCGGCTGCGATCGCGCGGCCGATGCCGGAGCCTCCGCCGGTGATGACGGCGATATGATTTTCGAGAAGGGCCATGGATGTTTCCTCTTGCTTGTTGTTGGACGCCGCGGAGAGGCTAATCCATTTTGTAGGGAGGGCAAAGCCAACGGGTTGCGCGAACGCGCGCCCCGTTGGCTTTGTCCACCCTACAGATTCTCGCTCCATCCTGCATCCGCGCTACACTTCGCAACGTGCGAATCGATCTGTCGCCATTGATGCTTTCCAAGAAAACCCCGGAGACCTTGATATGAAACTGCTATCCGCCTTTCGCGCCGCGCTCCTCGCGCTGTCCGCTTTCGCCGGCGCCATTCTCTCCTCGGCTGCCCATGCCGAGAGCGGCACTGTCTCGCTCACGATCTACAAGGCAGGCTGGATCATCGGCGGCTCCGGCGGTGGCGGCGTGTTGAATTTTCACGGGCGCAGATATCCGCTGTCGGTCGGCGGCCTCGACTACGGCCTGGTATTCGGCGGCTCGAAGACGGTGCTGCGCGGCCGCGTCAGCAACATCAATCGTCCTAGCGATGTCGCCGGTGTCTACGGCGCAGCCGGCGCCGGCCTTGCGATCGGCGGCGGCGCCCGCGCCATCGTGCTCACCAACCAGAAGGGCGCCGTGCTCGAACTCGTCGGCCACCAGATCGGATTGATGGCGAATGCCGATTTGAGCGGGCTCGCGATCACGATGAAGTAGCGAGGCGCGGAGAGCCGTTTGCCCCTCATCCTGAGGAGCGGCGTCTTCGCCGCGTCTCGAAGGATGAGGCCCCGCCGGTGGCCTCGCCCTTCGAGACCGTCGCTCCGCGACCTCCTCAGGGTGAGGGGATGGATTGGAGCGCGTCGCTCTCCTTTGTCATTGTGAGTTCTGATTCAAATTTCAAACAGCGGAGGAGATGTGAGTCCGCGTTCTCGCGGCGCTTTGCGTCCGAGCTTTGCGTTTCGTTTCACCCTCTCATCGACTAGAGGGCGCAGGGAAAGCCGGGTGCTGGTTGCACCCGTGGGTCCCGTGCAACAAAAAGCACGGGGGTAGGACCACA
>NZ_JBVBEF010000031.1:0-83602 GCF_055456055.1 Bradyrhizobium sp. LeoB3
GGCGCTTTCATTTGCCTCGAGCTACTTCGCTCGAAGACGCTCTACATCAGGCCAAGCCGGCTTGCGCCGATATAGAGCGCGAGCACCGCGGCGTTCGAGACGTTGAGGCTCTTGATCTCGCCGGGCATGTCGAGCCGCGCCACCACGCTGCAGGTCTCCCGCGTCAGCTGTCTCAATCCCTTGCCCTCGGCGCCGAGCACCAGCGCGAGCGGCTGCCGTAGCGCGACCTGGCTGAGATCCTCGCTGCCCTGGCTGTCGAGACCGACGGTCAGGAAGCTGCGCTCGTTCAATGCGGTCAGCGCGCGGGCGAGGTTCTGCACGGTAACCAGCGGCACCAGCTCCAGCGCGCCGGAGGCCGATTTCGCGAGCACGCCGGTCGCCTCGGGGCTGTGGCGGGCGGTGGTGACGATCGCCTTCACCGCGAAGGCCGCGGCCGAGCGCAGGATGGCGCCGACATTGTGCGGGTCGGTGATCTGGTCGAGCACCAGCACGATGCCCTCGGGCTCGAGCGTATCGATATCGGGCGAGGGCAGGGGATCGGCTTCCACCAGCAGCCCCTGATGGACCGCATCCGGTCCCAGCCGCTGGTCGATGGTGCTGGGGCGGACGATCTCCGGGGGCACGCGGGTGTCGATCCGTTCGTCCGCCAGCCGCTTCGCCGCATTCTCGGTTACGAACAGCTTGCGGATCCGGCGCTCCGGATTGGCCAGCGCCAGCGAAACCGTATGCCAGCCATAGAGAATCACCGGCCCGTCGGCGTCCGAATCGCGGCTGCGCCAAACCGGCCGGCCGGCCGATTTTCGCCCTTTTTCGAATGGTTTAGCCCCGCCGCGGCGGAATGGGGGCTTGCGGTCACGATCGCTCATCAGGGGCGTTGTGTCACGGGTTCCGGACAATGGCAATTTTGCCGGCAAAAGGATGCCGATTAACGGCTTGCCTTGGTTGACTTTGCTACCTCCCTTCGCACATAAACGCGCCGGCCGCGCACCCCGACGGGTCCCGCGGTCACCAGCGTCACCGATTGACCTGTCCGCCGCCACCTTGGGCGGGTGGCGTCCGACGCTGTTGGGACGGGGGAGTGTCCCGAGTGGCAAAGGGAGCTGACTGTAAATCAGCCGCCTCATGGCTTCGCAGGTTCGAGTCCTGCCTCCCCCACCAGCCTTCGCTCGCGGAGCGAGTGAAGGCTGCCGCGCCGAAGCCCACCGGGCGCAGGCGGGCCTGTATCCGCGAGCTACGGCTAGGCAACCCAGACAAACCAGGCAAACTGAGACGGTCTTCCAAGTCATCAACTGATGTCGCTCAGCCGGCGCTCTGTCTACCGGTTACAGTCGCAACCCGATTGGCTGATTCACGACACGATGGCGTAACAGCTTCGAACCACGGTCCGGAGGACGCCTGCTGGAGCGAGGCTGACGATTAGCGAGGGCCCGTAACTGGCGGAGAGTATCGGCGACAGCGCGATTCTGGGTGTTTGGGTTTGAATGATGGCATCGGCCACCGTCGGGATTCTGAACGGATTCGGACGCGCGCTTGGCGACGCGATCGTCGGCCTGCAGGCACTCCAGTTGGCGATCCGGGTCGGCGTCGTACCACCGCGGCCGCTACTGTTTCGGCTTCCTGGTCTCTCCAAGATGGTCGAAGCTGTCCACGCCGCCGCTGACTTCGCCGATATTCGAACGCTTTCCCCCGAGTTTGCGACACTCGCTCGGCCGATCGATCTTGGCGAGGCAGTTACTCGCGTCATCGACATCCGCGACTTTGCTTTCGATCCGGAGTTCCAGTGCAGGGCGATGATCGATTTCTTCCTGCAACGCCTCGGCGTGGCGGCGGAGCAGGTGCCGGCAGGCTGGCGGCGAAATAGCTGGCTGGCATCACGGGTCAGACCGGCGCGGCCTGCCTTGCCAAACGGCTATGTTTTGGTCTGCCCGAAGGCGTCAATGCGACTGCGCGAAATGCCGGACGAGGTCCACGCGCATATTCTCCGACGCGCGCTTGCGGTCGGGCCCGTCGTGACGCAAGGGACCGTCCCCGATGCACTCAGCCGCAAAGTCGTTCATTTGGAGCCCTGTGCCACGCTCGACGAACTGTGCGGCATTGTGCGTCACGCGCGATGGATTATCTCGACTGACACCGGGATGGTGCATCTGGCCGACGCCTTCGGCGTAGCGTGCCTGGCGTTCTTTCCGACCCATCGTCCCGAATGGCGCGTGCGTGACTATCCTCGCACCCTGTCGTTCGAGTTGTCGTCTCGGTTGCCGCGTGGCATCGAATTCGCCCGCGGACCGGACGACTATGCGCTGGCGAGGTCGAGCTGGTTTCCCAACGGAGATGATCTTGGATGGCTCGACCGCGCGTTAGACGAGGCGCAACGCTCATTCGGAGGCGGTGGATCATAGAACTCTATCTATGAGTTGCCTCCTGCTGGAGCGCCCGCGCGCCAAGGCCGTCATCGGACAACGACTCGTGACTTGCAAAATGCAAGTCATGATGTAGTGTTGTCCGAAACGAGAATACGGCCATTGCGAAGCAGCGCCGACACACAGGAGGCAATTTTGTCCGAGGACGTGCTCGTGACGCGCGAAGAGCGCGGCAACATCTCCGTTTTGACCATGGTTTATCGGCCGTACAACCTGCTCGGCCCAAAGCTCATCAATGCGCTTGTCGAGCAGGTGGAGGCGGCCCAGAAGGTCGGCAGCCGCGCTATCGTGATCCGCAGCGGACTGCGCCATTTCTCTGCCGGCGCGGATCTGGATATCTTCGACAAGCGAGTCGCCGAGGGTGCCGCTGATCAGGCCAGCGAAAACAGGCGGCTCAACGGCGTCGAATTCCTGCGTTTCATGGAGTTGTTGCCAATTCCGCTGATCGCCAGCGTTCACGGCGTCTGCCTTGGCGGCGGACTCGAGCTTGCGCTCTCCTGCGACTACATCATCGCCGCCTCTTCGGCAAAGATCGGATCGGTCGAGGCCACGCTTGGGCTTCATCCTCTGCTCGGCGGAATCCAGCGGCAGGTGCAGCGTATCGGAGCTCAGCGCGCCAAGGAGATGTCGATGCTAGCGCGGCGCTACGACGCGCCGACGCTGGAGAAGTGGGGGCTGATCAATCTGACGGTTCCGGAGGAGTCGCTGGAGCAGACCACGATGACGCTTGCGGAAGAATTCGCGCAAGGTCCGACCGTGGCGCATGCGGCCACCAAGCAACTCGCGTACATCGCGGTCAATGAAGGTGTCGCTGCTGCCGATGAGGCGATGGCGAGGGTGCAGGCGCCGATCTGGACCTCGGAAGACCTGAAGACCGGTCTCGCGTCATTCCGCAAGAATGGCCCGGGCCTCGCAAAATTCGCTGGGCGCTGACATGAGCGGCCCTTTAAGCGGAATCCGTATTGTCGACTTCTCCCGTGTGCTCGCCGGCCCGTTATGCGCACGGACGCTGCAGGATCTTGGTGCCGAGGTCATCAAGATCGAGCCGCCAAGTCCTGATGTCTCGCGCTTCGCGTTTCCGTCGACCGACGGCATGTCAGGCTACTACGCACAGCAGAATGCCGGCAAGCGCAATGTCAGCATCAATCTCAATGTGCCCGGTGCCTATGAGCTGGCGCTGAAGCTCTGCGACACGGCCGATGTCGTCGTCGAGAATTTCCGTGCGGGCACGCTGGGTTTCTTCGGTCTCGACTATGAGACCCTCTCAAAACGAAATCCGCGATTGATCTATGCCTCGATCACCGGCTATGGCCAGGGAGGACCGTGGCGGAGTCGGATGGCATACGCGCCGACGGTGCAGGCCGAGGCAGGTTTCACCGAGAACAGCGTTCGTCATTATGGGAGTGCGCTGAGTGAGCCACGTACCGACAGCCTGTCGCACGCGGATGTCTATGCCGGACTGCAGGCCGTGATCGCTATCCTGGCAGCGCTCAACAGCCGCCAGAAGTCCGGACGCGGCCAATACATCGATGTCGCGATGGCCGCGACGCTGCTCGCGGTCAACGAACGGGCGCATGTCGATCTTTCCGACGATGATATCGGCGCCGAACCCGCCGTGCTTGGTGCCACCGACTGCTCGTTCTTTACCGGGCCGCAAGGCGAGCACTTCACGGTGGCGACCAGCATTGTCGGCAGCCGGACCTTTCCGTCGTGGTTGCGCGCGATGCGCCGTGCGGACCTGATGGACGATCCACGATTCTCGAGTGCGGCCGCGCGCCGGCTGAACTTCGGTGCGCTCCACCAGATCATCCAGTCGTGGATACTGACCTTCCCGGATATGGCGACCCTGGACGCCCAGTTCGATGAAGCCAAGATCGCGATGGGCGAGATCCGCTCGATCAAGGAACTGACGGCATCGGAATGGAGCGACTATTGGGGAGCCGTGCAATACGTCTCCGACCGCAGCGGTGGTCAGTATCGCCTGCCAGGACGTCCCTGGCGCTTCTCGGAAGAAGAGTTGACGCCGATCGGGACGCCGGCCTTTCAGGGTGAGCATAACGTGGCGGTGTTCAGCGAACTCGGCGTCAGCGAAGCTGAATTGAAGCGCTTGAGCGAAGCCGGCGTACTGGTGACACATCGGCGCGCACTTGAGCCCGAGACCGCCGTCAAGCCGCAGACCGAGCCGGGTCAGGCGGCCTGATCCACCGAAAACAGGCAAGCTACGCTGAGGCTGGACATCCGCGAACTCGCCCCAATATGCTACGGGTCGAGCTCGGAGCTGAAGAGAGTATGTCCGGCGTCAAGCAAAGCCGTCTCGCAAACAAGGAATGTTCCATGGCGCGAGCCATGGAAATCGTCGGCGATCGCTGGACGATCCTGATCCTGCGAGAGGCCTATTATGGCGTGAAGCGGTTCGACGAATTCGAGTACTATGTCGGAGTGGCGCCCAATATCCTGAGCAGTCGGCTGAAGAAACTTGTCGAGGCAGGCGTGATGGCCCGTGTGCCGTTGCCCGAGCACGCCGGCCGATACGAATATGTTTTGACTGACAAAGGGCGCGACTTTTTCCCCGCCTATCTTGCACTCAAGAAATGGGGGGACAGCTGGCTCGCAGAGCCGGAGGGGCCGCAGGTGGTTTTTCGTGAGCGCCGCGCCGGACATCCGATCGAGTATCCGGAACTGCGGACAGCCGGCGGCAAGCCGCTGCGTCTCGAAGACATCGAGGTGGTCCCGGGAGCCGGCGCCGTGCCCTTCAACCGCAAACGGTTTGGCGGCGCGGCCTCGATGACGAAGCCGACCGAAGCGCCGAGGAGCGCCTCACGCCGCAACAGCAAGTAGCGCGCGCGTTATTTCCGTTCTGACCAGGCTGGCGCGATACTCGGCCGACGCGTAGCGGTCCGACAGGCACTCGGTCGCTGCGCTCTGGAGCCTCGCGGCCTCTTCGATATTTCCTTGGGACAATGCCTTGCCAGCCAGGAATTTTGCCGCGACATCACCCGGAAATGCGTGGCCCGCCGCGCCGGTGACGCCGATCGAGACGTCCGCGGCGACGCCGACGTTGACGCGCACGCCGGCAGCCACACCGACGACGGCATAGCCGCTCGCAGGATGCCGGATTTTCCGATAGCTGAAGCGCGTATCCGGCGCCGGGCGCGGAATATGGATGGCGACCAGCACCTCGTCGGGCTCCAGCGCCGTGGAGAAGATATCGACGAAAAAGTCATTCGCCGCTACGCGTCTTGATCCGCTGGCGCTTGCGACCTCCAGTTCCGCCTTCAGCGCGATCACGATGGCCGGCCAATCGGCTGCGGGATCGGCATTGGCGAGTGATCCACCAATAGTGCCGCGGTTGCGCACCTGCGGATCGGCAATCAAATTGGCCGCCTGACGGAAGATCGGAAGCACCTGGTGTAGCGCGTTGGATGCAAGCAGTTCGGCATGCGTCGTCAGCGCGCCAATACTGATGCTGTCCTCGCCGACCAGGATTCCTTTCATTTCCGCGACGCCGCGGATATCAACGAGCAGCGCTGGCGAGGCCAGCCGAAGCTTCAGCGTCGGGATCAGCGTGTGGCCTCCGGCGACCAGCTTCGTTCCGTCTGGGTCACGGCGCAGGAGATCGATCGCCTCGGCGAGCGAGCCCGCGCGAACATAGTCGAAGGGCGCAGGGATCATTGGCCTGCTCCGTTGCGCGCGCTCTGGACCGCCGCCCAGATGCGCGGCGGCGTCAGCGGCATATCGAGGTGGCTGATGCCGAAGGGCGACAACGCGTCGAGCACGGCGTGAACCATGCAGGGCGGCGCCGCAATCGAGCCGCTTTCGCCGATGCCCTTGACGCCGATCGGATTGGTCGGGGAGGGGGTCTCCTGGAACAGCGAGGTGATGCTGGGCACATGCTCGGCACGCGGCACGGCGTAGTCGAGCAGCGAGCCGGTCAGGAGCTGTCCGCTGTCAGGATCGTAGCTGACCTCTTCATAGAGCGCTTGCGCGATGCCCTGCACGACACCACCGTGGATCTGCCCCGCCGCGAGCAGCGGATTGATCAGCGTGCCGACGTCGTCGACCGCGACATAGTCGATGATGTCGACGATCCCGGTTTCGGGATCGACCTCGACATAGGCCAGATGTACGCCGGATGGCGCGCTCATGCCGGTCGGATCGTAGAAGACGGTTTCGTCGAGGCCAGGCGTGACCCCATCGGGGAGCTTGTGTCCGACATAGGCCATGCGCGCGACCTTGCCGAAGGCCAGAGGTGCGATGTCGGTGCCGGGCACGCTGAACTGGCCCGCGGCATAGGCGATGTCCTTCTCGTCGACCTCCAGCATGCCCGCGGCGATCTTCTTTGCTTTTGCGACGATGCGCTGCGAGCAGACATGCAGGCTCGATCCGCCGACCGCCATCGAACGGGAGTTGAAGGTGCCGTGGCCGGCCTGCACCTGGCGCGTATCGCCCTGGATCACGTCGATGCTCTCGATCGGAATTTGCAGCACGTCGGCGGCGATCTGCGACAGCGAGGTGACATGGCCATGGCCCTGGCTCATCGAACCCGAATACACCGTGGCGCGGCCGCTGGAATCGATCGCAACCCGCGCGCTCTCCCAGCCGCCGCGATCGAATCCGATCAGCGCAAGACGCCGCGACGGCGCCATGCCACACATATGCGTGTACGCGGCAACGCCGATGCCGCGGTAGATGCCGTCGCGGCGCAAGGTGTCGCGTTCGTTCCGGCGAGCGTCGTAGTTGAAAGCGGCGAGCGCCTTGTCGAGAAGACCCTGATAATTGCCGCTATCGTAGATCACGGCCATGCCGCCATAGGGCCGGTACGGAAAATCAGCGGGCTGAATGAAATTCTTCCGCCTGATCTCGACCTGATCCAGATTCAGATGACGCGCCACGGCGTCGATGGCACGCTCGGCGATATAGGCGCCTTCCGGCCGGCCATAGCCACGATAGGCATCGACGGGCACGGTGTTGGTGACGATGACGCGCGACGTCGCCTCGTAGTTCGCGATTCTATAATTGCCGGTGCCGAAATTGACGGTGTTAACGGTCGGCCCACCGCTCGCCATGTTGGAGAGATAGGCTCCGACATTCCCGAGCGTTTCGACTTTCAGTCCGAGAATGATGCCGTCATTCTTGATCGCCACCTCGATATTTTCAGTGTGGGCGCGGCCATGGTTGGTCGATTGATGGCTCTCAGAACGGCTTTCCCACCATTTCACTGGCGCGCCGAGTTCGCGCGCGAGATGCGGACAGAGCAGCTCCTCCGGATAAAGATGCATCTTGGCACCAAAGCCGCCGCCGATATCGGGCGCGACCACGCGCAACAGGTGTTCCGGAATGCCGACCGTCTCGGCGATCCAGCGCCGATGCATGTGCGGGACCTGGCTTGGCATGTACACCGTCAATGTGCCGTCGGGCTCGGGCGCGGCCACCACGCTGCGCGTTTCCATGCAGGTCGGAATCAGGCGGTTGTTGACGAGGCGCAGCTTGAGAACCTGATCGGCTTCGCGGGCTGCCATGGCATAGTCGCCGCCCCGCACCTTGTAGACGGTGGTGATGTTGCCGGGCACGTTGTCATGAAGCTGCGGCGCGTCGGGCCCGATCGCGGCCTCTTCGTCGATCACGGCAGGCAACATCTCGTAATCGACGTCGATCAGGCCGACGGCGTCATAGGCTTGCGCTTGCGTCTCCGCGACCACCAGCGCGACGCATTCACCGACGAAACGCACGCGATCGATGGCGACAACCGGGCGAAACGGCACCTTGGTGCCGGGCATGACCCAGTTCGGAACAATCGGACCGATCTTGCCCTGAAGATCCTGACCGGAGAGGGCAAGGCGAACGCCCGGCGCTGCCTTGGCCGCGCCAAGGTCGACGTTCTTGATGATGGCATGCGCATGCGGCGATCGCGCGATCGCCATATGGAGCATGCCGGGCAGCCTGATATCGTCGACATAGCGGCCCTTGCCGGTGAGGAATTTGAAATCCTCGCGGCGCTTCAGCGGCTGGCCGATGTAGGGGAGCACGGTTGCGTTCATGGCGATCAGCCTTTTGCAACGAGGGACTCAACGGCGCGGACGATGTTGTGATAGCCGGTGCAGCGGCAGATGTTGCCGGCTATGCCGTGGCGGATGTCGTCTTCACTTGGATCGGGATGAGCGCGCAGCAACTGGCGCACGCTCATGATCATTCCCGGCGTGCAGAAGCCGCACTGCAGCGCGTGATGCTCATGGAAGGCGGTCTGCACCGGATCCAGGGGCGATCCCGCCGGCGACACGCCCTCGATCGTCGTGATCGAGGCGCCGTCAGCCATGACGGCGAGCACGGTGCATGATTTTGTCGCCTGTTTATCGATCTCGACGGTGCAGGCGCCGCATTGCGAGGTGTCGCAGCCGATATGCGTGCCAGTCAGGCCGAGATCGTCCCTGATCAAGTGGACCAGCAGCTTACGGCTTTCGACCTCGAGCGTACGGCGGATGCCGTTGATCTCGATCGTCACCGTGTGACGTTTTTCCGCTTCGACCATATATCCTCCCGTCGCGGTCCGGCGACCGCGTATCTCGTTAGAAGAACCTGACGGCGGCGATGTCGATGGCGACGCCGATCC
This sequence comes from Bradyrhizobium sp. LeoB3, assembly GCF_055456055.1. Classification (NCBI taxonomy): domain Bacteria; kingdom Pseudomonadati; phylum Pseudomonadota; class Alphaproteobacteria; order Hyphomicrobiales; family Nitrobacteraceae; genus Bradyrhizobium; species Bradyrhizobium sp. LeoB3. The sequence continues at coordinate 9,025 of NZ_JBVBEF010000031.1, forward strand.
CGTTTGTCATGGGAGTGCCGTCTGCATTGCGGCGATAGGCTCGACGCTTGGCCGGGATCTTGATGCCCTCGAAGTCGCGATAGTCGGACACGTAGTGGGCGGTCGGAACGCCGCCGATCACATCAGCGAAATAATCGAGCCTCGAAATGAGCCCATCGGCGCGGACATAGAAGACTTGTTCGGGAGAGTGTGTCGCAACTGAGCTGGGGAAGGTCACTTTGAGCCGGCGCCAAGTCTCTCCGCTCTCGTTCCAAGGCTCGATCTCCTCGGTCGAAAAGCCCGGCAATGCGAACATGAAGGGCGTGTTGAGATAGTTCCACATCGCATAGCCGCTGAAATAGGCGAGGTGCAGATCGTCCCATGGGGTGGCTGGGGTGTGGTCGGCAAAAGAAGCGCGCGGACTGCTCCGCTCTCTCAGGCGTTTGCCGTCGACGGTATCGATTGCAACCAGATCGGGCCGATAGAAGCTGCGCAGGCCGTCGGCGGTGAATGGCTCGTAGCTGAGCTGCTGGCCGGGGATATCGACCGTGACGTGAACGTCTTTCAGTACTTCAGGCCAGCCTTTTCCGGCCCAGAGCGAACCAACGATCGACATGTCGCCCTCAATGCCGCGAAACCGTTTCCATTGCGCCGCGCCATGGGCATCGAGGACGAGATCGCGGAGATCTGCCATAGCTGTTTCCTTCCGATCCAAGAGTTCTAATGAGACCTTTAACTCTAATGATAAGAGTGAGCAGAAAGCAAGAGATTTGCAAGGGTTGTGCGCACGTCGAAATTACTCTAATTATTAGAGCGATTTGCGAGGGGTATGACGAATGCGCTCGAAGAGTTTCGAGGGAATGGTGTGCTCGATTGCCGGCGTTCTGGACGCCGTCGGCGACCGCTGGGCAATGCTGATCCTGCGGGACCTCGGTCTTGGGCTGCGCCGCTACGATGACCTGCGCAAGTCGACCGGCGTCACCCACGCCACGCTGTCCGATCGTCTCAAGCATCTCGAGGAGAATGAGCTGATTGAGCGGCGGCTGTATCAGACCGGGCCCGACCGCTATGAATACGTTCTGACGCGAAAGGGAGCGGACATTATTCTCGTGATCCAGGCACTTGCGCAGGTCGGCGACAAATGGCAGATCGCTGGCGACAAAGGTCCGCCGCTGAAATTCATCAATCAGAGCAGCGGGCGGGCGGTCAAGCTTGCTCTTGTCGACGAAAAATCAGGTGAAGTTGTCCGCCTGCGGGATGTACGGCCGCAGGCCGGTCCGGGCGCCGACGATCTCGTGCGCTGGCGGCTGACGAAGTTTGATAGATCATCATCCAGCGATCGGCGCTAACTCTCAATTGCTTTCCAGCTCGGACGCGAAGCGGTGCAATGCTTGCTGCATCGTTGCCGCCGTCAGTGCTCTTCGTTCCAGGCACCGCGACGTCGGTCCGGCAACGACGATCGAGAGCTGTCGTGAACTGAGCGGAAGGGAAAGCGCGACGCCTGCCAGATCGGGAATGTACTCCGACGAACTCTGGTGGTACCCGCGCTTGGCCGCGATCTCGAGTTCAGCCTCCACTGCGTCGGCGCTCATGGGCGTGGTTTCGGAAAACGGCTCGAACTTGATCTTGCGATAGATGGCCCGCCGTTCTTCGGGAGAATGCTGCGCCAGGATGGCCCTTCCCACCGAACTTGCATACACCGGCACCCGGTCGCCCACTTGAGCGAAGTAGCGCACCGAATGCCCGGATTCCTCGACATGCAGGAAGATCGCAGAGGTGCCCGCTAGGGCCGCGATCGCCGTGGTCTCTCCGGTCTCCTTGGCAATTTCTGCCACGAGTGCATAGGCGACTTCTGGAAGCGGGGCCGCGTCCGCGACGGCGCGCGCTAGCGTCAGCCAGCGCGGGCTTGGGTAGTAGCCGCTTCGCGCTCGCGTCTCGTAGAGCCATCCCTTGTCGACAATCGTGCCAACAAGATTGAAGGTGCTGGAGCGCGGCCAGCCCAGATCATCAGAGATCTCGGCCAGCGTCGCCGGTCGTTTGCGGCGCGCAAAGTACTCCAGCAGCTCGAGAACGTTAGCAGCCTGCCTGACCAACATACGAAACCCGCATCTTCTCCGCGAAGGTTGGTTGCTCCGTGACGTCGAACAACAACTCCCGCTTACTCAGCCGCTGATTGGCGACTCCACGGTCATAGCATCATCCGCTCAGCCGGAAGCTCGTCCCGGAATTTGAGCCAGCGCGTCCTGTGGACTTCGGTTCAGAGGTCGGACCGAACGCCTTGACTTAAAATTCATATACGTGTCTTATAAATTCACAAATAAGAATTTTGCTGAAGGCTGAGGCTGCCACCATCAGCGAAAGCCCACGGGGGAGGACCTTTCATGGCTGCATTCAGGAATTTGGTTTCATCGGCGGTGGCGTCGGTTTGCATGGTGACCGCCTCGGCCGCCTTGGCTCAGACCAGCGTCAAGCTCGGCGTGCTCGCCGACATGTCCGGCATCTTCTCGGACATCGGGGGCATGGGCGCTCCCGAAGCGACGAAGATGGCGGTCGAGGATTTCAACAAGCTGCCGGGTTCGGAGAAGTTCAAGATCGAGGTTGTCAGCGGCGACGCGCTGAACAAGCCGGACGTGGCGCGCGGCATCGCCCGCAAATGGTTCGACACGGAGAATGTCGATGCGGTCGTTGATCTGCCGACGAGCGCGATCTCGCTGGCCATCGCACCCCTCGTTCAGGAGTTGAACAAAGTCGCGCTGTTCACCGCATCGGGCACGTCGGACCTGACGGGCAAGTCCTGCACGCCGAATTCGGTGCACTGGACCTACGATACCTGGGCGCTGTCGCACGGTACCGCTGATGCCATCACCAAGGCCGGCGGCAAGACCTGGTTCTTCGTCACGGCCGACTTTGCCCTCGGGCATTCGCTGGAGCGCGATGCGAGCGCCGTCGTCAACGCGAACGGTGGCAAGGTCGTCGGCAGTGTCAAGCACCCGACTGATTCGAACGACTTCGCGTCCTTCCTGCTTCAGGCGCAGGCGTCGCGCGCCGAGATCATCGCGCTCGCCAATGCCGGTGGCGATACGATCAAGGCGATCAAGCAGGCCTCCGAATTCGGCATCATTGAGGGCGGGCAGAAGCTCGCAGGGATGCTGCTGTTCATCTCGGACATTCACTCGCTTGGCCTGAAGACGGCGCAAGGCCTCCAACTGACCACCGCGTTCTATTGGGACCTGAACGACAAGACGAGGAGCTTTGGCGAGCGCTTCGCGGCTCGGAACAACGGGCGCTATCCGTCGATGAACCAGGCTGGAGCATATTCCGCGACGCTGGCCTATCTGACCGCCGTCGCAAAGGTGGGATCGCCGCGTGATGGCGCCGCCGTCGTCAAGGCGATGCGCGAGCTGGGCACGTTTGACGATCCTCTGTTCGGAAAGACGTCGTTGCGCGAGGACGGTCGCGTTCTTCACGACATGATGCTGATCCAGGTCAAGACGCCCGGCGAATCGAAGAAGCCCTACGACTACTACAAGATCGTTTCGACCATTCCCGCCGAAGCGGCATTCCGTCCGCTCAAGGACGGCGGTTGCCCCCTTGTGAAGTGAGTGTCCGGCTCGGTCGAACGCGAGCGAGCCGGAAATTCAAGAGAGAGCCGCGCCTGCCTTGCGGCGAGCCGCATGGCGGGGCTGCTCCGAGATTTTGCGTTGACCTGTGGAGGATCAATCCGTGCTGAAATCCGATCGTCTCACCCGCTACGATCATCTCTATATTGGCGGCTCGTGGGTCGCGCCTGAAGACGGCGGTTTTCTCGAAAGCATCGATCCTTCCACAGCGCGCCCCTGGGCTCGCGTCGCCTTCGGCGGCCCCGGTGATATCGACCGTGCCGTCGCGGCGGCGCGACAAGCACTGAACGGTCCGTGGGGGCGCATGCCCGGGCACGAGCGCGCTGCACTGCTGCGCAAGTTCGCTGACCTCTATGCGAAGCGCGCCGCTGATCTTGCGGTTCTGGAAACAACAGATTCCGGCCGCGCGCTGCGGGAGTCACGTGCCGATATTGGCGGCCACACCTATGGCTATCACTGGTGGGCATCATTGGCGGACAAGCATTCCGGCCGCACCATTCCATTCGACGACGGCGTGCACGCATTTACGACCCGCGTGCCGGTCGGGGTGGTCGGCGCGATTACGCCATGGAACGTGCCGCTCATGGCCGCGGCATGGAAGCTCGGTCCAGCACTCGCGGCAGGTTGCACCGTCGTGTTGAAGCCGGCAGAGCAGACGCCGGTCACCTCGCTTGAACTCGGAAAATTGTTCGACGAAGCCGGCTTTCCGCCCGGGGTAGTCAACATCGTTCCCGGATACGGGAAGGATGGCGCTGGTGAGCGGCTCGTCACCCACCCGGGCGTCGACAAGATCGCATTCACCGGCGAGGGCGCGACGGCGAAGGTCATCCTGCGTGCAGGCGCGGACACGATGAAGCGCTTCACCTTCGAGCTTGGCGGCAAGTCGCCCCATATCATTTTCGCCGACGCCGATCTCGAACAGGCGCTGAACGCGGCCACCAATTCCGTATGGACGCTGTGCGGACAGAGCTGTGCGCTCGGCTCACGGGTCCTGGTTCAGAGGCCGATCTACGATCAGGTCGTCGCAGAATTTGCGCGCCGCGCAGCTCAGGTGCGGGTCGGTCCTCCGCTGGATGAAGCCACGCATATGGGCCCCCAGGCGCACGAGGAGCAACTCGTCAAGACACTGTCCTATATCGATATCGGACGGGCCGACGGCTCTGAACTGGTGACCGGCGGAGGTCGGCTGAGCGGCGGCGTGCATGGCGACGGCTACTTCGTCCAGCCAACCGTCTTTGCCAACGTCTCCAACGAGATGCGGATCGCCCGCGAGGAGATTTTTGGCCCCGTGGCCGCGCTGATTCCGTTCGACGACGAGGAGCAGGCGATCGCAATCGCGAATGACACCCCGTACGGACTGACGGCCGGCCTTTGGACGCAGGATATCGGACGCGGCCATCGCGTTTCCAGCCGGATTCGTGCAGGCATGGTGTGGGTGAACACCTATCGTTTCATTCGCTGGTCTACGCCCTATGGCGGTTTCAAGGGCAGCGGTTGGGGCCGGGAGAACGGTATCGAAGCGCTCGATTCCTATCTCGAGACCCGTACCACGGTGGTCAGCACGACCGGGCGTTTTCCGAACGCCTATGCCAACTAAAATCAGGCACAGCACCTCTCGTTAAATCCAACAAGAAGAGAAGACGATCATGCGTTTGGCAAACAAGCTCGCGGTGGTAACGGCCGCCGCATCCGGGATGGGACGTGCCGGTGTCGAGGTTTTCCTGAGGGAAGGGGCCAAGGTCGTCGCCGTCGATATCAACCGCGATGCGCTGGCACAGCTCTCCGCGGACATGCGTGCCAAGGGCTACACCGTCGAAACGCTTCAGGCGGATCTGTCACGGCCGGAAGAAACGCGACGGTCGGTGAACGATGCGGCGGCGCTATTGGGCGGCATCGACGTGATGTGGGCTCATGCCGGAATTCCCGGCCCGGCCGGCGTGGAGAATCTCGATCTGGCGGCCTATGAAGCCGCGATGGCGCTCAACGTCACGTCCGCCACCTTGGCGGCGGGCGAAGTGATTGGGCATATGCGCAAGCGGGGCGGTGGATCGCTGATCTTCACGGCATCCGTCTCGGGACTGGTCGGCTCGATGTTCAGCCCGGTCTATTCAGCGGCGAAATTCGCGGTGGTAGGGCTGACCAAGTCGTTGGCGCAACGCTTTGCCGCGGACAACGTGCGCGTCAACGTCGTTTGCCCCGGTCTTGCGGATACACCGATGAAGACCGGCTTCACGGGGCGTTCGGGTGATCCTGCCGAGGCCGCCGCCAATCAGGCGCGCCTGCTCGCGTCCGTTCCGATGGGACGGCTCTGCAAGGCGGAGGAAGTCGCGCATGCGGCGCTTTGGCTGGCATCGGATGAAGCGTCGTTCGTGACCGGCGTTGCGCTTCCGATCGATGGCGGATTCACGGCTCGCTGAGTTCTGACGATCAGAACGAGGGCGGATGGCTTTCGATTGTGCCATCCGCCGAATTATGCCCGCATCGACGGGCTCGATCTGGCCATTCTGGCGTTATAGCCATAGGAGACTTCATACCGCCGTAGACAGGCGCCGGGTAAGGTGTTCCCTCAAAGGAGCGAGCCATGGTGAAACCGACGAAGACGCGCATTGGCAACCACACCCTGCACCCGGAAACGCTGATGCTGAACTACGGCTACGATCCCCAATTGTCGGAGGGAGCCGTCAAACCCCCGGTCTTCCTGACCTCGACCTTCGTCTTCAAGACGGCGGAAGACGGCAAGGACTTCTTCGATTTCGTCGCGGGCCGGCGCGAACCGCCGGAGGGGATGGGCGCGGGCCTGGTCTACTCGCGGTTCAATCATCCCAACAGCGAGATCGTGGAGGACAGGCTCGCCGTCTATGAGCGCACAGAGAATTGTGCGCTGTTCTCGTCCGGCATGGCCGCGATTTCGACGACGATCCTGGCCTTCGCACGCCCTGGCGATGTGATCCTCCATTCCCAACCGCTGTATGGCGGGACGGAAACGCTGTTTGCGAACACGCTTGCGAAGCTCTCCATCGGTGCCGTGGGCTTCGCCGATGGCCTCGATGAGGCCGCGATCAGGCACGCGGCGGAGGACGCCATGCGCAGGGGCCGAGTGACGATGATCTTCATCGAAACCCCGGCAAATCCCACCAATGGCCTGGTCGATATCGCGATGATCCGCCGTATCGCCGAGCTGATCGGCGTGGTCCAGGGCCACACGCCGATCGTCGCATGCGACAATACGCTGCTCGGGCCGTTGTTTCAGCGGCCGATCGAGCATGGTGCTGATCTCTCCCTGTACTCGCTGACCAAATATGTCGGAGGCCATTCCGACCTGATCGCCGGTGCTGCGCTCGGTTCAAAAGCTTTGATGAAGGACATCAGGGCGTTGCGAGGCGCCATCGGCACCCAACTGGATCCCCATTCCTGCTGGATGATCAGCCGGTCGCTCGAAACCCTGAGCCTGCGGATGGAAAAGGCTGACAGAAATGCGCACCTTGTGGCGGATTATCTGCGCGATCATCCCAAAGTGGAGCGCGTCCATTATCTTGCCCACCACGCCGACGATTCCGCGGCAGGCCATCTGTTCGCGAGGCAATGCAGCGGAGCAGGCTCCACGTTCTCATTCGATATTGTCGGCGGCCAGACGGCTGCATTCAAATTCCTGAATGCGCTGCAAATCCTGAAACTGGCAGTGAGCCTGGGCGGCACCGAGTCGCTTGCCAGCCATCCCGCTACCATGACCCACTCGGGCGTCCCGTCCGACATCCGTCAAAGGATAGGCGTGCTCGACTCCACGATCCGGTTGTCTGTTGGCATCGAGCACCCTTCCGATCTGATCGCGGATATCGCGCAAGCTTTGATCGCGGCATAGGTGCGACGCAACGGGAGGCGCTGGCTCAGCCGCGATGCCGTGCACGTTACGCCTGTAACACGATAGGCCGGTCTCGAAATTATTTCGTATCGCGCGCCCCATAGCGTCTGCAGCGGTCGACATTTCATCGTCGAACGCATTGATTTGGGGGCAATACAGAATGTTCGAATGGCTCGAGCCCGCGGCGTTGATCGTCATAGCGGGATTGCTGGCATGCTCAGGTATTCGTAACTGGCGATCGAAGAAACCAATTGTCAAATGGGGCGGAGCAGGTTTGGCGGCTTTGGCTTCCGTCATTGCTTTCTCGATCAGCGTGCTGCTGACCATCGGGCTATTCAAGCTGCACGCGCGCAGCGCGCCAAGCGTGGACGTGAAGGTTGCAGGGACCGCGGAGCAAATCCGGCGCGGCCAGACGATCGCGGACAGCTTTTGCAGCGGCTGCCATACCAGGACCGACACGCTCACCGGCGGCGCGGATCTCGGTAAGGATATCTCGTTGCCGATCGGTTCGTTTATAGCCGCCAACCTCACGCCGGTCGGGCAATTAAGCCGGTGGTCGGACGGCGATATTTTCCGCGCCATTCGCAACGGGGTCGATCCCGAAGGGTATTGGCTGGTCATCATGTCCTACACCAACGCCGGAAAGCTGAGCGACGAGGACACCAAAGCGGTGATTGCCTATCTCCGCAGTCTGCCTGCTGCAGGAGAAAAGACGAGAAATCCGGCCGATCGTCTCACGATGCTGGGCATCGCGATGTTGGGCGCTGGCATGCTGCCAGCAGGTAAGCCCGTCTCAACAGACCATGTGACCGCGCCACCAAAAGGCCCCACGTCACGATACGGCGAATATCTCATTTCGTATCAGGACTGCCGCGAATGCCATGGCAAAGATCTGACCGGCGGCAAACCCGGCCAGCTCGCCCCGCTAGGGCCCGATCTCAATGTCGTCAAGGGGTGGAAATTCCAGGAATTCGTCGCCACCATGCGCACTGGTGTCGATCCGAACGGTCACACCCTCGGCAATCGGATGCCGTGGCAGCCGATCGGCAGGATGGAAGATGAAGACCTTCGCGCTGTCTATGAGTATCTAACGCATCTGCCCGCAACCTGAACAATTCCGTGCGGCGCTCTCATCCTTAGAATGACGGCTAGCTTTTCGGGGTTGAATCCGCGCCCAGCAGTTGGCCGGTCTTGCGGCTGAGAAAATGCAGTCGCGTGCAGGCAGGGCAGCTTACCGCCGTGAATTCGTTTTGATCGGTATTATCATCCTCGTCCAGGCTGTGCTGAACGTTGAGATGGGTATTGGGGCAGACGAAGATGAAATGTCTCATCCGCTCTTTGTCGAAGATCTGGAATCGGACGATTTGATCTAGCGCAAGGTTTTGGCCCCGCGGAGGCGAAACGCCTCCACGGCCGGTACCGTCATATGGCGCGCGATCTATCCGGATGGTTTGATCCAGAACAAACGGCGGAGAAAAGCTCCGAGATAGCCTGTCGTCGTTGTTGAATTGTGCGCGGCTACGGCCTCGTTCCGCGCCGTTCGGCAGATTGCAGACAGGTACCGAAGGTTCATCATGGCTAAACTCAAGATTCCGCATGACGCCATCGTATTCGTGGGCGACGGGCGGAAAGCGCTTTTCCTCCGCAACGAAGGCGATGAGAAATTCCCCAATCTGAAGACCGAGCAGGTCTTTGAGCAGCAAAATTCCTCGACCCATGATCAGGGCAGCGAGCGGCCCGGACGCACGAGGAAGCCCGGTTCGGGGCAGCGAAGTACGGTCGAGCCGGTAGACTGGCATGATCTCGAAGAGCATCGGTTCGCGCGACAGGTGGCGGCCGCCGCCGAGCAGGTCATCCGCAGCGGCAAGGCAAAGGCCCTCGTCGTCGTGGCCCCGCCGCGAACCCTGGCAGAGCTTCGAGTTGCCTTTCATGCTGACGTGAAACGGCATATCCTGGCCGAGTTCGACAAGGATCTCACCAAGCATCCTGTCGGTGAAATCGAAAGGCATCTGGTTGGATGATCCGCGGGCGATGCCCGCCGATCTTGATGCATAACGTGTTCTCACGCGTCTCTGCGGGAGACAATGATGTCCGCTGTTCCTCGGAAGCGGGGCGCCGAACCGGCTGATCAGGCCGATGAAGCGCCCGGCTTGATCGATCAGGATCAGGTTGATGTCGAGCGCGATGAGCCGCTCGGCGAGAATGAGCCGGTCGAACGCGATTCCCCTGATGCGCCGGCCTCGCCAGCATTCGAGGAGTGATGTGCATGTGATGCAGTGTGGCTAAGCGTCGCTCGAGATCGTCTGGTCTCTCAGACCTCCATGCGGTAAGACGCAACAATTGTTGTGATGCTCGAATCCCGCGGATGGAGGTTGGTCCCGTGGAGAAATTCATTCACAATGAGAACCTCGCGCTGTTCAAGAAGAAGCTGAACGATCCTCATATCAGCGAGGCGGAGCGCGACGTCATTCTCAAGCTGTTGGCGGACGAGGAAGCGAAGGAGGGTCCGCTGCTGCGTTCCACCCGAGCGGATCGCAAACCGTTCTGATCCAACACAATTTTCCGAAAATCACATCGCGCTTTGGCGCTGCTGCGGAAAGTTTGGGCATGGAAGACCGCGTCCGATGGTTCCGCTCTTGGGTGGAGATCTGCGTTGCAATATCAAATCAGCTCATCGCCTATTCGACTTGCGCGAGATCAACGCGGGGCCTCGCGGGCTGGCTCAGCTAGCAGAGGAAAAGAGGAGCTACGCGGATGGCGCGCTTCATTGCCCGATTCTACAAAAATGTGCTCGGTGAGAACGGCCAGGTCGGCGATGTCTGCCAGTGCACGGTGGATCTCGACGTGCCCGACGACGCGCAAGCAGTAGACGCCGCCAAGCAGAAATTCTGCGAGATACACGGGGTTCGTGATTGGACCCTGCATGCCGATCGGCTGGAGGTGAAGCCGGCCGACTTTCCGTCATAGGCAGGGAGATACCGGGCTGCGTGCTGCGCACGCATCCCGGAATGACGCTTGCGCTCGGCTAGGACTCGTTACGGGCAGGGATGACGGTAGCCGTCGGTGCCGAGATAGGTGCCTGAGGCGGGATCATAGGAGCGGAAGCGCTGCGCGCAGTAAGCTTGTGCATTTGCCGCTTGTGCCTGGCTGGATGCAATGGCACCGCCGATGATGGCGCCGGCGGCGAGTCCGCCAAGCACTGCGGCGCCGGTTCCGTATCCACGTCCATGTCCATACCCGCGCCGATAACCGTAGTGGCGGTAGCCGGGACCACCATGGTAGCGACGGTATTGCACCTGCTGTACCGAAGACTCCTGTGCCACGGGAGACGGCGTCATGGGCGCGGCTCGAACAGGTAGGGATGCCGATATCGTCAGCGCTGTGGCGGCGGCCATCAAGAAAATCCTACGCATGTTCACGGCTTGCTCCTTTTCTTGTTAAGTTGGGAACAGAACGGCCGTGCTGCCGAACGGTTCCCGGGACTTCCGCTCGCGACCTCAGAGAGCCGGCGAAGCGTCAAGCCCCAGTACAAGATTCCGCCCTTGCGGTCATCACAAGATCAGTCGGCCCTCATGCGCGAATATGAAGAGCTCCGTTACATCTCTGCCGTGTGATCCGATTCGGATTCGGATGCTTTTTTGGGCCGAAACCGCCAGTTTTTGCCGAAACTTTCAGCGCGCGTGATCGCGCTCGCCGCGCTACCTAAAAGCGGGCGAGGGAAGCGCTTCATGGTCGAGGCGGACGCGCGAAGGAGGGTAACCAACATGCTCGAAGCGGCACGGGTTTCGCAGTCCAGTCTGCCGGTGATCGATATCTCCGGCTTGTCGTCGTCAAGCCTGTCGGATCGCAAGGCGGTTGCTGCCAAGCTGCGCGCCGCCTGTCTGTACAACGGCTTTTTCTACATCTCGAACCATGGCGTCGACGAAAAGCTCGTCGCCGATGTCTTCGCCGAGGCTGCTGCGTTCTTCGATCTATCGCCGGAGATAAAGGCCGAGGTCGACAAGTCGCGCTCGAAAGCCAATCGCGGCTATGAGCCGCTGCAGGGCCAGACGCTGGAGCCCGGCGCGCCGCCCGATCTCAAGGAAGGCTACTATGTCGGGCCCGAACATGCGCCTGACGATCCGCGCGTGCTCGCCGGCATGTTCAATCACGGCGCCAACCAGTGGCCGTCGTCGCGGCCGAACTTCAAGCCGGTGATGGAATCCTATCTCAACGTGATGCTGGAGCTGTCGGCCCGGATGATGGGTGGCATCGCGCTGTCGCTCGATCTGCCGGAAGATTATTTTAGGGGTTATTGCACCGACGCGATGGCGACCGTGCGGCTGCTGCACTATCCGCCGCAGCCTGCTGGCGGCAATCCGGACCAGAAGGGCGCCGGCGCGCACACCGATTTCGGCGGGCTGACGCTGTTGCGCCAGGGCGATGTCGGCGGCCTGCAGGTCTGGGACCAGGCCTCCGGCGGCTGGATCCACGCCGACCCGGTGCCCGGCACCTATGTCGTCAATCTCGGCGACATGATCGCGCGCTGGACCAACGACAAATACCGCTCGACGCTGCATCGTGTCGTCAACGTGTCTGGCCGCGAGCGCTATTCGGTGCCGTTCTTCTACACCGGCAACTACGCCCACAAGGTCGAATGCATCCCGACCTGCCTTGCACCGGGTGAACAACCGAAATATCCGCCGATCACGGTCGAGGAGCATATGCGCGCCATGTACAAGCGGACCTACAAGTAGTCCGTCGCCGCCATGACTGCTCCATCCCCGCGCTACACCTTTATCCTGATCCACGGCGCCTGGCAGGGCGCCTGGGCCTGGGAGACCATCGTCCCGCGGCTGAAGGCGCTCGGCCACGAGGCTATCGCCGTCGACCTGCCGGGCAACGGCCACAATCCGCTGCCACCCGAAGAGGTCAATCTCGAGCGCTACGCCGCGCATGTTGTCGACATCATCGACAGGACCGAAGGTCCGATCATCATGGTCGGGCACAGCATGGGCGGCACGGCGGCTGCGCAGGCCAGCGAAATGCGCCCCGAACGGATCGCGCTCGCGATCTTCCTCTGCGCATTCATGCTGCCTGACGGGATGTCCGTGCTGCAGTTCTACGAACGCTATCTGGAGCCAGGGATGCGCGGCGCGCATGCGCGTGTCACCTATGATGAGGCGGGCTTATTGTCGCGAATCGATCCGGCTTCCGCGGTCGAGGTGTTCTACCAGAAGGCGGATCGCGCGTTGGCCGAGGCTGCGGCGCGTCGCCTGACGCCGCAGCCTGAAGGCGGCCGCCGCTCGCAACTGAAGTTGTCGGCCGATCGCTTCGGCACTGTGCCGCGCGTCTATATCGAGGCGCGCGAGGATCGCTCAGTGCACCTGCCGCTGCAGCGGAAGATGCAGGAATTGTCGCCGTGCCTCGAAGTCTACGGCCTCGACAGCGACCACGCGCCGCAGCTCTCGCAGCCGGATGAGCTGGTTGCACTCTTCATGAAGGCGGTCGCCGCGCACGCCCGGACGCTGTGACGGAGCGTGCGACCGCGCTTCAATCGCGGCGGCTAGATCGATGCTTCATTTGTGGGCAAACGGTGCTCATTTCACTTCGTTGACAGGGTTTTCGCGCAACCTATCCTGACCGCAGTTTTGGCGAGCTGAACAGATCAGATGAAGCCCTCCCTCTTTGGCTACCAGGCGCCAGCATCAATCGAAGAGGCAATCAGCATTCTGGCCGGCGACCCCGATGCGGTCGTGCTCGCCGGCGGGCAGACATTGTTGCCCGCGATGAACTTTCGCGCTGCCAATCCGTCCACGCTGGTGGACATCCAGCATGTGGCTGATCTCCGCGGCATCGAGGTCGGCACCGAAATCATCATCGTGAAGGCGATGACCCGCCACCGCGAATTCGAACTCGATGCGGCGGTTGCGCGCGTCAATCCGCTGGTCGCTGAGGTCATGCAGCATGTTGCCCATGTGCCGATCCGCAACCGCGGCACGGTGGTTGGCAGCCTTTGCCACGCCGATCCCTCCGCCGAAATGCCGATGCTGCTGGTGCTGCTCGGCGGCTCCGTGATCGCGCAGGGGCCGTCGGGGCGGCGCGAGATTGCGGCCGAGGATTTCTTTCAGTCGTTCCTCACCACGGCCCGAGAGCGGGACGAGATCATCACCGAGGCGCGCTTTCCGGTGCTGCCGAAAGGCGCCGGGTGGGCCTTCGACGAGGTGACGCGGCGTCATGGCGATTACGCGATCGCGGGCGTCGGCTGCGTGCTGTCGCTTGACGATCGCGGCCGTGCGTCGCGCGTGCAGCTTGCGGCCTGCGGCATCGCGGATACGCCAGTGCGCTTGAAGGAGGCGGAGAATATCCTCACAGGCACCACGCTCGGTGCGTCCGATCTCGACGCCGCGGTGGCGGCCTCCGGTGCGGCCGTGACGCAGCCCGACGAGATACATGTGTCCCATACCTATCGCCGCAGGGCGCTTGGCACGCTGATCCGCAGGATCGTGACGATGGCCGCGCAACGTGCCACGCAGATGGAGACCGCCTGATGGCGCGAACGATGAAGGCCGCGATTCCGGACCGCTCCGCCGATGCCGAGGTCGACGTGTCGATGACGGTCAACGGCGAGGCCGTCAGCCGCAGCGTCAGCGTCCGGATGCTGCTGAGCGACTTCGTGCGGCACGAGCTGAGGCTGACCGGCACCCATGTCGGCTGTGAGCACGGCGTCTGCGGCTGCTGCACGGTCCTCCTTAACGGCAGGGCCGGCCGCTCCTGCCTGACGTTGGCGGTGCAGGCGAATGGTTACGATATCCGCACCATCGAGTCGGTCGCATCAGCTGACGGCACGCTGCATCCGGTGCAGCAGGCGTTCAAGGAGTGCCATGGCCTGCAATGCGGCTATTGCACGCCCGGCATGGTGATGAACATCGTCGCCCGCTTCGAGGAGCCGGGAAAGCTTGATCTCACCGACGAAGGCATCAGGGATTTGCTCTCGGGCAATCTCTGCCGTTGCACTGGCTATCTCAACATCATCGCCGCGGTGCGCCGTGCCGCTGAGCTGCTCGGACGGGCCTGATGTCGACACGCCAGTTCGGAGCGCGCGTCGAGCGCAACATCGATCCCAAGCTGCTGCGGGGCGAGGGGGCCTTCGTCGACGACATTCCGCTGCCGGACGCGCTGCACGTCGCTTTCCTGCGCAGCCCGCATGCGCGGGCGCGGATCGTCTCCATCGACGCATCGGCAGCGAAGCGCCATCCGGGCGTCGCGGCTATCTATACCAGCGACGATATCGGCACTCTCGATGTCGAGATGCCGCTATTGATTCCGCATCCCTCGATGAAGAATCCGAAGACCCAGCGTCCGCTAGCGCGCGGCGATGTCCACTATGTCGGGCAGACCGTGGCGATGGTGGTCGCCGTCGATCGCTATACCGCCGAAGATGCTGCAGCGCTGATCGAGGTCGAGTACGAACCACTGCCGCTCGAGATGGACCTGGCAAAAGCGCTGACGGACGATGCGCCACTTGTGCATGCTGACGTGCCGAACAATCTGGCGGCGCATTTCATCCAGACCAGCGGCGATCCGGACGACGCTTTTGCGCGCGCCGAGCACGTCACCAAGATCACCGTGCAGGTCGATCGCTCGACGGCGGCCCCGATGGAGTGCCGCGCGGTCGCGGCGCGTTGGGACGCGGTATCCGGTGAACTCACGGTGTGGGATGGCACGCAGGCGCCGATCTCGGTGCGCGGCGGGCTTGCATCCGTGTTCGAGCTCGATGAGGACAAGGTCCGCGTCATCGCCCCTGACGTCGGCGGCGGCTTCGGGCAGAAGGTGCTGCTGTTCTATCCGGACGAACTCCTGGTGCCGATGGCGGCGATGCGGCTCGGGCGCCCCGTGAAATATATCGAGGACCGCCGCGAGAACTTCCTGGGTTCTTCGCAGGAGCGGACGCAGATCCACACGATCGAGCTCGCCGCGCTCAGGACCGGCGAGGTGATCGGCCTGCGCGATTTCTTCCTGCACGACACCGGCGCTTTCATTCCCTATGGCATCGCCGTGGCGCAGGTCGCCTCCACCTCGATCGCGGGCCCGTATCGCATCCCCAACATCTTCGTGGAGTTCAAGGCGGTCTATACGCCGACGGTACAGGTGACGCCATATCGCGGCTGCGGCCGGCCGCAGGCCTGCTTTGCGATCGAGCGCGCGATGGATCAGCTCGCCGAGGAACTCGGGCTCGACCGTTTCGAAATTCGCCGCCGTAACCTGATCGCCGAGAAGGAGTTTCCCTATGAGCGCGAGGGGTTGCTGTTCGCCGACGGGCTCAAGGTGACGCTCGACAGCGGCCAGTATGGCAAGGCGCTGGCGATGGCCGCAGCCGAGCTTGGCGCGGAGAGTTTCGCCGCCGAGCAGGCGAAGGCGCGCGCCGAGGGACGTTATCTCGGGCTCGGGCTCGCTTGCTACGTCGAGGGCACGGGCCTCGGTCCTTACGAGGGAGGCCACGTCAAGATCCACCCGATCACCGGCAAGGTCTACGTCAACACCGGCCTCAGCACGCAGGGGCAGGGGCACGACACGGTGTTCGCGCAGATCGTCGCCGATCAGCTCGGCGTCAGTCCGCAGGACGTTATCGTGGTCGAGGGCGACACCAAGGCGTTCGACTGGGGCGTGGCGACCTTTGCCAGCCGCGCCGCCGTCGTCAGCGGCAACGCGATCCACAAGACCGCGCTCACCGTGCGCAAGAAGGTGATCGAAGCCGCCGCCAACATGCTCGACGTCGACCCCGACCAGATCGAGCTGCGCGATTCTGCGGCCTGGGTGAAAGGTTCGAACCGCTTTGCGCCGCTGGCGGCGATCGCGACCGCGAGCAATCCGCTGCGTTACGCCTTCAACAAGGCGGCGCAGGCGGCAACGCAGTTCGCGCGGGCGAGCAAGCATGACGGGCCGCCGCTCGCGGACGGCCAGGCGCCGGGACTGGAGGCCACCGACTATTACAGTCCATCCCAATCCACCTGGGCCTATGGCGTGCACGGCGCGATCATCGAGGTCGACCCGGGCCTGTGCACCGTGAAGATCAGGAAGTACGTCTGCATCCACGATTGCGGCAACATGATCAATCCGATGATCGTGGAGGGGCAGGTGCTCGGCGGCATCGCGCAGGGGATCGGCGGTGCGCTCTATGAACATCTCGACTACCAGGCCGACGGCAATCTCGCCAATGCCAGCCTGATGGATTTCCTGGTGCCTTACGCGACCGAGATTCCCAATGTCTCGATCCTGCACCTGGAGACGCCGACGCCGCTGAATCCGCTCGGCGTCAAGGGTGTCGGCGAGGCCGGCTGCATCGCGGTCGGCGCTGTCGTCGCATCAGGCGTCGAAGATGCGCTGCGGCCGTTCGGCGCGCTGAAATTCCACCAGGTGCCGCTGTCGCCGAACATGATCTCACACGCGCTGGAAACTGCTGGATATTGACGCCCGCCGTCATTGCGAGCGCAGCGAAGCAATCCATCTCACCGCTTGTGGAGACATGGATTGCTTCGCTACGCTCGCAATGACGTGGAAAGACAGGCGCGAGACGGCTACCGCCGCTCCTCGCGCACGTGTGGCTGGCCCAGCGCGCCGGGCTCCTGCGTGATGCCGGAATCCTTGGTGCCGACCCAGATCATGACGGCGATGGTCGCCAGATACGGCGTCATCAGCATCAGATATTGCGGAACGCGGATGCCGGCCGCTGCGATCTGCGGGATCAGTGCCTCGATGCAGCCGAACAGGAGCGCGCCGGCGAGTGCGGGCCACGGCGCCCAGCGCGCGAACACGACCAGCGCCACCGCGATCCAGCCGCGGCCGCCGGTCATCCCTGTCACCCACAGTTTGACGCTGACAACCGAGATGTAGCCGCCGGCAAGGCCAATCAGTGAGGAGCCGGCGACGATCGCAAAGATGCGATGCAGCGTGACGCTGACGCCGGCGGCGTCTGCAGCGCCCGGATTCTCGCCGACCGAGCGGATGCGCAGGCCGAGCATGGTTCGGAACAGCAGGAAGTTGACGCCAAAGAAGATCAGAATGGTGAGATAGACGATCGGGTCCTGCTGGAAGAAGATCCGCCCGATGCCGGGGATTTCCGACAGCGGCCAGATCTTCAGCGGCGCGAGCCCCGTCAGTTGCTTGTTCTGCCATTTCGCCAGCGTGCCGACGAGGCCGGTAAAGCCTTGACAGAAGAACACGACCGACAGGCCCGCGATCACCTGGTTGATGCGCAGCACCACCACGAGCACCGCGAACAAGAGCGAGACCGCGCTCGCCGCCACCATCGCGGCAACCAGCGCCACCGCCGGATAGCCGCCGAGCGTGAGGCAGGCGCCGGCGCCCGCGAGCGCGCCGACCAGCATCAAGCCTTCCGCGGTGAGGTTCAATACGCCGGAACGCTCGGCGATGATCAGGCCGAGCGCCGCTAGCGCGTAGGGCACCGCGGTGACGGGAGCGTTGGCCAGCCAGTTGATGAGGAAATCGATCACGACAGTTTCCTCAACGTATCCAGCGGATGCGGTGGCGGATCAGGAATTCCGACGACGCGACCGCCATGACGATGATCGCCTCGATCATCTGCACCATGGTGAAGGGGATCTGGTAGAACACCTGCAGCGTCTGGCCGGTGATGAAGAGCACCGCGATCAGGAAGCCGACGATCGCGACCACGATCGGATCGTTGCGCGACAGGAACGCGATCAAGACGCCGGAGAACACGTAGCCGTTGGCGAAGGATTGCGTCAGCCGGCCCTCCTGGCTGGCGACATTGACGAAGCCGGCGAGCCCTGAGCAGGCCCCGGAGATCGCGATGATCCAGATCGTCGCCGTCTGCACGGGAACGCCAACCACTTTCGCCATTCTCGGATTGGCGGCGATGAACCGGGTGTAGAAGCCGATGCGGCTGAGATGAATCATCCAGCCGGCCGCGAGCACGCCGGCGATTGCGATCAACAGGCCGCTGTTGACGCCATAGCCGATATCGGTCAGCCGCTCGAAGGGACGGAACGGGGTCGATTGCGGAAACGCGGTCTTGGAGTCCTGCCAGGCGCCGTAGAGCAGGTGGAACAGGAAATACATCGCGACGTAATTCAGGAGCAATGTCGCGATGATCTCGTTGACCCGGAAGCGCAGCTTCAGGAACACGACGAGTAGCACCCAGAGCCCACCGCCGAGCGCGGCGGCCATTCCCATCAGCAGCAGTCGCGTGGCGGGCGGGCCGATGTCATAGATCGAGATCGCGGCGGCAAAGATGCCGCCGAAGATCATCTGTCCCTCGATGCCGAGATTCCAGAAGCCGATGCGGAAGGCGAGGCTTGCGCCCAGGCCGACCAGGATCAACGGCGCGGCCTGGATCAGGACGCCGCGCAGATTCTCCGCCGTCAGCACGCCGGCGAGCTCGCTGGCGAGCGTCAGGGGCGGGATGCCGGCCACCGCGAGGATCGCGACCGAAATCGCAAGGCCGAGGATCAGCGATGATCCCACGAACACCGCCTGTTTCCATGCCGGCAGGTTCTGGCGCACGTCGAGCGTCAAGCGGCCAAAGCCGCGCGATGCAGCGGGAGCGGGCGAGGTCAATGGTTCGGCTCGGCGCAGGATGTCATGCATGGTCGACCATGGCCCGGCCAATCGCCTGACGGTCCGCAGGGCGTTCGAATTCAGCGACGATCGCGCCGCGGGTCATCACTCCGATGCGGTCGGAGAGGCTTAATATCTCGTCGAGGTCCTCACTGATCAGCACGATGGCGGCGCCGCGTTCGCGCGCCGCGATCAGGCGCTGGTGCACAGCGGCACAGGCGCGCGCATCGAGGCCGCGGCTCGGGCTGTGCGCGACCACGACATCAGGCTCGCGGCTGAATTCGCGGGCGATGACGAGCTTCTGCGCATTTCCGCCGGACAGGAGCGAGGCCTTCTGCTTGACGCTGCGCACGCCCTGCACATCGTAGTCCTTCACCGCCGCGATGGCGTCGCGGCGCATCGCGGCGCGATCGAGCCTGATAACGCTGCCGTAGCGCCCGGAGCGGATCTGCGCCACGGCGAGATTGTCTTGTATCGGCAGGCTGCCGGCGAGTGCGTAGGCGTAGCGGTCGGCGGGGATCGCGGCGATCGCAGCTTCCCGCCGCTTGGACGGGCCGGCATGGCTGATGTCGCCGGCGCCATCCACCCAGATCTCGCCCAAGGAGGGCTCGATTGCGCCGATCAGCGCTTCCGCAAGCTCGGCCTGGCCATTGCCGCTGACGCCGGCAATGCCGTAGATCTCGCCGGCGCGGACAAAGAAGCTCGTGTTGTTCAGCATGGTGCGGCCGTCGGCGCGCGTATAGGTGAGGGCTCCGACATTGAGCCGGGTCTCACCGCCCTGATGCGGCGTTCGCTCCGGGAGCGCCGAGGTCTGGCCCACCGTGAGCTCGGTCAATTCTTCTGCGGTCGATTGCCTGGGATCGAGGGTGGCCACCGTCTTGCCGCCGCGCATGATGGTCACGACATCGGCGTAGCGCTTCACGTCCTGCAGCTTGTGCGTCACCAGCACCACCACGGTGCCGGATCGCGCCAGCCGCTGCACGATCTCGAGCAGGCCGATAGCTTCGGCGTCGGTCAGCACCGCGGTCGGCTCGTCGAGGATCAGGATCCTGGCGCCGCCGACCAGCACCTTGACGATCTCGGCCTGCTGCTGCTCGGCCACCGTCATGGTGTCGATGCGGCGATCCGGATCGATGGAGAATTTCAGCGCATCGACCTGCTTCTTGATGGCGTCGCGGATGTCGCGCAGGCCGGAAGCAAAATGGGCCTTCGGATTGGCGAGCAGCACGTTCTCGGCCACGGTGAAAGGTCTGACCAGCTTGAAGTGTTGGTGCACCATGCCGATCCCGTGAGAACGGGCCGAGGCCGGCCCGCTCAGCGCGATTGGTGCACCATTGATGGAGATCGATCCGGCATCCGGCGCGTAGAGGCCGGCGGCGACATTCATCAGCGACGATTTGCCGGCGCCGTTTTCGCCGAGCAGGGCATGGACCTCGCCGGAGCGGCTCTCGAAGGACGCGCCATCGAGAGCCAGAGCCCCGTCAAAGGATTTCCTGATCCCGGCAAGTTGCAGGGCCGCATTCATCAGAAGCTATGCTCGCCTATTTCTGAGTGATGACACCAGGGACGAACCAGTCCATCTTCCAGAAGCCGGCATCGTCGAGCGACTTGCCCTCGGCGACGCGGACGGTGCCGGCGGTGTCCTTGATCGGACCGGCGAAGATCTGCTTGCCGGCGATGATGGCGTCGCGCTCGGCCATCACCTTGTCGACGACGTCCTTCGGCACAACGCTGTTGCAGCAGGCGATGTCGGTGCCGCCATCCTTGATGCCGGGGAAGGCGCCGTAGGGATTGGGCTCCCAATTGCCCGCCGCGATCTTCTTCAGTTCGGGCCCGAGGAATTTTTCCCAGGTCCAGGCCGAGGAGCACAGCGTTGCCTTCGGCGCGAACTCGCGGAGATCGCGGTGATGGCCGGTGCCGTAGATGCCACGCTCTTGCGCGACGATCTGCGGCGTCGGGGTGTCGACGTGCTGGCCGATCACGTCGATGCCCTGGTCGGCCATCGCCTGCGCCGCGGCGCGTTCCTTGACCGGATCGTTCCAGGCGCCGGTGAAGACCACGGTCACGGTGGCCTTCGGATTCATCTTCTGCGCGCCCAATTCATAGGCATTGATGGTCCAGTTCACCGGGCCGATCGGATGCGCGGCGACGAATCCGAGCTTGCCGGACTTCGACATCGCGCCCGCGATCATCCCGCAAAGATACTGGCTCTCATAGGTGCGGCCGTAGAAGGATTCGAGGTTCGGGCCGTTGGTGGTGCCGGAGCCGTTGAGGAACGCGACTTTCGGATATTTCTGCGACAGCTCCTTGAAGGTATCGGAATAGCCGAACGCGGTGCCGATGATCACATTGTAGCCGCGCTGGATGAAACGCTCCGCAGCCGGCGTGATCTGTCCTGCAACTTCAGGCACATTTTCGACGAAGGGAATCTGCATGCCGACTTCCTTCTCGATCTTCGGGCGGGCTTCGTCATAGGCCTGCGTCCAGCCGCCATCGTTCTTCTCGGCGAAATAGAGGAACGCAATCTTGGCCGGCGCCGGGAGTGTGAATCCGGCGGCATAGGCGGCTGCCGCGCCACCTGTCAGGGCAGCGGCAAGAACAGGGATTGTAGTCCAGCGCATCACGCAAAATCCTCTCGATGTGCGAAAATTTGTCGACCGTTCAGGACGGGTTCCGAAAAAATCTTCGCATTGTTGGAAAAAATAGCACGCCAATTGTTTAGTCACCGTCGAGCCAATCGATGGGCAGTCCCCCTTGCATTCTCTTCGTCGCGCGACCGCGTGCGGTCGCGCGCAGGAATGAGCGAAGCGAGCTTGCTTTCGGCCCGCACATTCCGGTGTGTTGCCCGGCGGCATCCGGTTACGCGCAAGGCGCAACCGAAAATTGGTGTGTGATTGATGTTGGCGCGTTTGCGCGAGCGCCTCGTCGCGGCTTGAATATTGCTTGGCGAGCGCCGATGCGCTGTGATCGATGCGCGCGTTGGCGCGGAACGGAAAACTGCTTCGGCGATAGGAGAAATGATGAAGGCTTATGTGTACGGTGGGAAGCGCGAGCTGCCGCAGGGGTTCGAGGATTTCACGCAGGCCTCGCGGACCGCGATCATCTCCGTCGACATGCACCAGGGACATCTCGCCGATACGCCGGATTGTCCTTGTCCCGCGCCGCGCGCGCGAGAGATCGTGGCGCCGATCGATCAGTTCCATGCCGCCGCGCGCGCGATCGGCGTGCCGGTGATCCACGTCAAGTCGGTGCTGCGCAAGGGCGGGGTCGACGACATCGCCGGCATTCCGTCGGCATGGCGGCGCACCTTTCCGCTCTATGTCGGCGCGATCCCGAACTCCGATGCGCATGCGATCGAAGGCTCGCGCTGGACCGAATTCGTCACCCATGTCGAGCCACAGGATCTGGTCGTCGCCGGCAAGAAGCGGCTGTCGCCGTTCTTCGCCACCGATCTTGATTTCCTGCTGCGGCAGATGAACGTCCGCACCGTGGTGCTCGACGGCGGCATGACAGATTGTTGCATCCTCAACGCAGCGTTCGACGCCAGCAATCTCAGCTATCGCGTTGTCGTGCTGCGCGATCTCGTGCGCGGTACCAACGAGGAGATGGAAGACGCCGCGCTGAAGATGGTGTCGTTGCATCTTGGCGTCGTCACTGACGCCGCCGACCTGCTTGCGGAATGGCGCGCCCGTTGAGCGGAAACGGCATGGCGCGTCGGGAGAAAGGAGAGAACGGCCGCTGGCCGCTCCGCGCTTTTGCCCTTCGGCCCTGGTCCAATCCATGCAGACTCACCGCCCCGAACAGTAGACACCGCAATGGGGGCATGTTAATCAGACTAAATAAAATTGAGCAAGGTTGAAATGTGAAGGCTGCAGCGTTTGACTATCTCAGGCCGGCAAGTCTCGGCGAAGCGCTCGCGCTGCTCGCGACACATAAGGACGATTGCAAGATCCTGGCCGGCGGCCAGAGCCTGGTTCCGGCGATGAATTTCCGCCTCGCGCGGCCCGCTATCCTCATCGATATCAACGACCTCGACGAATTGGATCACCTGCGCGCGGACGCCGGTCAGTTGAAGATCGGTGCGCTGACGCGGCACGCCGCGTTCCATCGGCCGGTGGTCGAGGGGCCGCTCGGCACGCTCTTGGCAAAGGTCGTGCGCCACATCGCGCATTATCCGATCCGCCAGCGCGGCACCTTTGCGGGAAGCCTGTCGCACGCCGATCCCGCCTCGGAATGGTGCCTGGTCGCCACCACCCTTCGTGCCGAGATGGTCGCAAAGAGCGCGCGCGGCGAGCGGGTGATTGCAGCAAGCGATTTCTTCCACGGCACGTTCACGACCGCGCTCGAACCCGACGAAATCCTGACCGAAATCCGCCTTCCGATGATGACGCCGGATTGGCGCGTGGGCTTTTACGAGTTCTCGCGGCGGGCCGGCGACTTTGCGCTGGGCATGGCGGTGGCGGCGGCAAAGGTTGAAGATGGCACGATCCGCGAAGCCCGGCTTGGTGTCGGCGGTGTCGGCGATCGCGCGATCCGCCTTGGGGCGCTGGAAGATCAGCTTGTCGGGAAGTCTGCGTCCTCTGATGTCATCGACAGTATCGCCCGCGAGGCGCGCGGCATGATCGAGCCGAGCGGAGACATCCATGCGTCTCCCGAATATCGGCGCGATCTGATCGCCGCTTCTGTCAAGCGCGCATTGACCGAGGCGCTGGCATGAACTGGATCGGCCGACGGCTGCCACGGCTGGAAGATCCGGCGCTATTGAAAGGCGGCGGTAGCTATGTGGCCGATCGTGCGAGCAAGGCGGCTGCCGTCTGCTTCGTGCGCAGTCCGGTGGCGCGCGGGACGATCGTCGATATTGAGATTCCATCGGATGGAATCATCTTCACCGGGCGGGCCCTTGCCGACGTGAAACCGATCCGCCCCATTCTGCATCGGCCCGATTACGTCGCGATTGGACAGCCCGTGCTGCCGGTCGATCGCGTCAGCTTCTGCGGGCAGGCGATCGCGGTCGTCGTCGCCGACGATCCGGCGCTAGCGGAAGATCTCGCCGAGCAGGTGTTCGTCGACATCGACGTCGCGGATGCGATCATCGATTTCGAGGCCGCGCTGGCCCCCGATGCAACGCCGGTGCATCCCGACGCTGCATCCAATGTGCTGGTCGAAGGGCGCATGAGGACGCAAGGACTCGATAAGGCCTTTGCGGATGCCGCCGAGATCGTCACGCTGGACGTGCGCTCGCACCGGCAATCGGCGGCGCCAATGGAGAACCGTGGCGGGCTCGCCGAATATGATGCCGTATCGGGGCGCGTCACGCTCACAGCCTCGGTACAGATGCCTCACATGCTCAGGACCGGCATCGCCGACACCCTCGGCATGCCAGAGTCGGATTTGCGCGTGATCGCGCCAGATGTCGGCGGCGGCTTCGGGCAGAAGATGTCGCTATTCCCCGAATATGTCGTGCTGGTGTGGCTGGCGCGAAAGCTCAAGCGGAGCGTCGCCTGGATCGAAGATCGCCGCGAAAACCTGCTCGCCTCTGCCCATGGCCGCGATCAGGCCTTCAGCCTGCGCGGGGCCTTTGCCGGGGACGGCAGGCTGCTTGGGCTGGATGCGGATTTGCGTTCCAACATCGGCGCGTTCTCCTGCTATCCCGTGACCTGCGGCGTCGAGCCATTGATGGCTTTTGCCGAACTGCCGGGCCCATATGATTTCGCCGAATACGGCGTCCGCTCGCGCGGCGTGACCACCAACACCTGCATGATGGCGCCGTATCGCGGCGTGTCGCGGCCGACGCTGACCTTCTCCATGGAGCGGATGATGGATGTCGCAGCGAAACGGCTCGGCATCGATGCCGCCGAGATCCGCCGCCGCAACCTGATCAAGACGTTCCCGCATCGCTCGCCGACCGGCCTTGTCTATGATGAAGGAAGCTATCTGCAGGCGATGGAGGTGGCGCTCGATGCCGCCGACCTGCCGGCGTTCCGCGAACGGCAGGCCGCGATGCGCGAGCGCGGACGCTATCTCGGCGTCGGCCTTTCCGTGTTCAGCGAACGCACCGGCTACGGCACGCCGGCTTATGCCGCGCGGGGCATGGAGATCGTGCCGGGCTACGAGATCGTCGATTGCACGATGGACCCATCGGGTGACGTCGTGTTGCGCATCGGCTCGTCGCCGCATGGTCAGGGCCTGAAGACCAGCCTCGCGCAACTGGTGTCCGACGAGCTAGGCATCGAGCCACAGCGGATCAGGACCATCTCCGGCGATACCGATGCGACGCCCTATGGTTGGGGCACCTTCGCCAGCCGTTCGATGGTGATCGCCGGCGGCGCATCGAAGCTCGCGGCGGGGAAGGTTGCGGTGAAGCTCAAGACGATCGCGGCAACGCTGTTGGAAACGTCACCGGACAACATCGAGTTGAAAGACGGTTGGGCACGGGTCAGCCATTCCAACCAGGCCATGGAGATCGGTGCGCTGGCGCGGGCTGCCTATCACCAGAGCCACCGCTTCAAGGGGCTATTGCCCGGACTGCATGAGAGCGCGGTCTACGATCCCGGCGGCACATTCTCCAATGCCTGTCACGTCGCGATGGTCGAGGTCGACATCGAGACCGGCGGCGTCAGCATCGAGCGCTTTCTTGTCGCCGAGGACGCCGGCGTCCTGATCAATCCGATGATCGTCGACGGCCAGATCACCGGAGGCGTTGCGCAGGGCATCGCGAACGCGCTGTTCGAGGAGATCGTCTACGACGACACCGGCAATCTCCTGACCGCGTCCTTTGCCGACTATCTGCCGCCGACCGCGGCGGAGATCCCGGAGATCGAGATCATGCACATGGAAACCGTCTCGCCCGAGAGCGTGACCAAGGCGAAGGGCGTCGGCGAGGGCGGGGCGATCGGCGCACCGGCGGCGATCGTCAACGCGATCTGCGATGCGCTGTCTCCCTTCGGCATCGAACTGTTCGAACTGCCTGCAACCCCGCAGCGCATCCGCGAGGCGCTGCGCCGGGCCGGAGTGGCGACCTATGCCTGACAAGCGCGACGTCACCCTTGCCGTGAACGGCAAGACCTACGCGGTATCGATCGAGCCACGACGGAGCCTCGCCGACGTCCTGCGTGACGATTGCGGCCTCACAGGCACGCATCTCGGCTGCGAGCACGGCGTCTGCGGTGCCTGCACCGTGCTGGTGAACGACAAGCCGGTGCGCTCCTGCCTGATGTTCGGCGTGCAGGCCGAGGGCAAGGTGGTGCGCACCGTCGAGGGATTGGCCGACGGCGACACGCTGCATCCGCTGCAGCAGGCGTTCTGGGAAAATCACGGCCTGCAATGCGGCTTCTGCACGCCGGGCTTTCTGATGCTCGCCGCCGGCGCGCTGCAGGAAAATCCTGACATGTCCGACGACGACATCAAGGACGTGCTGTCGTCGAATCTCTGCCGCTGCACCGGCTATCAGAACATCGTCAAAGCGGTGCGGCTGGCCGCGCGCGAAATGCGGGCGAGAGCGCGGGCATGAGCTTTGTCGGCCGCTCGCTCCGGCGGATCGAGGACCGTCCGCTGCTGATGGGCCAGGGCGCGTTCGCCGCCGACTGCAACTGGCCCGGCCAGCTTCACATGCGCGTGGTGCGCTCGCCGGTCGCTTTCGGCCGCATTCTCGGCGTCGAGACCGAAGAGGCCGCTGCGCTCGAGGGCGTCGTCGCGATCTGGACCATCGCCGAACTCGACGACCTGCCGCCGATCGATTTCCGCCAGATGGGGCTGGAGCGGCTCGCGCCATACCGGCAATTCGTGCTGGCGCGCGGCTATGTGCGTTATGTCGGCGAGCCCGTGGCCGTGGTCGTTGCTGTCGATCCTTATGTCGCCGAGGATGCGGCCGATCTGGTGTTTTGCGATATCGAGGAACTGGAGCCGCAGCTCGATGCCACTGCCGAGCCGGTGGCGTTCATGCCCGATGTTCACCCCGGATTGATGTCCGAGCCGGCGGTGATCCGCCGCGGCTATGGCGATCTCGACGCGGCTTTTGCCTGTGCGCGCAGGGTTGTCGAGCTGGAGGTGAAGATCGGACGTCACACCGGTGTGCCGATGGAGACCCGCGGCGGGTTGTGTGTCTACGACACAGAGAAGGATACGTTGCGGCTCTACGGCGCCGCCAAGGTGCCGCACTACAATCGCGACGCTATCAGCAGGATGCTGGGACTTGCGGCGGGGCGGCTCGAACTCAGCGAAGGCCATGTCGGCGGCGGCTTTGGCATCCGCGGCGAGCTCTATCCCGAGGACGTGCTGGTCTGCGCCGCGGCGCTGCGGCTGAAGCGGCCGGTGAAATGGATCGAGGATCGCAGGGAGCATCTGCTCGCGGCCAACCATTCGCGCGACCAGGTCTATCGGCTCAAGGCCGCCGTCGACTCGAGCGGATTCATCCTTGGCCTGAAGGCGGATTTCTTCACCGACCAAGGCGCCTATGTGCGCACCCACGGCACCACCGTCACCGATCTCTCGGCCGGTCTGCTGCCAGGTCCCTACGTCATTCCCGCCTATGATGTCGCCGGCCATATCCGGCTCACCAACAAGACGCCGGCCGGCACCTATCGCGCGCCCGGCCGCTACGAATCGACCTTCGCGCGCGAGCGGCTGATCGACGCGATCGCCGTCGAGTTGGGGCTTTCGCCGGTCGAAGTGCGCCGCGTGAACCTGATCGGCGAGGCCGCGATGCCCTTCGATCGCGGCTTCGAGACGCTCGGAACCAGGGTCGTCTACGACTCCGGCAAGTACGCCGATCTGCTCGAGCGCGTGCTGGCGCATCTCGACTATGACCGGCTGCAGCAGCAGCTCACCGAGCGTCGGAGCCACGGCGAGCTGGTCGGCCTGGGCCTTGGCTATTTCGTCGAGAAGAGCGGTCTTGGTCCGCAGGACCTGGTGCGGATGAAACTCGATGCGCGAGGCGATATCGAGATCGTCACCGGCGTTGCCTCGGTCGGACAGGGTGTCGAGACTGCGCTGGCGCAGATCTGCGCTGAGACGCTGCAGGTGCCGATCGAGCGCATCCGCGTGATCCATGGCCAGACCGACCGGATCGAAATCGGCTTCGGCGCCTTTGCATCGCGCGTCACCGTCATGGCGGGCTCGGCCGTGAAGATCGCCGCCGAAGCACTGCGCGCTACCGCGCTGGAAGTAGCGGCAAGGCTGTTGCAGGCCACGCCGGAGGCACTGCGTCTGTCGAAGGGCATGATCGAAACCGTCAATGGCAGCGCCTCACTGTCGCTTGGCGGTGTTGCCGCACATCTCGAAGAGACGGGCGGCTTGACCGGAGAGGGGCGTTTCGCCTCCTCGCATATGACCTATCCATATGGCATCCACGCCGCACAGGTACGTGTCGATCCCGCAACTTGTGCCGTCACCATCGAGCGCTATGTCGTCGCCTACGACGTCGGGCGCGCCGTCAATCCGATGCTGATCGAGGGGCAGATCGTGGGCGGCGTGGCGCAGGGCGTCGGCGGCGCGTTCCTGGAAGAGTTCGTTTATGACGAGAACGGCCAGCCGCTGGCGGCGAGCTTCGCCGACTACCTGATGCCGACCTGTCACGAGGTGCCGGAGGTCGAAGTGCTCCTGCGCGAGGATGCGCCGTCGCCGCTCAACCCGCTCGGCGTCAAGGGTGCGGGCGAGGGCGGAATCAACGCGGCCGGCGCTGCACTCGCGGGGGCCATCGACGCTGCGATTCAAAAGCCCGGCGCAGTCGCGCAGCTTCCGATCACGCCCGGCCGCCTGCACGCCATCCTGCGCGGAGGCCGATGATAAGGGGCCTCAATCGCGATCGAGGTTGAACCAGAGCGTGCGGACCTTGGTCTTGCCGTGGTTCCAGAGCTTGTGCTTGCGGCGCGAGCTATAGGCGATGAGATCGCCTTGCCGCAGCACGTGCTTGATGCCGTCGACCTCGACCGTTAGTTCTCCCTGCAGCACGAAGCCATATTCGAATCCGTCATGGGTGATCGGATGCTCGGCGCTGCCGGTATGCGGGGCATATTCGTTGACGGCGACGGAGACCCCGCGGCTGCGGTCTTCCCGCATCAGCCGCCGCACGACATGCTGCGCGGTCTCGACCACGCGCGCCTCGGACGCGCGCACCACGATCTTCTCCTCGGCAAGGCTGCCGCTGACGAGCAGATCCGACATCGTGACGCCGAGCGCGCTCGCGATCACGATCAGCGATCCGATCGAGGGCGAGGCGCGTCCGCGCTCGACCAGGCTGAGCATGGAGGTGCTGAGGCCGGAGACGTCGGCGAGCTCCTGCAGCGTCAGTCCGCGCGCCTGCCGCAATTCGCGGATGCGCACGCCGATCGCCGCAAGCGTGTTCGCGGTGGTTTCGGCGATTTCCTCCGACAGATGGGCAAGATCGGCATTCGTGTCGGTCTCGGATTGGCTCATGTGCTGACGCTCCCGGCGCCGTTCGTCCTGGTCTTCGCAAAGAAGACGTTGCGTGTCCTGTGATTTTGAATATACTAAAAACTCTTTAGTTTGGATCAAAAAATAGGCGGCGATGGCCAATCTCAGGTTTTCCCAGGTTCGAGTCATCGACAGCGCCGCCGGATGTCCAGAAATACCGATCGTGGAGGGCGAGGGCAACGCGAAGGTTGTGCTGTCGCCGCACAATGGCGCCGCGTTCCGCAGTTTTCAGCTGGTGTCGCTGCAGCAGAATGCGCGCACCATCGACCTCCGCCATGCGTCCGACTGCGTGTACTACGTGATCGCGGGCGAGGGCGCGATCGTCGATACGGCCGGCGGCTCGCGGTATGAGGTGGCCGAAGGGCACATGGTCCATATCGACGCCGGCGATCGCTATCGTATCGAGGCGGGCGCAGCCGGCATCAAGGTGATCGGCGGGCCGTGCCCGGCGGATGCCAATCCCAACTCAACGATCGCAGCGAGCTAGACCATGGCCATTCGCCTGTTTCATCGCGACCATCCGACGCTGCGTCTGCCGCTGATCTCCAAGGACGCGCGCTTCGTGATCTGGCCCGGCGTCGGCGCCTGGCAGGCGAATCTCAACTATGTCTGCCTCGAACCCGGCGAGGCCAACGTCCCCCACATCCACACCCAGTCGGAGGACACGATCTTCATCCTCGAAGGCGAGGGGACGATTCACGACTACACCAATAACATCTCGCTGCCCTTCCATGCCGGCTGCGTCGTCCACGTGCCCGTGGGCGTCAAGCATGCGGTCGCAGCCGATCGTGGCAGCCATATCGTCAGTGTCGGCGGTCCCTGTCCGGCTGACGTTCCGCTGCTGAAAAAGGTTGGTGCGCTGCCGGCGGATGCGGCTCCGCCGCTATCGGCGTAATGGGCGATGTCGCCAACGCCGGCTTTGCACGACACTAGCCGTCTCGTGTTCCAGCGAGAATACTACATTGTGACCATCAGCGACGAATGTCGCTCCGCGTGGCGCTGGGAAATCAAGCGCAGAGGCGCGCCGATGGGCGTCAGAGTGACCGGAGATGGATATTCGTCCCAGCGCGCGGCGGAAGAGGCTGGAAAGCAGGCACTCGCGGAGTTTCTCCTTGCCGTCGCCTCCGAGCAGAAGCGCGGATGAGATGATCGCGTCGACGTGTGCTCGGAACGAAGCGATCGGCCAGACCTCTCCGCCTGCTCGGCGAACCGCCAATCTCTTATCGCAGGCCCCAGCAAACAAAAAGGGGCGGCGGTGTCACACCGCAGCCCCGAAACCGGATGCAGTCGCGACTGCATCTCAAAGAAACTTACTGGCAGGGATACCGCCGGCCCTTTGCCACGTACGTATTCGTCGCTGGATCGTAGGAGCGGTAGCGCTGCGCGCAAGAGGCCGCGTGCTGCTGGGCGGCGGCGGCAGCGGCGGCTTCCTGCTGCGCGGCGGCAGTGGCCGCACCGGCCGCGATGGCGCCGCCGATGAGGCCGCCGACCAGTCCGCCAACACCGGCGCCGTTGTCATAGCACTGTCCGTAACGGCACCAGACCTTCTGGGTGAATGCCGGGACCGCGGCCGCAAGACCCGTGCCGGTCGGTAACGGAGCCGAAATCGCGGAGGCTGAAAGCGCCACGGCACCAGTGGTGGCCATCAAAACGACTTTCAAAATGTGATCGATGCGCATCGAATCTCCTGCTTCATTCCTGTGGGTGCAGGCCGGCGCCTGCCTCCCGATTCCTGAACATGGATTACGGGCTCGCCTGGCCTCGGCCCGGGCGAGACCGTACACGCACGGCCGGTTACAATTCGCGCGTCAGCTTAAGTTCACAGATGGGCGGTGTTTATTGGCCGGCTGCGTCCACGACGCGGCACAGGTTATTGCTGACACCCGGAGCCAATTGTCCGGGCGGCAAGACGAAGACCGCATCGACGCGGCTACCTCTGCCTTCCTTGCGGACGACGACTTGCAACGTTTGTGGTCGGCCGGATCCGGTTGTTTCTTGCTGAGTGGTCAGCGTGCCAAGCTTTTTGTCCACGTTCACACCGACAAAGCCCTCTGCCAGAACGGCCCGGGAAACCTTGTCAAGGGCGACACTGGGATTGACTGATGGGAAAATCATCCAAGTCTTGTGGGTCATGCCCGTCACCATCGGAACGCCGGTGCTCTGGAAGTGCTCTGCGCAGCCATCGGCCAGTGCGGGCATAGACGACAGAGCCATGAGCGTGAACACGCAAGTTATTCTTGTAAGCATGCTTTCATAACCTGTTGGAGTAAGTCGGGAGGATTGAGACCAAACGCGCCGTGAGTCCATGGATGCCTTCGCATTCTGGATGGAGGCATTCGGATTTTGGCTAGTGCACGGAGTGATCCTGCAAGCGATCGGCGATCTGGCCGACGTAGCAAACGCCGACGCTCGCCTTGCTACGTTCACCCGCAGGCGAAGCCCGCCGTCAACGAGCGCCGCGGGAATGGATCGGCGCTTTTTCGGAATAGAGGCCCCACGAATTGAATCAAATCTTATCTTTCGCGGCTCGGTTGCGCGATCTGGATGTTTCGTTCGACAATTGGATATTGAGAGAAAGAATTGATAGAAAGAGGACTCGACCTGAGTTTGCCAAAGCTGTGCCAGCGTGGTGACGCGGGTCTATGCCTCCGGCGGACGCCCCGAACGATGGATACTCGGTCTGACGGGTGAGATCGGTTCGCGTCCAGCAAAAGTCCAATGGTCAGGATTTGCATGAACGAAGATGTACTCGCCGCACCTCCCACGCGATCAGGATCTTCGTTTCAAGAGTTGCTTGAAATACTCCAACCTCACGGGATCAATGCCCGCTCCTCGCCGAGGCCTAGCAAATCATTTCGTTGGCATGCGGATGTTGCAGTTGGAGCAGGAATTGACGTCGTAAGGGCGGAACTTTCTGCTGGTTGGGATTGGCGCTATTCATACGAGAATTCATCTGGAGAGCTTGCGATAAGCTTACTGAATGCCGGCAAGGCCGAAATGCTCATTTCAGGAAGGAACGTGCAACGAACACCCTCTGAAATCGCCATCGTATCGCTTCCGACGTTGCAAGAGCAGAGGGTCGAAGCGGTGGATGGGAGATACTCAAGTGTAACGCTAACGTTGCATACGGGTATGGTTACAAAGGCGCTGTCTGCGACGTTCGGGAGCACGGCACTGGAAGATCTCAATTTGACACCAACAGTCGATTTGTCTACCGGCGCCGGGCAGATCCTTTTTCAGCTTGTTCGTGCCAGCACGACTGGCTTGTATGACGGCATCCTGGCACGCTCTCCGAAAGCCAGCGCTCTGCTCTCAGAAGCTGCGATACAGCTCATACTTGAAAATGTCCCCCATCGGCTGATCGACCGGTTGAGCCGCTACCCACTGGATGCACCTCCTCGTTACATCAGGCGGGCTATCGAGTATATGCGGGCCAATCTTCATCTGCCGCTTACGATGGCCGATATTGCTGGGACGGTTGGTGTTAGCAGTCGATCGCTACAATTGGGATTTCGTAGAATCCATGGCACGACGCCTGTCGCCTATTTGCGAAGAATTCGACTTGAAGCGATCCACGATGAGCTATCGCGACCAGAGAACCTGCTTCCGGTAAGCGAAGTTGCACTGAAGTGGGGTTTTACTCACATGGGCCGTTTTGCATCGTTGTACCACTCCGCATTTGGCCTGTATCCGTCCGATACAGTCCGGCGAGCGCGAGGGGTCTGCGACTAAGAGGGTTCGCTGTCGTCAGCGGCCTCCGTCAGTGGAAAGGCTGTGCCCGGAAGATAGAGCGTGATCGGCCGGATCTCGTACACGGCCGTTGGATTCACCCGACGCAGGTCGCGCGCGGCTTCGATTGCGGCGTCCTCGCTGGTGCAGTCGACGACGTAAAAACCAAGCAGTTGCTCCTTGGTCTCGGCAAAGGGGCCGTCGATCACGACGCCGGCGCCCGGACCGCGCAAGGTGCGGGCTTTCCCGGTCTCGCCGAGCCGCGCCGCCGGCCCGAGGCGGCCTTCCTTGGTCAAGCGGTCATGGACCTTGTGCAGATCGACCATCAGTGCGGCATCTTCCTCCGGCGTCCAGGACATGACCTCCGTTTCGACGTGATAGGCCAGGATGGCGTAGAGCATCGGTACCTCTCGTTGCTAGATGGCCGGGCAAAGGACGCTTGCGGCAGACTGAATCCGACAAATCGTCGTGGCCGGGCTACCCATTCTGAGCCGCCGCGTCCTTCATTTTTGTGCACGATGGCCGCTCGCGCCTTGTTTTGGCCGCAAGACGGGAATTCAACAAGCAAGTTAAAGTGTAAGCGTGTTCTGAGGTGTCCTTATGGTGGCACTTGCGGAGACAGCTCCTTCTGATCTGGTCGACGAGCTCACCGCGCATGCGGTGGCCAGCATCGAGACGGCGGATCATTTCTCTTTACCCTTCCCCCATATCGTCTTCCGCGATTTCTTTCCCGCAGATTTTTACCGGGATCTGGTGCGGAGCATTCCCACCGATGGATATGATCCGATCACTGGCACGGGCACCCGCATGGCGCTGCGGCTCTATGGCGAGAACGTAGAGAAGATCGATCCGTCACTACGACCCGCATGGGCTGCGGTATCGGTCATGTTGACCTCGATGGAGGTCGAGCATGCTGTACGGGACAGACTGCATGACGGGCTCGAAATTCGTGCTCGCGGCGACAAGGTGCCTCGCCCCGATGATTTGAAGCTGGTCGCGAAGCCGGTGCTCTACTGGGACCGGGACGGCTACCAGATCAAGCCGCATCCGGACACGCGCAAAAAAGTTGTAACGATGCAGCTCTATTGCCCGGGCGACAGCAGCCAGGAAGCGCTCGGCACCACGCTTTATCGGGCTTCCCTCAGGGGCCTGTTTCACGTCGGCTCCTATTGCCTTGAGCCTGTGAAAACCATCTCCTTCCTGCCCAATGTCGGCTATGCGTTCGTGGTCCTGAAGGCTTATCACTCGCTGACAAAGATGAGCTGGCACGGCCGGCCGCCCATTGAGACCGATCGGCCTCGGATATCCATCCTCAACACCTTCTACATGAACGAGGATGTCGGCTTCTGATCTGGGCCGTGTACAGCCACGACGGCGCTGCGGCGCTGCTTTCAGAACTGGGCCGGTTGAGCGGGTGGACTGGGCCAATCCGATCGCAGGTTGTTCGGGTTATTCCTGTCGAACAAGTCCTGCCTTAAAATGCCGCTCGGGTAGGCATTGATTGATGGTGGCATTCTGCGGAGGTCACGGGTTGGCGCGACGATGACACCGGGCCGAATGACACAATTGGCGGGATAGCCAACGGATTGGCAGTAAATTACGGCGCTCGCGCTTCCAGTGCTCGCAGCCGAGAAACCAACAATCAGCGATGCCGACAAGGCAATCGATCGCTTCATTTTTTGCCTCCGTAGCTTATCCACTCCCGTAGCTGATCCTCGGAAAAATGATCGCAAATGGAGTGCTGCGCTATGCCAAAGCGGCAAATGTCGAACCAAGGATTTCCGCTCCGGGTCCGTTTGCAGAAAGCCCAATAGCTACGCCGCCTGCGGATTTGACTGCATGCGAAAGTACATGCAACGCGTTGTTTTATCCTGATTTTTGGTGCTGAGCGATGGAGCGGGTGAAGGGAATCGAACCCTCGTATTCAGCTTGGAAGGCTTTCGGCGGCTGAATACTTTCAATTCCCGTTCGGACAAATCTCCTCAAAATCCTTCATTGCGTGCAAACGGTTTTTTCGCCTTGTCCGAACAGACGACAGGTGCGGCATGCCGGTAACCGAGGCCCGGACATACTGCCGCCGTTGCCGCGCCAAGCTCGCCGAGCCGACCGAGAACATGCGCTCGTCGTTCTGCTGTCGAGGCTGCTATCGGATGTTCTTCGCGGCCAAGTGTCTGGTCTGCGAAGGCACCATGAAGCGCAAGGCGGGGAACCAGCTCGTCTGCTCCCGCCCTGGATGCAGGACCGAGTTCCGGTTACTCAAGCGTCACGGCGTTCTCGGAAGCTTTGCAGGGCCAAAAACTTCGCAAGTGGGCAGGGGTAGCGCTCAACACCGTTCTGCTTTCGGAATCACTGAAAATACAGAGAGTGAACGTGTCGAAAGCCACCGACCCTGCCGTATCGCGGCGGGTTCAGCGCTGACCCCCGTCCAGCTCCGACTGGTCACCGTCGGAGCCGCCTTCGGAAACTGCCCCTTCGAACAAGACCGCAAGCTCAATAGGCGCCACTGGCTCGACGCCGAGCGTAACGAGATGGAGGCGGGCGGCTACTTCGAGGATACCGAGTGGCGCGCGGCGGCCAGCTCTGACGCAGTTGGATGTTTCGTCGCCAACCGCGAGATCGCAAATGGATGATGTGCCCGCTCATCCCGAGTTCCTCCTCGTCAAGAGGAGTTGGGGTGACGTCTTTTTCCCGAATACAGCGCCGCTCAAACTCGAGCGGCACAAGGAGCAACGCCTCCCGCGGCAAACGGAAGGCGTTGGAACTTGGGCGTCGAAATCTTTGGAAGGATTCGATCATGCCATTTGTGTGCAAACAAAGCAAGCGCACTGTGAGCCGCCCTCTCAATCTGAGGGCCAGCGATGGCGTATTATTGGGATAGCCAGACCGAGCGTGACCGGCCGCTAGGATTCCACTGGCGTTCGAGCGGATTATCCGAGGCGCTTGGGTTAGCCCCGGCTGATCGCGCGCTCGAGTCACTGCTCACCGAGGCATGCTTGGCTGCTGAGGACTGCTGCGCGGTCTCGTATTCTCGATCCAAAGACTTCTATGCCGGCATCGGCCGATATCACGGCACGGGTTGGAGCTATCGCCGCGTTTTGCGCAGCGTAGCTGAAGCGGAAAGGCTTGGGCTAATTCGAGACTACCCCGTTCCTCCCGGAAATCGCGGCTGGCAATCTTGGTTGGAGGCTACGGACGAGCTGATGGGCGTTTGGCGAAGTCGACCGCAAGCGCTGAACCATAGCCCCGGTGACCCGATAGTGCTACGCGACGCCAACGGCGACAGCATCGGCTACCAAGACACCGCCATGACCGCGCGTCTGCGCGGAGAACTGCGCGAGGTCAATGGCATGCTCTCGTCGATCAAAATCGAGGTCGACGGCGTGGCCTGGCGAGGCCGACACATGGTCTTCACCGGTGCCGACGGCGCGCAAAGCTTCGTCCGGCCGGTGCCAGGCAATCCGGTGCGGCGGATCTTCGCCCGCAGCTCGTTCAAGCTCGGCGGAAGGGCCTACGGCTGGTACCAAAATATTCCGAAGGAGTGGCGCAAGCGCATCATAATCAACGGGATGACGACGGCCGAACTCGACTTTCGCGCGATGCATTTGTCCATGCTCTACAACGAGGCCAACACGCCGATGCCGGCGGGCGATCCATATGCGATTCCAGGATGGCAACGCGTCGACGTCAAACTGGCCGTGAATATCGCGCTCAATGCCGCGACGACGCAGGGCGCAATCGGTGCGCTCAGCCAGGCCACGGGCTTCTCAGCGCCGAACGACAGGCCGAGGGCCGCCGAGGTCATTCTCGCTGTCCGCGCCAAGCACAACCCTATTGCCGGCGCGTTCGGCTCCGACGCAGGCATTCGCCTGATGCGCCGAGACTCCGACATCATGATGCGCGCGCTGAAGATTCTAAACACCGACGGAACACCAGGGCTACCGGTTCATGACAGCTTAGTAGTGCTGCAGCGCCACGCGGTGGCCGCAGCAGCAGCGATGAGCCGAGCGTGGGCAGAACTATCAACAGGGCCGAACGCAGCCCGGATAGGATAACCCCCGCGGGGGGAGAAGGGGGAAGGAACCTACTCCATTATGTAGGTACAAAGTCGAAGAACCTTAATCCGATCAATGGTTTCACCCGCAATGGAAGGATCGACGTGAAAATCTACTTCACTGAGATCGACAACATCATGATGAAGGACCGGACGACTTTGCCTTGCTCATGTTCTTGCGCCGGCATCACTGGGGCCGCCCGTTCTGCATCGCCAACGAGATACACGCCGTCGTGCGTGGAGGCTGATGGCGCCGTCAGCGATTCACCGCGCCACGGGCCCGGCTGATCAAATCGGGGGATATCCATGTGGTTAGCCGGCCTCGCTCAAGCCGAACAAGTCCGATGGGAATGGGCGAGACGTCATTGCGGCAATCGGGGCAATCTATTCACCGACAAACTCGCCTCAATTCGCCCGGAGGAGCTACTGACGGTCAATCCCGACCATAGGGAAATCATGAGCCATTGGAATCCCGAGCGAACAGGAATTGAATTGGTCGATGCGCAATTAGCAATTCGCTTTCTTAATGAAGGGCTCCCATTCTTAGCGCTTCACATTTCATGGTTTGCATGATCAAGGAAATGCGGGCCTTACCAATTGGAGCAATGCACCAAGCATTCCTTGAACAATTGACCAGCAGGCAATCTGCGGCCGTCGAATTTTTTGGCCCAAGTGAACCGCGAGAAGCGGAAAAGATGGCATTGATCACCGTCCCGGCGGCCACAATGAATTGCA
This sequence comes from Bradyrhizobium sp. LeoB3, assembly GCF_055456055.1. NCBI lineage: Bacteria > Pseudomonadati > Pseudomonadota > Alphaproteobacteria > Hyphomicrobiales > Nitrobacteraceae > Bradyrhizobium > Bradyrhizobium sp. LeoB3. Next base: position 47,009 of record NZ_JBVBEF010000031.1, read on the forward strand.
AATGCCGTCGCCCGTATTGTCACGTTGGCCTCGTCAAAGAATTGACCGTTACAGATTCCGGATCAGGTATTGGCCGTCCGAATACCGACGCCGGTGTCGATAGTCCCTCAGATCACCAGAGCGAAACCACGTCGGAATCCGGGTGTTGAACCGCCCTTGCTTTCGAAAGTGGCGTTTTTGACATCAGTCGAACGAAAAATGGGTCAAATTCCCGCGACGGTTGCAATTTTCCTCGATTGTGTAATGCTCATTTCGCAGGGGAAAATTATGGACGACCAAGTGTTTGAACCTGTACCGATCAGGTACACGGGCCTTTTTGCTGACAGTCATCTTGTTGATGCCAACCACTTCGGTAGATCGGTAGCCAGCATCGCCCGTATCGGCAACGATATAGTTCACCTTCTTTTCTTCGCCGAAATTGCGTCTCCGAAGAGGCACAAGATCAATTTCTACGTCAGGCCAAGCAAAGAAAACGGGCTTTTGCAGGAAATCATTGCGGTGATGAACAACGGCGCAATGCCGATGTTTCATCCGATCTTGCTGAAGCTTGGCAGCGTCCTGGTCGAACGGATCTTCGACGTAGTGATCAAGACCGCGCTTGGTCGGAAAACGGATGCCGGGATGGCTATGGATAAACTTCACGACCTGGCTACGCAGCAGATGGAGTTTAGCCGAGAGGTTCACGCCGGCCAGATGCAGGACAAGGCGTGGATGCAAGGTATGATTGAACGGCTGGTTGCCGAATACCGGACGCCGTTGCGCGAGCTACCAGCTCCCGTTGGCCACAGTGTTCGCCAATTGCAGATAGGCTCGCCGCGGTTGGACCGATGGTTGACGAGCCAGCGGCGGAGGTATTGCGGGCAAGAGAGCCGCTTGAACTCGGCGACACCGCTGAACACCAAGTTTTCGTTGAGGGCGTCTTCAAGACCAATGGCGCTTGTCGTTTGAAATTGGTGCCGGATAATCGTATCGTTTCAGGGAAGATCACCGACCCTGCACTAGCGATGCCAAGCAACGTCTATACAACGTCACTGGATCGCAATCTGCCCTTGAAGGTCACGGCGAAGCCAATTCTCAAAAACGGGGTAATCCACACCCTGTATGTCAGTGATGCGAAGTTGGCAGACACCGACATCGTGGCCGGGTGAGCTATTCGATCCCAAACTGCCGAAGCGGACCGATCGGGCCTACAATGTAATCCGCGAGCTGTACCAAAAAAAGGGGGTGGGTGGTGGACGTGGGCAAGCAAATAGAGGCTGCGGACCACCTGATCAGTCTTTGAAAATTTGTAAGGCTGTTTTCGGTAATGTCTTCTCGCGGGGAAGGCTGCCACTGCGACGGCTACTACGGTGAACGATCCATGCCAACGCTTAAAAACCCCAAACATGAGCGCGTCGCCCAGGAGTTGGCGAAAGGATGCTCGGCTGCTCGGGCGTACGTAGAGGCGGGCTACAAAGCCAATAGGCACAACGCCTCCGCTCTAGCCCGCACGCAACCCATAAAAACCCGGTTATCCGAGTTGCTTGAGAAGCGCGAAAGGGCGGATGCGAAAGCCACCGAGAAGGCCGTAGAGAAGCTGGCGGTGACGAAAGAGTGGGTCATAGGCAAGTTGATCGAGAACGTTGAGCGTGCGCTGCAAGCCCGGCCCGTGCGGGGCGAAGAGGGAGGAGAGCAGGGCGAGTACCAGTACCAGGGAAGTGTTGCGAACCGCGCGCTGGAGCTACTTGGTAAAGAGTTGGGCATGTTCATTGGCCGCAAGGAGGTTGGCAGGCCGAGCGAGTTCGAGAATATGACAGATGAACAACTTGATGCCTGCATTGAAGAGCTTCTCTCGCCCGGAAGAGCTGAAGCTGGCGAGGGTGCTCGCGGAAATCGAGCTGCGCCCGCCAAAAAGGGTATGCAGAAGCACCACTGAGTTCGTCTGACGCGATAAAAATGACTGCGAGCGCTTGCTCATTGGGGCCTTGATGAAGCATTGCGAGTTGGATGGCAAATTGTCCCGATGGTGAGACCAAAGCGCAGTACGACAAACGCTGCATGCGCTATTGGGCCTCGCCCAATGGATCGCCTATAGCTGCCACCGCTTCCGTGTCGACAAGCTGCTCATTGAGGCCAAGGTGACCGGCATCACCTGCGCAAGAGCTGCGCCGGCTGTACCAAGGTCGAGGATGTTTGCGAAAGAGCCAAATTAGTGCACCGCACCGACGTCTGTCAGGAACCAGCAGGATTGGCGGATATTGTTCCGGCAGATCGCTTCGAGATGGAGGTCCCCTATGAGCATCAATCCTGTCAGCACAGCAAAGCTCGGCACTCACCCGCTACATCCAATGCTGATCCCATTTCCTGTCGCCTTCCTGGTCGGAGCGTTGGTCACGGACCTCGCGTTTATGGGGACGGGCGACGGTTTTTGGGCGAGAGCCTCGATGTGGCTGATCGGCGCGGGCGTCGTGATGGCGCTTCTCGCCGCAGTTGCTGGCTTTACCGATTTCTTTGGCGAGCCGCGAATCCGGGCACTGAAGGATGCCTGGTATCATATGTTCGGTAATCTCACGGCGGTCATCATCGCGCTCATCAACTTTCTGCTCCGATATGGTCAGGGCGCTGAAGCTGCAATAAGACCGTGGGGCTGGATTCTCTCGCTCGTGGTCGTCGGCATCCTGCTATTCACGGGCTGGAAAGGCTGGCAGATGGTCTATAGCCATCACGTGGCTGTTCTGGACGCACCGGGCCAGACCAGTTCGGAGCCGGTGATGACGCACCGCGGCGGCTCGGGACGGCGCGCGGCTTAGCCTCGGGATACCCGCAAGACTCCTGCCGGCTTCGAATTTCCGAATGCGCGGCGGAGGGTTCTGGCTCTCGGTCTACCCCGGATGTTCGTCCGAGTCAGAGCAGCGCGATCTGGCCTATCAGTCAACGCTCAACTCGGGCAACGAGCGGCGGGGTCGCGTGCCTAGTTGGCCAAGCTACGAGAAACAAGCCTATCCAACAGGCAAAGTTTAAGAGCACAAGAAGACGCAGAAGAAAGAGGCGGCTCATTCTCGATCCCACATTTCAAGTGGCCCTGATTTCCGATGCACACCGCAGCGATCAGGAGCGTCACCGCTGCGCAGGCATTCAGCTATCTGTTCGAGCGAATAGATGTGAGGCGCGTTTCCGATGCCAGCATGGTGCTCTCGACGACGCGCGAAGCGAGAAGCTCGGCGGCCCGGCTGAGGTGCCCGAGGTCATCACCGTTCCACCTGCCGGTGCGCTCGACCTCGAGCCGCGAGGTTGTTTGGTGTCGCGCCAGCAAGCTGACGGCTTTCTGAAGAGCCTCCCCCATGTCGGCCGCGTTGACGATGCCTATGAGTTCGCGCTCGCCCTCGGCGGTGTCGAAGAGCTTGAAGGTGAACAGTTCGGGAACCATCTCGCCCTCCTAGTCAAGTAACTATCCAACGGCAGAGCGGCCCACGCGCCAGCGACAGCGCAAAGTAGTTAGCGTGTGTTGCAGATGACCTCTGGCCCGAGACGCTGACAGCGCGTGGTCGGGGACGGCGGTGAGGCCGCTGACGCTGCAATCGCAAGGCCGGCCGCAGCAGTTCCAAGCCTATGTGCGTGCCGTGCTTCGCGGGTTTGCTGCTGGATCAGCCGGCAATTCGAATATGCAGGTGTTCCGAATCGGGCGCCGATAGACTGGCAATAGGCGTCGTCTTGCTGGGCAAGCTTCTCAGGGCCGGCAATGGCATCGCCGACGATTGATCCGACGCACGCGCCAAGAGTCGGGGCGAGCCCGACGAGAACGGAGAATACCAAGGTCCGCAAATTCAGCCCTCTGCGCCGAACCGGCTGGTGCCGGGTGGTTGAAATTCAGCAGCAGAGGTGCTGACCCCCAATATTCCCACCGCACCAGGAGCGACCCGGTGTTGCTACTAGCGGTTATTTTTGGAGCCACCCGGCGTAAGCCGTTCTACCTCTGCTGCCTTCACTGCGCACTAGCGGATTTCAAGCCACCAGTACGCAGGCGGAACTTATTTGGGTAATTTGCCGACGTAAAGCGGCCCACAGCAACTTGATCCGTGAGCTATACCCACACCTAGTGGCTAACCGCGCTCGCAAATGAGGTCGTGTCCGACCCAAATTGTCGCCATTCTGCCGCGCACCAAAGGTAGGTCATAGGCAAGCTACGTCCCGGCCCGTGCGGGGTGAAGACGGGAAGAGCAGGGCAGTTAGGGCCGGACCATTCGCTTTGGTGCTTGCACCGGCGAGAGGCTTATAGCTATTTCTGGCACCGGCCAGATCTCGGTCAAGACCTTCGCCTCCCTGGACGTCCACGCTTCGACCCTGCGCGCTTAGGCGCGCCGTCTGCGAGGCCATCCAGCATCGACGAGATAGCGGAGGCGGAATAGGCTTTTCCGAGTGGCGTGGTGAATCCCTGAGATGCAAGCTCGGCGGCGATCTGGCGCAATGATAGCCGCGGGCGTTGGTCGCTCAGCTCGCGGGCGCTGCTCACCAGCTTGGGGTTCTTCTCGGCGTAGCTCTTGCGGCCTTCGACCTTGCCGACTTCATTCCTCTTGCGGTCACGCGCAGCCCGCAATTTCGCGACGGTTGTGGCCTTGTCGAATTGCGCTATGGCGCCCAGAACTTGCCGGACGAGCACGGCTGTCGGCGTATCCTCGACGAAGAAGTCCGGGGCGCTGGCGGGCACCAGCATTACACCGAGCCGTCTCAAGTAGTCATGGCCGGCGAGCTGTACGGCCAAGTCTCGGGCGAAGCGATCCGGGCTCTCAACGATGATTGTGCGGACGCCGTTGCTGGCGATCCGATCGAGCATGGCCGAAAAACCAGGCCGAGCCGTGACCGGATCGGCGCCTCTAACAGCAGCGTCGTAAAACCAATCAACGATCTCGTAACCCGCCGCTCTAGCATAGCCTGCGATGGCTAGCCTTTGGCGGCGCTCGCTGTCCTTGCCCTCGCCAACGTTTGCGGCGCTGCTGGTACGCATATAGGCGACAGCTTCAACGGGTTTTGCCTTGCGTACCATGGCTCTAAGTCCGGTTTGTACTTAATTCTTCAGAAAGCAGTACAGCACGCAATGGATTTCCGCAAGATGGGACGGCCAAAGTGCTACGGGCGAGCGGTGTCCCTCCAGCAGCCGAAGCGAATGCCGACCAAGTCAAATCAGCAGCTTTGGGCCCAGGAAGAGACATTCTGACTGGGGTTGATCTCGGCTTCGATCACCTCGTCGGCGTATCAGCCAGGGTCACGAGAGATTTCCGCTTGGCGGTCAGAACCGACCTCGCACAAGCCATTTGGCACATCGAATGCGGTCAGCAATTATGGGTTGTCTTGCCGGAGAGGTTGACTAGGCTGGAGCGGTATCATGGCCACAACGGCCGCTGTTCATTTCAATGGGGCGTTGCAACAGGGGAGTGCCGCATCATGTCCTTGCCAGAGTCGATTGCGGTATTTTGCCCGGGCAGGAGCGTAATTGCCGCCAAGTTAGTTGCCTTATGTCTTATTTGGGCTGCCGCGCCGATACCAAGCCTTGCCGACACATCACCGCCTCAGATCGCCGGCGTGCCCATATCCGAGGACCAGATCGACAAGGCTATCGCTGGCCTCGACGCGCTCGCGAGCGACGTCATGAAGAGGAGCGGTGTGCCGGGCATGGCGGTGGCGGTGGTGCGAGATGGCAAAACGGTCTACGCGAAGGGTTTTGGCGTCAGAAAAATCACCGAGAGCCAGCCGATCGACGCAGATACCGTGTTTCAGATCGCTTCCCTTTCGAAATCCCTTGCGGCCAGCGTGGTGGCTCATCAAGTCGGCGCGGGCATCATCAACTGGGAAACGCCTCTCGTCGCGCGCTTGCCCTGGTTTAAGCTCGGTGATCCCTGGGTTACGCAGCATGTCACGATTGCCGATATGTTCAGCCACCGCTCGGGCTTGCCGGAGCACGCCGGCGATGATCTGGAAGATCTCGGCTATGACCGACGAACCGTGCTGGAACGCCTACGTCTGCTGCCGCTCCACGGCTTCCGCGATACTTACGCCTATACAAATTTCGGCCTGACGGCGGCGGCGGAGGCTGTGGCTGCCGCATCGGGCAAGGGCTGGGAAAACCTTTCCGAAGATGTCCTTTACAAGCCGCTCGGCATGACCGCGACTAGCTCACGCTTCGCTGATTTCGAAAGGCGATCGAATCGCGCTTTTGGGCATGTGAAGGTCGGCGCCGGCTTTCAGCCGAAGTATCAACGTCTGCCCGACCCGCAGTCGCCGGCCGGCGGCGTCAGTTCGTCGGCAAATGATCTCGCCCGCTGGGTGGCGATGGTGCTGCAAAACGGCAAATTCGAAGGTCGGCAGATCATTCCAGCAGATGCGCTGCTTCCGGCCGTGACGGCCGAGGTCATTTCGAGCCACTCCTCCGCGGTCGACGCAAGGCCTAGCTTCTACGGGTACGGATTCGGCGTTGGAATCACACCGGCAGGCCGCACGATGATCAGTCATTCCGGTGCCTTCGCGATGGGGGCCGGGACCCATTACGCAATAATCCCGTCGGCCGGGGTTGGCATCGTCGTGCTGACGAACGCGGGACCGGGCGGTGCAGCGGAGGCACTCGGCGCCTCCTTCACGGATCTTGTCCAGTTCGGCATGATCACGCGGGATTGGTTTGCTGTCTATAGCGTGGCGATGGCGGGGCTCATGGCGCCGATAGGCGATCTCGTCGGCAAATCGCCCTCCACCACTCCAGCGCCGACGGCAAAGCTTTCATCCTATGTCGGTACCTATGCCAGCTCCTATTTCGGCAATGCCGAGATCTTTCAGGTGAATGGCCATCTGGAGCTGAAGATCGGACTTTCGGGCACGCCATACGTGCTGACACACTGGAACGGTGACGTGTTTTCGGTGAGCCCCTCCAGCGAGAACGAACCGGATGGTTCACTGTCGTCGATCACATTCGAACGGAGTGGTAACGAGCCGGCACACGAACTGACGATCCAATATCTCAACAGCAACGGGCTCGGCCTGTTTCTGAGACGTTGAAAGGCGCTCGTGCAAGCGCGGCTGACAGACGTCCTTCGGAAGGCAACATGACTCAATTCGTCACGGGCCGGCGCCAAACCCGGGATGAAGTCAGTTCGCCGACTAAAATTGCTTTGACGCCTAATGCGGGGAGGGGCGCGGTCCTTCGATCCCGCGTGCGTCTAGTCACGTGAATCTAAAGTTCGCCACATATCGAGCACGCTGTTCTTTGCGGCGTTACTGCGCGCATGGCGGTGTGGTGGTGGCGCTGTCGCGGAGCACCAAGATCGATCGCATCGGGAACAACGCCGCGATCTTCGACTTTGAGCTTTCATCGGAAGAGATGGCAACAATCGGCGCGCTCACGCGACCGGGAAGCCGAATTATCAGCCCTTCCGGTCTTGCACCGGACTGGGGGCATGTAGGGAGCAACAGGCATGAACATCTTCCTGACCGGCGCCAGCGGCTTTATCGGCGGCACCGTCGCCCTCCGGTTGAAGGCATCGGGCCATCGGATCCGCGGCCTGGTGCGGTCGCCGGAGAAGGCGGCGCGGCTGCAGGCGCTCGGCATCGAGCCGGTGCTCGGCGATCTCTCGGACACTGCGCTGCTGGCGCAGGAGGCGAAGTCGGCGGATGCGGTGATCAATGCCGCCAGCTCCGACGATCGGTCCGCGGTCGACGCCTTCCTTGAAGCCCTCGCCGGCAGCGGCAAGCCGTTCCTGCACACGAGCGGCACCAGCGTGGTGGCCGACGACGCCCGCGGCGACTGGGCCTCGGACCGGATCTATGACGAGGACACGCCGATTGTGCCGGTGCCGGGCAAGGCGGCGCGGGTCGCCATCGACCGGCTGATCATCGGCGCCGCCGGCGGCGGTTTACGGTCCGTCGTCCTGTGCAACAGCCTGATCTACGGCACCGGTCGGGGGCTGCACCCCGACAGCGTGCAGATCCCGACCCTGGTCGCGCAGGCGCAGCAGACCGGCATCGTCCGCCATGTCGGGCGCGGCCGGAACATCTGGTCGAACGCGCATGTCGAGGACATGGCCGAGCTCTACGCGCTGGCGCTGGCCCGCGCCCCGGCCGGTGCCTTCTACTATGTCGAGAACGGCGAGGCCTCCTTCGCCGAGGCCGCAGCGGCGATCGCCCGGCGCCTCGGTCTCGGCGCGCCGCAGCCCTGGCCGATCGACGACGCCATCGCCGCGCTGGGCTTCGGCCACGCCGTCTATTCGCTGGGCTCGAACAGCCGGGTGCGTGGCAGGCGCGCGCGGGCGGAGCTGGATTGGTCGCCCAAGCACGCTTCGTTGACCGCCTGGATCGAGAACGAAATGCCGGTGCGCTGATGCGCCCTGCGTCGCACCGCTGTCTTCGTCGATAAGATTTTCAAGGGTGCGAAGCCTGCCGACCTGCCGGTCGAGCGGCCGACCAAGTTCGAGTTGATCATCAACTTGAAGACCGCAAAGGTGCTTGGTCTCACCGTGTCACGATGCTGCCCTCCCGCGCGGACGAGCCGATCGAATAGAGCTGCTTGCTGCGGTGCATGGGCTGGAAATGGCACTTTTGCGAAGTGCCAACCGGCTCTGACCGTGCATGCTAAGGCGCAGCACGAAAATGGCCGATTATTTGACCGCGCCGCCTGTGATGCCGCTGATGAAGCGGTCCAAAAAGAGATTATAAGCGATCGCCACCGGGATGCTGGAAATGAGCGCCGCGCCCATCAATTCGCCCCAATAAAAAATATCTCCGCGGATCAAATCCGTCGCGACTCCCAAAGTAACAGGCTTCTCGCTGGAAGAGGAGATGAAGGTCAGCGCGTACACGAATTCCTGCACCGTTAGCGTGAACGCAAAGATCACTACGGTCAGAATGGCAGGTACCGAAAGAGGAAGGACCGTTTTCACGAATGCCCCCACGACAGTGCAGCCGTCGACAATTGCGGCCTCCTCGATCTCTCGCGGCACCGACTTGAAGAAGCCCATGAGCAGCCAGGTGCAGAACGGGATGGTGAAAGTCGGGTAGACGACGACAAGAGCCCACATGCTGTCCTGCAATCCGAGCAACGTAACGACTCGTGCTAAAGGCAGGAACAGAAGCGTCGGCGGCACCAGATAGGTCAGGAAGATACCGATGCTCAGATTTTCGCCGCTACGACCCGGCATGCGCGCTAGTCCATAGCCGGCTGGCAGGGCCACGAGAAGAGTGATCGCCACGACACAAAGCCCGATGAGGGCGGAATTGGACAGCCATTGCACGAATAGCGTGTCTTCAAACAAATAATTGAGATGCTCGAGCGTCGGCGGCGCGTTGAACCAATAAGGGATGGACTTGAGATTGTAGAGGTCGCCGTCAGTTTTGAAAGTGGTGATCAGCATCCAATAGAAGGGAAACGCGGCGAATACAACCAAAGTAACCACCGCGGCATAAAACGAACTCTGCCCAACTACTTTTCCGGCAAGGCGCGGCATGTCAAATCTCCCGCCGCCGCAGCGACCGCAAGAGAAAGATCACCGCGACCAAGAGGAAGGGGAACAGGAACAAACAAATGGCCGCCCCGTGAGCGACATCGCCCGAGAGGATGCCCACCTGAAACGCCAGCGAGCCGAGCACCTGCGTGCTGTTGATCGGTCCGCCCTTCGTCAGCAAATAGACGACGCTGAGATCCGTGAAGGTGAACACGGTGCCAAAGATCACAGCGATCATGATGATCGGGGCGATGATTGGCAGGATGATCTGATAGTTGCGCCGCCAGAAGCCCGCACCGTCGATCGTGGCGGCATCGAGCACATCCTGCGGAACCGACGTGAATCCGGCAAGGAAGATCACGACGCCGAAAGGAAATAACCGCCAGGCATGCACGACCGCCACGGCAATCATCGCCAAATCTTCTTGCCCCAGCCACTGTGGCCGGTTTGCCGCATCGATCAATCCTACCGCGATCAGCGTCCAGTTGATGACGCTATAGAGCGAGTCGAACATCCACACCCAGGCCAGCGTCGCCAGTGACACCGGTACTGCCCAGGGCAGAACGATAAGCGCACGGGCAAGCCGGCGCCCCGGGAACTCCTGCATGAGGAGCATAGCGCCGATCTTGCCCAGCAGCAGGCCGATGATTTGGGCACTGATCGTGAAGATGAGGGTGTTGGCCAGCGTCCGCCGGAAGATCTCGCTGTCGATGACCTCGCGAAAGTTCTTCAACCCGACAAACGCGTAGCTCGGATTGAAGATGCTGTAGGCGCTGACGCTGTAATATAGGGCAAGTAGGAATGGCAGCCCGACGAGCACGACGACATAAAGGATCGCGGGGAGGATGAACAGCGGCCCGAGCACCTCGAGCCGATCGAACGTAAACCGCGATCGCGCCCGCCGGCGGGGCGCGGCTGCCTCGGCGATCGCGCTCATCGAGCCTGCTCCTTGGGGCTGACGGTACGCCGACCGTCCCGGTCGAAATAGCGCAGCTCGGCTTCCCGAACCGCAAATTTGTGCCATTCACCGGCGCGGATGCCAGACAGCGGAACGTGGGCCGGCAGCTTCGCCGTGACTTCGCGCTTCGCCTGGAAGCCATCCAACGCGCCGTACAAGATACGCTCCGATCCGAGATACTCCATGCGATCGATGCGGAAGGGCAGCTCGGAGAGAGCGGCTCCGTCAAGCATCTCCCGCGGCAGGAAATGCTCCGGCCGAAAGCCCAACAGTCCACCGTTATGCTCGACCAGGTTCATGGGCGGGGTGCCGAGGAAACTCGCGACAAAATCGTCGGCGGGGTGGTCGTAAATCTCGCTTGGAGTTCCGACTTGTCGGAGCTTGCCGTAGTCGATAACCGCGATGCGATCGCCCATGCCCATGGCCTCGACCTGGTCGTGCGTGACGTAAATGGTGGTCGTTCCCACCTTCTGCTGGAGCTGCTTCAGCTCACTGCGCGCGCTTGCCCGTAGCTTCGCGTCCAGATTGGACAGCGGTTCATCCAGCAGGAACACGGTTGGATTGCGTACGAGCGCGCGGGCCAGCGCCACACGCTGGCGCTCGCCTCCCGAAAGCTGGCGGGGACGCCGGTGAAGCAAGCGATCGATGCCGAGCAGGCCAGCCGCCCAATCGACCTTGCGCTTGATCTCGGGCTGCGGCGTACCCTGCGTCTTCAGCGGAAATGCAATGTTGTTGGCGACAGTCAGGTGCGGATAGAGGCCATAGCTCTGAAACACCATAGCGACGCCACGTGCGCGCGGCGTGATGTCATTGACGATTTCGTCGTTGATCAGGACGTCGCCGGACGTTTGCCGCTCGAGACCGGCGATGATCCTCAGGAAGGTGGTCTTGCCGCAACCCGATGGACCGAGCAGCACCAGAAACTCGCCGTCGCCGACTGATAAGCTGACACCATCGACGGCAGCGACGTCACCGAAATCCTTTCTGATGTCTTTGGCAACCACCGCGGCCATCTGGACTTCCTCTGTGCCTTGAGCAGTGACCTAAAGCCCTCCGCGGCCGGCAGGCTGCAATTGCCTTGCCCGATCGGTATCAACGTTTCGCGAGGCGAGCAGCTCTACCCGCCCGCCCCGCTGTTCGAATCGGTTCATACCGCCGACCATTTCTTGTAGATCAGCTCGATCTCTTTCTGCGCCCAGGCGACCGCTTCCTCTGGCGTCGCTTTGTCGGTCGCGGCCTTGGCCATCATGTCGACGAGGATGAAATTGTCCGCGACCTCGTCCGAGGCCGGTCCGGCCGGTCCCGGATAGCCATAAGTAGCGTGCCACTCATTGGCGGTCTCCAGCACCTGCAGCTTGTCGGCTGGGTGTGAGGTCGGGTCGTTTGACAAGATCGGCATGGGCTTGGGCAAGATGTTCTCGAACAGCGGATGATTGTAGCCCGTGCTCGCCTCGAAGGATGCAACCCAATTGTCAGTCCAGTAGTGCAGGAACTCGATTGCTGTGTCCTTGTTGCGCGCGAAACGCCAGACGACGTAGGAGTTGGGCGCTCCACTCGCCAGCCTACGCACAGAGCCGGCCGGCGTCTTCCAGACGTAGATCTTGTCGGCCAATTCGGGGCTGGACTTCTGTATCGACCGGTATGCGGAGATCGGGTTGTGAATCCATGATCCTCGACCGGACGCCAGATACCGGTTGTTGCTGGCATCGTCCCAGGACAAGACTTCCGGTTCCATGGCTTCTTTATAAAGGGCGCGAATCAGCCTCACGACCTCGAGCGTCTCTTTCGAGTTGAGGGTGACGCGCTTGCCCGTCTCGTCGCATTCAGACGCGCCATAGCTCCACAACATGCTGCGGTACGAGAGGTTCGGGTCGACGGAGTGCCCAAGCCCGATACCAATCGGGGTGCCCTTCGCCTTCAGCTTGGCCCCACCGACGCGGATATCTTCCCAAGTATCGGGTTTCATCCCGATCTCGTCCCACAGGTCCTTCCGGTAAAGGCCGGGGAACCGGATGTAGTAGGCCGGAAGGGCGCTCCAGACCTTCGTACCCTCGTTGTACGCGATCTGGCGACCGATCGGCTGGACCTTGCCGTGCTTCTTCTCCACCTCGCTGACGAGACTGGTGAGATCGACGACATGTTTTTCGTACAGGTGCGGGCCGCCCGATCCATTGAAGGCAAAAACGTCGTGTCCGGCTCCCGCAGAAATCTCGGCCGCGGCGCGCGCCGGTAGCTCCAGATGCGGGATGTGATCAACAGTTACGGTGACGCCGTTCTTCTTGCCCCACTCCGTTGCAAAACCATCGAACCATTTATCGTATTGCGGCACGAAATGGCTCCACTGGAGGATCTTGAGTGTCTTGGCCTGTGCAAGAGCGCTAGACACAAACGGCGACGAAACCGCCGGCGCCAAACCCGCAGCTCCAGCCGCGGCGCCCACCTGCTTCAAGAACCCGCGTCGTGTGACGGATGATGTGCAAATTTCTCGTTCTGACCGCATGTTTGTCTCCTCCTGACAAGTCGTCCGGGGCAACCACATTGCAACGTGGAAGCCGCTTTTGCAGGCTGGCGCTAAAAATGCCTTAGCCTGCTTCCTCGACTGCGGTGGGCGCCAATGTATGTAAAAGCCTCGCCTCCTAGGTCGGCAGGCGCGCTGCAAAACTGGCCTCCTGGTTGGTCCGGCCCCCAGCTTGTCCAAAGACGGTTATTCAGGCCGCGATAGAATACGTCGATACCCGGGGCACACCCGTCATGGCAGCCGGCTCTGACCATAGCTCAAACCGCGCCCGTGTCAGTCGGCGCGCTCCACCACTCCTGGGCGCGAGCCAAGCCGAGGCTAGGGATGGGTAACTAGCGATGGGGAGCTACAGCACCTGCGTAACCCATCGTTTCTCCCTAACAGGGCAGGACGAGGTCACCCGGCAGTGCAAGTTGAAGTTATGGTACTCCTTCTTCCGCACGGCCACAAATATTCCTCTTTCAGCACCGCCATAAAAGAGAATGACCGACGTGGGGGATACCCAGCCGAGCGAGATTGCTGCACTGCAGCCAACACGCACGCCGCGCGCCATTGGAGCGAGGGGGCGCAGGAACGTCGAAGCCCGTGATCTCCTCGCTCCGATCTACTGCTGGTTCACGGTTTCGGCACGCTCGACTCGAAGGAGGCGAAAATCTTACTCGACGCGGTGGCGCCATGGAGGACACTTATCGTCGCGAGGGCCGGAAGGGAAACGTCGGCTCTTGGCCCCGAGCCGAAGTCGCTCGAATTGGTTCGAATGTCCGCAACCGCGGGTAGACCGGACGTGACGTGCGCTAGGCTTAACCGCTGCTCCTGCGAGGAACGCTCATGACCGACACAAGGCTGAAACATTACGGCTGGGGACGCGAAGGCGAAGGCATGAGCGAAGAGGAACGGAAGTTTGTCCTCGGCCGCTATCACGTCAAATTTGGAGCTGACGAATTCGACACGGTCGCTGTTCCGGGCCTTGAAGAGCTCTCCTTGCGGGAGCCGCGCGTGGTGCCGCCGGCTTCCCTCACGCCCTTCTGCACGAGCGAACGCTACGATCGTGCCGCGCACACCTATGGCAAGTCCTATCCGGATTACGTTAGAGCAATGCTTGGCAATTACGATAGTGCGCCCGACGTCGTCGCCTATCCGCGTAACGAGTCGGAGATTTCCGCTGTGATGGACTGGGCGGGCTCCGTTGGCGCTTCGCTGACACCTTTTGGAGGCGGATCGAGCGTGTGCGGCGGCGTCGAGCCGCGGGTTGACGGCATCACGCACAAGGCTGCCGTCAGCCTCGATCTGCGCAATCTCTCCAATGTCATCGAAGTAGATCCGTTATCGCGCGTCGCATCGATCGAAGCTGGCGCCTATGGTCCGTCTCTGGAAAACCAGCTCAAGCCGCACAACTTCACCTTACGGCATTTTCCGCAGAGCTTCGAATATTCAACCCTGGGCGGCTGGATTGCGACACGATCGGGCGGCCATTTCGCCAGTCTTCATACTCATATCGACGATTTCGTCGAAAGCCTGCGCGTCGTGACGCCTGTTGGCGTGCTGGAGACGCGCCGACTTCCCGGCTCGGGTGCCGGGCCGAGTCCCGACCGCATGTTCATCGGCTCGGAAGGAATTTTGGGTGTGATTTCGCGCGCCTGGATGCGATTGCAGCCCCGTCCAAAGTTCCGCGCTGGCGCATCGGTTCGCTTTCCCTCATTTTTCGATGCCGCGTGCGCTGTGCGTGCGGTCGCGCAAGCCGGCCTCTATCCCTCCAATTGCCGGATCCTGGACCCACGGGAGGCCTTCAACACGGGTGCGGCCGACGGCAGCACTGCAGTCATGGTGCTCGCATTCGAATCGGGCGATCATCCTCTGGACGCCTGGTTCGCGCGCGCACTTGAATGCTGCGCCGACCACTGCGGGACGCCGGAGCCTGCGACGGCGAGCGACGCGCATCTCCAAGGCGCGGCAGGCGTCTGGCGCAACGCATTTATTCGCATGCCCTATGCGCGCGAATTTCTGACGCCCGCCGGCCTCATCAACGATACGTTCGAGAGCGCCATCACCTGGGATCGGTTCGAAAACTTTCACGACAAGGTCAAAGCAGCAACCGAACGCGCGATTCTGGAAGCAACTGGGATCAAAGGTGAAGTCACCTGCCGCTTCACCCATGTCTACCCGGACGGGCCCGCACCCTATTTCTCCTTCCACGCGCGCGGTCGACACGGCGCGCTTCTCGAACAGTGGCAGGCCATCAAGAACGCGGCAAGCGACGCGCTGATCGCCGCAGGCGGCACCATTACCCATCATCATGCCGTTGGTCGCGATCATAGACCCTGGTACGACAGACAGCGGCCAGAGCTTTTCGCCGCCGCATTGCGGGCAGCCAAGCGCGAATTGGATCCGGAAGGCATGCTCAATCCGGGCGTCCTGATTGATGCCTAGGCGCGTGCTGTCGAAAGAGCTCTTCGCGCGCGAGATCCCCCGGTGCTACATAGGGTCGGCATTTTAGGGCCGGCTTGCGCCAAAAGCTGTGCTTCTGCGACGTCGCGTTTCCTCGCGGGCTCGATGATATCATCGAACAGCGCGGCTACTCGCGCTCCGTATTCGCAGAGCCTCCATGGCACAGATGATCCGGTTGCGCCATTGCTTGGCTCGACGAGAGCATGCTGGCGTCCGGGATGGCCCGGCGCGCCGTGGCAACAGCTCAACGGTGAATTGGCATCGCGCAGGACATCAGGCGCTCCCCGGCAAGAGGAAAGAAACAGTGGCGCGGTCCAGATGGCTTAAGATCTCTGAGGCGCCGAGATCACACTAAGCCGAGTCGGCGAGTTTGTTTCCATGTCGCCTATCTCCCGAGCTGCGCGGCTGCGCCGCATCCCTTGTCTTGAAAATATGAGGTTGAACTAGGAACCTTCGCGAACCGGCGCGTTCGTATTCGTACAAAGTGACGCTACGATGGGGAGGACCCTCCATGCGAACCATAATCGTTGCGATGCTTGTTGCGAGCGGAACCATGATCGCCCTGCCGGCGCTGGCGCAGCAGCAGACGGCACCCAACCCGCAGCAGGTGCAAGAGGAGGCGGACAAGGGTGCCAAGACCCGCCAGTCCGGCGAGTCAGGCTATGTCGGTGAGCAGGAAAAGCCGGGCGCTTCCACCCATCCTCCTGGGCGGACTGACACTGCTCCGCCGACAACGGGCTCAGCCACCGGCACCTCGACGGGGGCGGCTGGCAGCGCTGAAAGGCCGCGTTGAGCCTCGTAGAGGGTAGCAAGCCTGCATGTGACCGCGTCGCCTCACGTGCCGGTTTAAGCGTTTTGCCGTTGGGCAGGGAGGTTACGCGCGACTGAAATTCAGGCTCGGTGGCGGAGCTGGAGAAGACAATGCTGTGTCCGAACCAAACGCGACGCTCGCTTCTCTTTACGACGCTCGCGGCCGGAGCGTTCCTGGCGGCGAACAGGTTCGCTGCGGCGCAGGAAGATCAGCCCGGCAGCAGCGACCGGCCGAAGAAAGGGGATCTCCTTGTTGTCTCCGAAGGAGAGCGTGCCGGCGACGTCATCAAGCCCGATGATTTGAAGCTCGGCGACCCTCCGCTGCACGCTTGGCCAAAGGACCCCGAGACTTCGGTAGTCCGCAACGGCTCGCGGCTCAACGAGATTCTGATCATAAGGCTTGATCTCGCTGAATTGGATGAGGAGACCCGATCACGCTCTGCTGAAGGCATCGTCGCCTATTCGGCGATCTGTACTCACGCCGGATGTTCTGTCACCGGTTGGCTGAAGTCCGAGACGGGCGACAAAGACGTTCTTAAATGTTTTTGTCACAACTCCGAATTCGATCCCCGCGAGCGCGCGGAAGTCGTGTTCGGGCCCGCGCCCCGGCGTTTGCCGGCACTGCCGTTGGCGATAGCCGACGGCTCGCTCACCATAACTGCAACCTTCGTTGGAAAGGTAGGTGCTCAACAGCCAGGGTGATGGGGCGCGGTCGCATCCGATTCCCGTGCCCCAGACGATCGCACCACCCACCATAGGGGAGGGAGAGAAGAGCACAGGGAGATGGCGTCATGACCAGAAAGCAATGGCTATTGTCGGGTTGTGTTGCGTTCACAACCCTTATCTCAACCGCTGCTGTCGCCGGTCCGATCGAAAATTACAGTCCGGTGACGCAAGCCCGCCTTGAAAATCCCGAACCCGGCAACTGGATGCTGTATCGGCGGACTTATGATGGGCAGGGCTATAGCCCGCTCCAGCAGATCCACACACAGAACGTGAAGAGCCTGATGCCGGTATGGACTTTCTCCACCGGCGTCATCGAAGGCCATGAGGCCCCGCCGATCGTCAACAACGGCGTGATGTTTGTCACGACGCCGATGGGCCAGGTGATCGCGCTTGATGCCAAGAGCGGCGAAGAATATTGGCGCTACAAGCGGTCACTTCCGGAAGATTTGTTCCAATTGCATCCGACCAACCGCGGCGTCGGCCTGTGGCAGGACAAGCTCTATCTCGCCACGACGGACGATCACCTGGTCGCGCTTGATGCGAAGACCGGCAAGGTGGTCTGGGACACCAAGGTCCAGGACTATAAGAAGGGGCAGTATTTGACCCTCATGCCGCTGGTTGTCGACGGCAAGGTCATCGTCGGCGGATCCGGCGGTGAATTCGGCGTCCGCGGCTATATCGCCGCCTACGACGCCAATAGCGGCAAGGAGCTGTGGCGGACCTTCACTATCCCCGGCCCCGGCGAACCCAGCCATGATACTTGGACGGGCGACGATTGGAAGACCGGCGGTGGATCGGCCTGGATGACCGGCAACTACGACAAGGACACCAAGACCATTTATTGGGGTGTTGGTAATGCTGCGCCGTGGCCCGGGGACGCTCATCCCGGTGACAATCTCTATACGACCTCCGTGCTCGGCCTCGATCCTGAGACCGGCAAGATCAAGGCACATTTCCAGTACCATCAGAACGATTCCTGGGACTGGGACGAGGTCGAGGCGCCGATGCTGGTCGACCTGCAAAGGGATGGCCGATCTGTCAAGAGTCTGATCCATCCGGGACGCAACGCGATCTTCTGGATCCTGGAGCGCAAGCCGGACAAGATCAGCTACGTAGCCGGCTGGCCCTATGTTTACACCGATGTCTGGAAAGGCATTGAGCCCGAGAGCGGCAAGCCGATTGTCGACCCCGCGCACAAGCCGGTGGTTGGCAAGCGGGTCGAGTTCTGCCCGTCACTGTGGGGCGGCAAGGACTGGCCGTCGGCGGCCTACAGCCAGAAAACGAAATATGTCTATGTGCCGGCCATGGAGAACACCTGCGGCGGCTTCTCCGGCGAGAAGGTGGCGCTGGTTCCAGGCCAGCTCTGGCTTGGCACCAAGCCGGAGGACATCGGTCTGACGATCCGTCCCGGCGGCAAACACATCGGCGAATTGCAGGCCTGGGACCCGGCCACCGGCAAGAAGGTCTGGTCGCACACCTTCCCGAAGTCGCAATTGTTCGGTTCGGTGCTGGCGACCGCGGGCGATCTGGTCTTTGTCGGCGGCACCAACGATCGCTACTTCCGCGCCTTCGACGCCAAGGGCGGCGAACTGTTGTGGGAGCAGAAGACCAATTCCGGCATCATGGGCATGCCGGTCTCCTATGAGGTGGACGGCACGCAATATATTGCGATCCAGTCCGGCTGGGGCGTCGATGCACAGCGCATCCAGGATGCCTTGGCCACCCAGAATGTCGGCGTGGAGAACAATGTGCCCCAGGGCGGCGTCGTCTGGGTGTTTGCGGTCAAGAAATAGCCGCACGCGGAACGGCTGCAAAAAAGCGGCGGACCGAAAGGTCCGCCGCTTCCGTTTCAGCGCGATGACTTTCTTCGAATCGTCATCCTCTCTCATCGGCTTCCACGTTGCCGGATAAAGCCCTCAAGCGTTTCGAGCGAGGTGGAACCGAGCTGCACGCGAGAAGGTCAAACGTCACGGCCAAACTACTTGCCCATCCGTTCGACCTTGCCTTTCTCCTTCACGTTCATGTCCTTCACCGTCGGATCGCGGCTGCCTTCGCCAGTGGTTTGGGTTCGCGTGGCTTTCGGCGCATTGCTTGGTACAGAGCTCTGATCCTTCGGCGTCTTTGCCGGCCGTGTAGCAGTGGCCGGCGGCGGGTTAGTTTGAGCGCTCGTAGCTTGCGCGCTCAAAAGAAAGGCGCCCGACAGTAGCGACACCGCGAGCGCCGCCAAGATCTGTTTCATCGGTCCGTCTCCTGTCCAGACCAATGAAACGGTTGGTGCGAAGTTACGTTCCACCTCACGCCTCCAGTTGCTTGCCGATCGGCATCGCGCGGATGCGCTTGCCGGTGGCGGCGAAGATCGCATTGATCAGGGCCGGCGCGAACGGCGGCACGCCGGGTTCGCCGACGCCGCTCGGCGGCGTATCGGGGCTCGCGGGCGGCACGATGTAGACGTTGGTGACCGCAGGCGATTCGTCGATCCGGATCACCGGGAAGTCGTCGTAATTCCCCTGCTGCACTCTGCCGTTCGTGAAGGTGATCTCGCCATGTTTGGCGAGGCTCATCCCCATGATCGCCGCGCCCTCGATCTGTGATTGGATGCGCTCGGGATTGACGTAGGCGCCGCAGTCGATCGCGGTATCGACCCGTGGCACCGTCAACTTGCCCTTGTCGTCGACGGCAACCTCAACGATGGTCGCGATATAGCTGACGAAGCTGCGGTGCGCCGCAATACCAAGGCCGTGGCCCTTGGGCACCTGCCGTCCCCAACCTCCCTTGTCGGCGACCAGCTCGACCACCTTGCGCAGCCGTCCGGTGTCGATCGGATAGCTGTCATAGGGCTCGCCATAGTTCCATAAATCCTTCACCGAGGCGAGGTTGAGGATCCGCGGCGCACCGATCAGCTCCAGCAGCATGTCCTTCGGGTCGCGGTTGGTCGCCTGCGCGATCTCGGCGACCATCGACTGCACCGCGAAGGCGCGCGGGATGTTGGACACCGAACGGAACCAGCCGATGCGGGTGTGCGCGGCCGCTTCCGGGTTCTCGCACTGGATGTTGGCGATCTCGAAGGGCATGTCGACCAGCCCCATGCCGAGCTCGAACGGTGCCTGGTGCACCGTGCCGGCCGCAAAGGTCGAGGCGATGCTTGGCGCGACGCTGCGATGCCGCCAGGCGATCACCTTGCCGCTCTTGTCGAGGCCCGCCTCGATGCGCTCGACGGAGACGGTGTGCAGGAAGCCGTTGCGGATATCGTCCTCCCGCGTCCACTGCACCTTGACCGGCGCGCCGAGCTCCTTCGACAGCAGCGCGGCTTCGAGCGCGAAGTCGCATTTCGACTTGCGCCCGAACCCGCCGCCGAGCAGCGTGACGTTGACGGTCACGTTCTCCTCGGGGATACCGAGCGTCTTGGCGACGTCCTCGCGCGTGCCGCCCGGGCTTTGCACGGGAGCCCAGACCTCCACCTTGTCGCCCTTGACGTCGGCGACCGCGACCGGCGTCTCCATAGCGACATGGGCAAGGTGGGGCAAATAGTACTCGCCCACGATCACCTTGTCGGCGCCTTTCAGCGCGGCTTCGGCGTCACCTTCCTTGCGCACGACGAGGCCGGGCTTGCGCGCCGCGTCCTCGAGCTCGGCCCGATAGGCAACCGAGTCATATTTGGCGTTGGCGCCGTCCTCCCAGGTGACCTTCAGCGCGTCGCGGCCCTTGATCGCCGCGCCGGTGTTGCGGGCAATCACGGCGATCCCGCCGAGCGGCTGGAATTTCGAGGGCCATGGCCAGCCCTTGACTTCCATCACCTTCTCGACGCCGGAAACCTTCATCGCCTCCGCGCCGTCGAACGACGCCACGTTGCCGCCAGTCACCGGCGGGCGGGCGATCACGGCATATTTCATGCCGGGCAACCGCACGTCGGCGCCGTATTCGGCCCTTCCCGTCGTGATGTCGTGAAGATCGACGATGCTGATCTCGCCCTTGCCCAGGTAACGAAAGTCCTTGGGATCCTTGAGCTTCAGGCCTTCAACGCTCGGCACCGACTCCTTGGCTGCATCGGCGGCCAATTCGCCAAAGCCGAGCTTGCGTCTGCTCGCGCTGTGGACGACTTCGTGATTGACGGCCTTCACCTCGGCTGCCGGCACGCCCCAACGTTTTGCGGCGGCCTGCTCAAGCATGGTGCGGGCCGAGGCGCCGATCTGGCGCATCGGAATCAGATGATGCCGCGTGCTACGCGAGCCGTCGGTATCCTGGTTGCCGAACTTGACCTCGTCGCCATGCGCCTGCTGGACGCGAACGCGCTTCCAGTCGGCCTCCAGTTCTTCAGCGACGATCAGGGGCAGGCTGGTGCGCACGCCGGTTCCCATCTCGGAGCGGTGCGCAACGATGGTGACCATTCCATCCGGCGCGATCGAGACGAACACGCGCGGGTCGACCACGACGCCGTGCGGCATCTTCCCCGCGCCGGTCTCGTAGGCGAAGCTCGGCCGCATCATCACGGGTGCGGCGAGCACGAAGCCGCCGGCGAGGCCGAGGCCCTTGAGGATGCTGCGCCGCGAAACGTTCTCGACCTTGATGTGCTTCTCGAAGCCGCGAAGCTTGCTGGGATTGGTGAGGATATTCATGTCACACCCCCGTCGAAGCGAGATGGACCGCGTTTTCGATCCGCTGGTAGCAGCCGCAGCGGCAGATATTCCCGGACAGGGCTTCGCGGATCTGGTCGTGCGACGGCTTTGGATTATCCATCAACAACGCCGCCGCCTGCATGATCTGGCCGGTCTGGCAAAAGCCGCATTGCGGCACGTTGAGCTGCCGCCAAGCCTTCTGCACCGGGTGGTCGCCGGTCGGATGCAGGCCCTCGATGGTGGTGACCTCGCGGCCGCCGACATCGGACACGGAGGTGATGCAGGCGCGCACCGCCTGCTTGTCGACGATAACGGTGCATGAGCCGCACAGCGCCTGGCCGCAGCCGAACTTGGTGCCGGTGAGTCCCACTTCATCACGGATGAACCAGAGTAGCGGAAGATCGGGATCGCCATCCCAATTCTGTTCCTGGCCATTAATCTTCACCTTGATCATGATCGTCTCTCCCTCTTCCTACAGGAGCCGTCATGAGCGTGTCTTCGAGGTGAGCAAGAGAATCTTTCCTAGGAGATCCCTTGCACGGTCTCAGGCAAAACTGACCTCGCTGAGAAACCGCAGACTGCACCGTAGGATCTGATTGATTGTCTGTGTCAGGCCCATCCTCCTGTTTTAATTTCGCTTGGTTCAAGGTATGGACGACTGGAAGACTAGCACAAAGCGCGGCCGAATAGGATTCACAACGCCCTGTTTGCCTTCGTATTTTAGCGAGGGCTGCCTGCTCGAACGGCGTGCTTTTGGTCAAGGGCCCTTACGCTGTAGCCCTTACGAGACGAGATTTTTTCGAAGCGCTGTATGCGGCTATAAAGATCGACGTGCTCTATTGGAACGCTCTTGAGGGAGATGATGCCGACGTCGAGGCGCCTCACTGCTGCATATTTGGAGCTGGAGTCTAATCAGGAGGTCACGATGAAGATTGACAGCACCACATTTGGCGCGATTACGATTGACGGAACGACGTATCAGCACGACGTGGTCGTTCGTCTTTCCGGCAAAGTTGTGAAGCGGAAAAAGAAGCTTTCTCTTCGAGAAAGGGTGCGACCAAGTCGTCATTGGTTCCGGTCAGATGGGCAACGTGCACCTGTCACCGGAAGCCGAAGCCTATTTCGAAAGGAAGGGCTGCGAGGTGCTGTTGAGGCCGACACCCGAGGCGATCCGGATGTTCAACCGCTCGCACGCCAGGAGGATCGGGCTCTTTCACGTGACCTGTTGAACGAAATGGCCTGGTGAAGCTGTGCATCCACGTTGGATCGGCCGGTTCGGCGCGCCGCTCATCGCCTTTGTTTTGACCATTGCGCCGTCGTTTTCGCCGGCGCGCGCCGTTGAGGATGCTCGCAGGGTAAGCGTCGTGTCCTTCGGCCTTTTCGGCGATCAGGGCGTGTTTAGAAACGAGGCAATCGGTGCAGCACGGGTCGTAGCGGGCCGTTTCGGGAGCGGCCCGGTCAACGTGCAATACAATTGGAAGATAGGCGGAGGTGCAACGATTGAAGGCCTCGCTAGGTCCTTGCAGGTGGCGGCCAATGGAATGGACGCCGAGAACGATGTTCTGTTCTTGATTCTCACCTCGCACGGCTCCCCCGACGGGCTTGCAGTCAAAGCGGGGCGGCTTACGCAAACGCTCACGCCGTCCAATCTCGCCGGCATGCTGGCGCGGACCGGTATGCGATACAAGGTGGTGGTCATCTCGGCCTGCTATTCCGGGGTCTTTATCCCTCGTCTCGCGAACCCCGATACGTTGGTCATCACCGCGGCCGATGCCGACCATCCATCGTTCGGCTGCCGGGACAAAGCCAAGTGGACCTATTTCGGCAACGCCTTTTTCAATGTCGCAGTCCGGCAAGCGAAACGCCTGAAGGACGCCTTTGTTGTGGCGCGCTCGCTCGTCAAAAGGCGAGAACTGCGCGAGCACTTCGAGCCGTCGAATCCCCTCATGGCAGGCGGCGAAAACGTCCAGCCGTTGCTCATTGCGCGTCCTTGAGCGACCGGCCGCCTGGGCAGCCGACACCGGGCTGCCGGAAACCTCGTCCGTATGACTCTCTCGTCCGTATGATCTAATGACCGAAACGTGCCGCATGTCCGCCAATGGCCCCTTTGAGACATGCCGACGGGCGCTGAGAATGTCCGTTGATCGGGGCGGACCGGAAGTGGCTCGAATGACCCAGCCCAGACATGTAGTAAACGTACCGACTTCCGCGTCATGAATGACCTGGTCGCGTCGGACCCGGCGGGGCTTCAGAGCAACACCGAGATCAAACGTCGGGCTGAATGGCTTTGGCGGGGCACACGCGGCGGCCAGGCTTTGCTCGGACGGCTTCAGTTATTTCGAGTACCTTGACATTCGCGGGCACTTGCCCGGAGTTCATGGGTGCGGCAAGCTCCCCATAGCTGCCGGCTCGGACAGTCGGGGAACTGAAAATGAGGATTGTTCCCGCGCTGCTCTCGTCTGTGATCGTTTGTGGCTTGCTCGCGATGCGGATTGCGACCGCCGCAGACGGTCCCCCCGCTTGGGCCTATACGCCGAACAATCCCGACTACAAGCCTCCCGTCGATGACGGAAAGCCAGTTCGCGTACCAGACAGCACGGCCGGCTATACCTGGAGCCAGTTGCGTGATCGTTTCATTGCGCCGGTTTGGCACCCCAGCGACCACGGCGCGCTGCCGGACATCGTCGCGAACGGCCGCAAACCCGGTGTGTTCGCATGCGGATATTGTCACCGCGCCACAGGGCCAGGTGGTCCGGAAAACGCGGACCTTGCAGGGCTGCCGAAGAGCTACATCATCCAGCAGATGGCCGACTATAAGAGCGGGGCACGCGGTACAACTCTCCCCGGGCGAATTCCGCCAAAGCTAATGATCGAGCTTTCTAAGCCGATCACCGACGCCGAAATCGAAGCCGCGGCAGCCTACTTTTCGGCCTTGCAACCGCGCAAACGCATCAAGGTGGTCGAGAGCGACACCGCGCCAAAGACCTATGTGGCGGGTCTGCTTTGGGCTGCGGTGGAAACCAGCGAGCGCGAGCCGATCGGAGCGCGAATCGTGGAGGTCCCCGACGATTTGCTCCGCTTCGAAAGCCGCGACCCTCGATCGACCTTCACAGCGTATGCACCAATCGGGAGCCTCGCCAAAGGCGAGGCGCTAGTCATGAAAGGTGGGTCGGGCAAAACGATCCAATGCACTTTGTGCCATGGCGCGGACCTGAAAGGGCTTGGACCGCTGCCAAGCATTGCTGGTCGTTCACCGAGCTACATGTTCCGGCAGCTCTATGACTTCCAGCACGGCGCCCGAACGGGAGAATGGAGCCCGTTAATGGCCCAAGTTGTCGCCGATCTTGACGAGCAGGATCTTCTCGCGATTGTAGCGTACCTCGCATCTCGCGATCCGTGAGCGGGCACGATACCGCGCCACGCCATCACCGGGACAAGGTCATGCTCCGGAGCGTGGGGCCCAACTCCTGAATGTGCTTTGAGTAGGCATCGGAGGCGCCGGCCGTAGGCGAGCCTGAATAGTCTGGCGGCTCGTGTCGCATCGCTCTCTTCATAGAAGGGCATATGAGGTCCGGTTCTGACCCTGAACGGACCAAGTTGCTGTACTCCAACACCTGATGAAAACCAGCACGCGAAACGGTTATGGATCGCTGTCACTGGGCCAGCCCCCTGATGAGGTGCCCATCATCCATTGGCCCAGCCACGACACTTTCTTCGCACGATCCTAATCACTTCCCAGCGAACAAACAGAGTCCTAGAATTATACCGTCAGGCGGAACTATAGTGGGCTCTGAGCTTAGCGAAATACCCAGTCCCGACCTGGTGTACGGAAAGGAAGGATCCCAGCCAATACACCCTTGCCTCGATCTAGGTCCCCGCCAGGGTGAATTTTGTTTGGTTGGGCTTCCTGCAGTGCGGGAGGACATCCATGAGTATCATCAACAATTCAAGTGCGCGCCAGTCGAAGCTCTTATGGATCGCGGTCGCTCTTCTGGGTGCCGCGGCATTCGCGATCGTGGCGCTCAACCGAGGTGAAACTGTCAATGCAGCGTGGCTGGTCGTCGCCGCGATTTGCATCTATTTCATCGCCTACCGGTTTTATGGGTTGTTCGTCGCCGACCGGGCGCTCGGGGTCGATGGCACACGACTAACGCCTGCCGTTCGCCATAATGACGGTCTCGATTACGTTCCGACCAATCGGTACGTGCTCTATGGCCATCATTTCGCGGCGATCGCCGGCGCGGGTCCACTGGTTGGTCCAGTGCTTGCCGCGCAAATGGGCTATCTGCCGGGTACGCTCTGGATTCTCGCTGGCGCGGTGTTCGGCGGTGCGATCCAGGACATGACTGTTCTGTTTCTATCGACGCGGCGCGATGGTCGCTCGCTCGGCGACATCGTGCGTGCCGAGATGGGAGCGGTGGCTGGCACGATCGCAGGGGTAGGCATTCTCCTGATCTGCGTCATTGTACTTGCGGTCCTCGCTCTCGTTGTCGTCAAGGCATTGATCGGCAGTCCGTGGGGAACTTTCGCGGTGTTCTGCTCGATTCCGATCGCGCTACTAATGGGTGTCTATAGCCGCTTTATCCGCCCGGGCAGAGTCGGCGAAATGTCACTGCTCGGCTGCGTGCTGCTTCTCGCTGCGCTGATCTATGGTAAGACCGTGTCCGAGACGCCTGAGCTCGCGGTGTACTTCGATCTACATGGCGAGACGCTGGCGCTGATCATCATCGGATACGGCTTCGTCGCATCCGTGCTGCCGGTTTGGCTGCTTCTGGCTCCGCGCGATTACCTTTCGACATTCCTCAAGATCGGCACAATCGCGCTCTTGGCCATCGGCATCATCATCGTTCGTCCCAATCTCCAGATGCCTGCTGTCACCAAATTCATTGACGGCAGCGGACCAGTTTGGGCCGGCGGCTTATTCCCCTTCCTGTTCATTACAATCGCCTGCGGCGCCGTTTCCGGATGGCATGCTCTCATTGCGTCAGGGACGACGCCGAAGATGATCGAGAACGAAAGGCAGATTGCCTTCATCGGCTACGGCGGAATGTTGATGGAATCGTTCGTCGCGATCATGGCGGTGATCGGCGCGAGCATCATCCATCCCGGCGTCTATTTCGCGATGAACAGCTCTGCAGGACTGATCGGCACCACGGCTGAGCAAGCCGCGCAAGTGATCTCGGCTTGGGGGTTCGTGGTGACCCCGGACGAGATTACTCAAATGGCCAAGGACGTCGGAGAGACGTCGATCATGTCACGCACCGGCGGCGCACCAACGCTCGCCGTCGGCATGGCCCATATTCTGTCGTCGTTCCTTGGTGGCCGTACCTTAATGGGCATCTGGTACCACTTCGCGATCCTCTTCGAGGCCCTGTTCATACTCACCACGGTTGACGCTGGAACGCGCGTGCTCCGGTTCATGATTCAGGATCTCATCGGCAACGCTGTCCCAGCGTTCAAGGAGACTGCGTCCTGGACCAACAACCTGATCGGTTCGGCGCTTTCGTGCGCGCTGTGGGGCTACTTTCTTTACGTCGGCGTGATCGACCCATTGGGTGGTATCTGGACGCTATGGCCTCTGTTCGGCACCGCCAACCAAATGCTGGCGGCAATCGCGTTGACGGTGTGCACCGTCGTCCTGTTCAAGATGAAGCGCGAGCGGTTCGCTTGGGTGACGATTGTGCCCGCCACGTGGCTCGTGGCCTGCACGACGACCGCGGGGCTCGAGAAGGTGTTCAGCCCCGATCCGAACGTGGGGTTCGTCAGCCACGCGCTCAAATATAGCGATGCGATCGCAGCAGGTCAGTTGTTGGCACCGGCAAAAACGCTTGGCGAGATGAGTCGGATCGTCTTCAACGACTACGTCGATGCATCGCTCGCAGCTTTGTTCGTGCTGGTGGTCGTTGCGACAGTGATCTACGGCCTGATCAATATCTGGCGAGCACTGGGCAATCCGCAGCCGACCGCAATGGAAATAGAGTTCGCCGGGGTAGCCGCGGGAGGTAGCCATGCCTGACCTGCAGAATTTGTTCGACCAGTCCGCCAGCGCGATGCGAACCGCCGGTTATTGGAGCACGCGTACTGCGCGTCTTATGATCGGCGTTCCCGATTACGAAACATACGTTGCGCACCGGCGAGTGAAGCATCCCGACCAGCCGATCATGACGTATGTGGAATTCTTTCGCGAACGCCAGCAAGCGCGCTATGCCGTCGGGAAAGGTCGCTTTAGAGGTTGCTGCTGAAAGCCGATAATACTTCTGCACCTGACCGCCATCCGATGTGCGGGCGAGTGCTTGTCGAAGACGGTGCCAAGGTTGTCTCCGTCGCAGCGGCTGTCGGCTTCGAATCAGAAGCTGCGTTCAGTCGCGCTTTCAAGAACGTGCGTTGGCCTTTCTCCAGACGAATGGCGCCGACGACGAGGAGATTGAGAGATGGGGAGCGTTCCGATCATCGCCAACTTGTTCCGCAATTGGCCCTGAACCGAAGCGAACCGGGTTGCACGTCTGCTGTCGTGAGAAGATCTTTTAATTAGATAGTTGTCCACGTCGCTTTTGCGTCATCGCCTCTGATAGATAACCCGAAGCTCCCCCGCGGCGCATCCCGGCGCATTTTCTGATGGTCCCACCGTTAGTTTGCTGAGGAGAACTTAACCCTGCATAGGTTGAGCTCTCGGATCCTAACCAGCGCATATACAGCTAAGCGAGAGTGCTCGGAGCGGGCAGGCAGGACGCTTCCGACTCTCGCACCTTTGAGACGTGCCGGCAGGCACCAAAATGTCTGTTATCAGGGATCGACCAGAAGTATCTGGCGCACGGTCGGAATGACGCAATTGACCGATCTCGGAAGTCATCCGCCCGTCCGAGGGGGAAAAAGCTTCAATGACCCTTCCAATTGAGCCACCACGCGGACATGACGGGCAGTCGTTGGCGTGGTGATGGGACACCTAACTTCCTAAACGAGGAGGGCTGGGCGGCGCGTCGTCGGTCGGCACAAGCTTCGATCGCCGTTCGCGCGCCCGAGCGGCATCAGACGCGCCCGCGGGTGCGCGCCTAGATCCGGCTCAAGAAAAACGCCTCCAGTTTGCCTTTGCCCTTCACGTCAATGCTGCCGCGTGGCTCCAGCGCGAAGGGACCGACGAGGTGGCGGGCGATATCCTGGGACACATGGATTCGATTGGGCAGAGAATAGGCCTCGAGCCGGCTGGCGACATTTACAGTATCGCCCCACACGTCGTAGATGAAGCGGTGCGTGCCGATGATGCCGGCGACCACCGGACCGGAATGTATGCCGATCCGGATTTGCAAGGGCCAACCGAAATGGCCGTTGACGCGGCCTAGCCGATCGATCATGCCGAGCGCCATTTTCGCGATCGCTGCGAACGCATCGGGGTTCGGATCGGGCAAGCCGGCCACGGCCATGTAGGCATCGCCGATGGTCTTGATCTTCTCGACGCCGAGCTCGTGGGCAAGCGCGTCGAATTCCGAGAACAGCCGGTTCAAATACTCGACCGTCGCTCCAGGCGTGACCCGTGCCGAGTGCTCGGTGAAGCCCACCAGGTCGGCGAACAGAACGCTCACGCCCTCGAAGCGGTCGGCGATCATGGCTTCGCCTTGGTTCAGGCGGCCAATCACCTGTCTTGGCAGGATGGTCAACAGCAGCCGCTCGAACCTGGCGGTCTCGTCCTCGATGCGGCGAAGATACCTCTGCTCGCGGTCACGCCAGCGCTTCTTGTGTAAGCACGCGTTGATGCGCGCGCGCAGCAGGGTCGGATCGAACGGTTTCGGGAGATAATCCTCTGCGCCGGCCTCGATGCAGCGGACGGCGCTCTCTGTGTCCGCCAGGGCCGTAATCATGATAACCGGAATGCGACGTAGCCGCTCATCCGCCTTCATGCGCACGAGCACGTCAAGTCCGTTGATGTCGGGCATGATCAGGTCGAGCAGGACGAGATCGAACTCATCGTGCTCGAGCGCCTGCAGGGCCTGCTGACCCCCGGCTACGGAAGCGACGCGATGACCATCGCGGGCCAGTCGGCGCGACAGGAGATCGCGGTTGGCTTCGATATCGTCGACGACGAGAATGGAGCCGGTTTCGGTGACGGCAGACGGCTCTTGCCGGACTGGCCCCAGGCTGCGAATCAGTTCGCTTACCATTGCCGCGCCGGTCTGGTCGCAGGCTAGGTTCGTCTCACCGAGATCGGCCGAAAATCGCACGATGCGATCGAGACGTGGCAGCAGGTCGGTGGCCGCCAGCAGCACTCGGTCGAGGTCTGACCGCAGCGCGCCGCTCGAGATATCGGCTAGATCCTCGCTGAGCATCTCGGCATAGCCTTTGATCGCGTTCAAGGGTGTGCGCAGCTCATGGCGTAGCTGCTGCTCCTGGGGGGCGGCCGCCGGGTCGGTCGCGTCGTTCTCGCGATCGCCCTCGACCAGCTGGTCGACCTTGTCGGCGAGATCCCGGGCGGCACGGAGGACACGGTTGACATCGGGCAGGATATCCTGACGCCCTTCCCGCGACGCCTCTTCGTGCATGATCTCTGCATAGCCGAGCAGGGCGTTGACCGGGGACAGCAGTTCCTGGCGAAGGTTAGCTAGCCGAATACGTGAGGCGCGCGCGCGGTCGGTGTCAATGATGCTCATGGTCGCTCCGGATCCGCGCGTGGGCATGCCGGGGGACCAGCTCGTCGAGCGCCGCCAGCACGGCCTTGCCGCTGTATTCGCCTTTGTGCACCAAATGCTGTACCTGGCCGTTGAGACGCGCGAGATCCTCGGCCGTCAGGGCCTTCGCGGTGACGACGATGACCGGGATGCGTCGCCAGCGGGATTCGGCGCGCAGCCGCGCGACGAACTCGAACCCGTCCATCTCGGGCATCATCAGGTCGAGCAGAATTGCGTCCGGTGAGGCCTCGTTCAAGCGTTCGAGGCCAACCCGACCATTCTCCGCTTGTGTGACCGTGCACTCGATCTCCCGCAAGGCGCGCGCCATCAGCTCGCTGGTCGGAGCGTCGTCCTCGACGATCAGCACGTGCCGTGGCTCGCCCCGCGGGCAGCACTTTTCCACCGCACGGACCAGTTGGTCGCGATTGATCGGCTTGATCAGGTAATCGGCGGCGCCGAGCGAGAAGCCGATGCTCTGGTTGTCGACGATCGTGACCATGATCACGGGAATTTCGGCGAGTGCCGCATCTTCCTTCATGGCACTGAGCACGGCCCAGCCATCCATCTGCGGCATCAGAACGTCGAGCGTGACCACGTCGGGTTTCAGCGTGCGGGCAAGCTGCATCGCCTCCTCGCCATTGGCAGCCATGCGAACGGCGTAGCCACAGCGCTGCAGGTGTCGACGCAGCAGCTCCCGCGCGTTGGGATCATCGTCAACCACGAGAACGATGGGCGCATGCTCGGGCTCCGCGACCTGCAGATCCAGAGAACGCTTCTCTACCGCCCCGGTCGCAGCGTCCGGAGCGGCGTGTGTCACCGCCGGCAGACGAACCACAAAGGTCGTCCCCTTGCCGGCTTCGCTGGTCAGCGTCACATCGCCGCCCAGCAGCCGGCAGAAGCTCCTGGTGATGGCGAGGCCGAGCCCGGTGCCGCCATAGGCGCGGTTCGTCGATTCATCGGCCTGAGTGAAGGCCTCGAACACCTTGGCCTGCTGATCCGGCGTCATGCCGATACCGGTGTCGCGCACCTGGAACTCGATCCCGTCGCCGGCCTCGTTCGTATCGCGGAGCGCGGCCAGGGTGATCGTCCCGTTCCGCGTGAATTTGCAGGCATTGCTGAGAAGATTGAACAAGATCTGCCGCACCTTGGTCAGATCGCTGTGGATCGCGCCGACCTCGTCGGCGCAGTTCACCACGAGGACGTTGCCAGTCTTCTTGGCCAGCGCGGTGACGGTCGCCGCCACACTATCGATCATGGGCCGCAGCTCGAACGTCTCGAGATAGAGCGTCATCTTGCCGGCCTCGATCTTGGAAAGATCGAGGACGTTGTCGATCAGGCCGAGCAGATGCTTGCCGGCATCCTGGATCTTGCGCAGGTCCGCCATCTCCGATTCGCGCCCGGAACTCTGGGCGTCCTCAAACAGGATCTCGCTGTAACCGATGATCGCGTTCAAGGGCGTGCGCAGCTCATGGCTCATGCTGGCGACGAAATCCGACTTCGCGCGGGTCGCCTGCTCGCTCGCCCAGATCGCCTTGTGCAACTCGCCTTCCATGCGCTTGCGGTCGCTGATGTCGGCGAGGCCGTTGATCATCGCCGGGCGCCCCTCGAACTGGACGCGCTGCGACGCTATGAGCGCCCAGAACTCCTCGCCTCCAGCCCGCTTGAACAGCATCTCCATGCCCTCCACATGGCCCTGCTCGGTGAGTGCGCCGATGAAGCGCTCGCGATACTGCGGGTCTGCGTAGAGAGTCTTCGCTTGCACGCCCAGGGCGGGCGAACTTTCGAGCTCGAACATTTCGCTGAAGCGTTGATTGGCATACCGGATGATCCCGTCATCGAAGGTGACGATCGCCACCGCCATCGGCGCGGCCTCGGCAATGATGCGCAGCCGCTGCTCGCTCTCCTGGATCGCCTGCTCCGCCTGCTTCACGTCGGTGATGTCGGTGTAGGTCGCGACCGTGCCGCCGTCATCGGTCTTGCGCTCGTTGATCTGGATCCAGCGCCCGTTTGAGCGGCGTTGCACATGCGGGCCCTGGGGATCGCGATGCCGGGCCAGACGTTCCGCGACCCAGGCCTCGACGTGTCCCTCGGCGTCGCGGATCTCGCCGCTCGCGGCCGCATTGCGGAGGATCGTTTCGAACGATACGCCCTGATTCACGACATCGATGCTGCCGGTGCCGTGCATGTCCCGGTACCGCCGGTTGTATGTCACCAGCTTGTCGTCGGCATCGTAGAGCGAGAAACCCTCCGAGATGCTCTCGATCGCGTCGGCCAGCCGGCGCTGGGCCTCCGTTGCCGTGTCGCGCGCAACTGCCAACTCCTCCTCTCGCCGTTTGAGTTCGGTCACGTCCGTGAACACGGCAACGGTACCACCATCCTGTGTTTTGCGCTCACTGATCTGGATCCAGCGACCGTCCCACTGGTGCTGTAGAAACGGCCCACTGGGGTTGCGATGCCGGGCAAGTCTTTGCTCCACCCATTCTTGAGGTCGTGTAGCTGCATCGGCCACGATCCCGCGCTCGACCACGGTCTCGATCAAATGCTCAAACTCCAGCCCCGGCTGCATGAGGTCGGCCAACCCCGGATAGAGCTCGCGATAGCGTGAGTTGCATAGCACCATGCGATCATCGGATTCGAACAGGAAAAAGCCTTCCGAAATGCTCTCGAGCGCGTCGGTCAGCCGGGTCTGGGCCTGCGTGGCCTTGTCGCGTGCCTCCGACAGCTCTTTCAAGCTCAGCTCGAGTGAGCGCTCCAGTATCGCCCGATCGCCATCGAAATCGGCGTATGCGGCATCGACGGCTGCTACGAAAGCTTGCAGCACAGCCGGTACTGCGTCCTCGATACCGAGGTGCTTTCTGAGCTGGCGTCGTAGCAGCCTGTGCATCGGTGCCCTATGAGGTTCAGTGCTCGGCGAACGTCGTTATGGTCATGGTTTGATTGTGCAGGCGGCACTCGCCACCGTGCACGAAGGGACAGAGCTCGCCGTACGAGTAGAACCCGGAAATCTTCGTATCCGTCCCGAAGACATCCCGGATTGCTTCAATTTCTTCCTCGGTACGCTGCTTCATCACCAGCTTACGACCGACACAGCTCACCAGAATTGCAAGATCTGGTCGCCTGCCGCCCAGCCCACTGAGGCTGGCCTTGGCGGCGGCCGTCGCGCCGTCGACCAGATCGTCAACATGGGTCTTCATCAAGTGCGCCGTTCCGCCCTGTGGGATGTCGCCGGCGAACGTCATTGACTTGTTCTGCTCGTCCACAGCCAGGACGGTCCGGACGACACCCTGGCCGCCCTTTGCTTCGGTAACCAAGATTGGAAAGAGCAGGGCAGAGCTTGGCAACCGGTCGGCGTGTGAGCCCAGGTACGATTTATAGAGATCGAGCGCTGACCGCCTATCCAGCTCGTAGAGGATGTTGCCCTCGGCCCGAGTGATGATGCGCAGCGGCCCGAATGGCTCCCAGCCGCCCATCGATGCGTAGCCAATACGCAAATCGTTGCCATACAGGCCGACCGCTGCCACGCGCTGGGGGCCCGCGCCACCGTCGGCAATCACCCAAGTCTCGGCGAAGTTGGTTCCATCTCCGGAAAGGCCGCCGGTGATCGACACGCCTTCCGAGACGCCGCCCGCGAGACCGCGCGCCAGGTCGGAGCCATTGACGTGTAAGCCATCAGAAAGCACGAACACGTGGCGCAACGAGGCGTCGTTGAGCTGCCGTGCGAGCTCCTTGCCGACGTCATAGCTTGCCTTCGCCTCGCCAATCGCAGCGGAGGCGAACCGGAGCCGCGTATGTTCGAAGTCCGCAAGGGTGGCAATCACCGAGTCGTCGACGACCATGTCGCCGACGATCTCGCCGGAAGTCGAGCAACCGAGCATGGCGGCCCCTTTGAAATGGTCGCGCAACTCGCCCACGGGGGCGCCTGCCTGCATCAGCGATCTCGCGCCAAAAACGAACACGACACTTTGTCGTCCGACTTCACTGGTCGGCAAATTCGGGCGCCACCCCTCACTTTGAGACCATTTGTATTGAGCCGTTTTCATGAGTTACTCCCTCTCATCGCATGTTCAGACCTTGTGGTCGTCTACTGTCCCGCAGCCGCGAGCAGCGTCTCGACCTTACTCAGCAGCCTCTGCAGCTCGATCGGTTTTGTATCGTAGTCGTCACAGCCGGCCTCGAGGGCCTTGTCCCGGTCGGTCGCCATGGCGTGCGCCGTGAGCGCGATGATGGGGATCTTGCGCAGCTCGGGCGTGGCCTTGATCCGGCGCGTCGCCTCCCAACCGTCGATCACCGGCAGGCTCATGTCCATCAAAATGAGATCGGGCCTGTCGCTCGTCGCCATTGCGACGCCGCGCGCTCCGTCCTCGGCAACGATGACCTCGTAGCCGCCGCGCACGAGGCGCCGCGAGAGCATGTCGCGGTTCATCTCGTTGTCTTCGACCAGCAGGATCTTGGGCATCGCACAGCCTCGGGTGTGTTCATCTTTGCCTCCCGAGCGGCTTGAAAGCAGTCTTGCTCTCCTGCCTACCAAGCCCCAATGGCAATTAAAACGATAATGGCCAAGCCAAAAACGGCGGCGATAGTCGCAGGTACGGAATACCATTCCGGTGTAGTCGTCGTTGCCTTCCGAGCGGTGGTTCTCAAAGCTTAGGCCCTCGGCTTCACAAAGACTGTGAAGGGGCTAACACCTTGAAACTAAAATGCATTTACAATCTAGAGGCTGTTGCGCCGCCTCATGCGCGCGGGGCGCGAGAGCGGCCAATGCACGGCGCAAGCTGGTCATGATAGGAAGCCAAAACAAACCTCATCACGACGCGCGCGACTTCCACATCAGCCGAGCACGTACTCAAACGCCTCGCGGATCATTTCGCCCGATGGCACGGGGCACCATTCAGTTGGCGTGGAAGCCAGGCCAGTTCAGCATCTCACCGCGCTCACTTTCACTAGCGCGGGCGAGGATGGTGCCGTCGCATTCAGGGCTTGGACTCATAACCACTCAGAGGTCTGGGTTGGGTTGAGCCGGACAGCGGACATATCGCAGATACGGCAAAATCGATGTCTCACCATCGTCGGGTTTTGATGATTTTGTCCGGCGCCGCGGAGGTGATAACTGCTTTTACCCATAAATTCTTTGGCATCTCCACTGCACTCGGCGCTGTTTCTGCGGTTTTAGTCTTTGGATACGGCACCCTATACACAATTGCCGGGCTACTTCTCCTCACGTTGCGCAGACGGGCTGCCGCGCTCGCTGTCGCGTGCTTGGTAGTTGTACTCGTCGGAAGAGTTGCGTTGGCCGTGTCCAGTGTCGTTCCACTCGATTCATTAGAGCAGATATTCGCCATGGCTGTGGGGACGGGAATCGTTGCCTTCTTTACGGCCTATATCGGTTGGAATTGGCAAGCGTTCAGGTAACAACTTATTCTGCGATGAAGGCATCTTACCGAAAGTGGTCCATGCCCGATTTGTGTAAAGATCTATATAATCGCGGGCGCATTGTTAGATGAGCCTCCGCCCCCATGGCATGAGTTTGCAAAACGTAGGAGACACCACGATTCAATTCGTCGTCGTCGAGAACAATACCAGGCTGTAACTCCAATGAGTCAGACCGCATGCCCGAAAGCAATTGTGGGGCGCTCTCAATAACTGACGGCAGGGACCAAGCCGGGCTCACTTTTCGGGTTGCAGGTAGCGAATCGTTTGCTGAAACGACTGCTGTTGGCCCAGGCTGTGTGAAAATCACGCAACTTGGGGCGCACTGGCGCATTTCGCGGCCGCCGAACTTCTAATTCGGTGGAATCGACCTCTCATCTCGGTGGCAATCGGGAGCTTCATGTAGGCGCTGATTTGGTCGCGCAGAGGCCGGCCTCACGCCCGCATCGCTTCCAGCAATCCACCTACGCCCATGATCGTCATCACGCGCTTCATGTTGTAGGCGAGCACGGTGAGCGCCATCTCAGTGGCCACCTTCGGCAGCTTTTTCGTGAGAAAGTGCGTTGCTCCCATCCAACACTTCATCGTGCCGAACGGATGCTCCGCTGTCTGACGGCGGACCCCCATTGCATTGGGGTTGTGGTCGAGCCTCTCCTGAACTTTCTCCAGAATGGCCTCGTGCTCCCAGCGTGAGATGCGGCGCTCGGGGGCTGTCGTGCACTGAGCTTTTAGCGCGCAGGTTTTGCAGGTGCTTGTCCAATAGCGGCGCAGGGTCTTTCCGTCCTCTACGTTCGTATAGTGATAAGTTAGCCGCTCGCCGGCGGGACAGCGATAAACATCGTCGGCAGCGACATAGACGAAGTCCTGTTTGCCGAAGCGGCCAGCAGCTTTGGCGCCCGAAGTCATCGGCTTCGGCAACGTCACCGTGATGTCGGCTTCCGCGCAGGCCCTGATCTCCTCTCCATCGTAATAGCCGCGGTCT
>NZ_JBVBEF010000032.1:0-83134 GCF_055456055.1 Bradyrhizobium sp. LeoB3
CGTAAGGCGGCGTGAAGCCGGGCGCAGCGGGACGGTGATTGATGACGTAGCTGTAGAGTGTGCCCTTGCCGCTCGCCTTGAACACGCTGACCTTGCGCGAGGCGCAGGACGGGCAGAACGGGCGCGGCGGGAAATAGACATGCGAGCAGGCGTCGCAGCGCTGCAGGCGCAATTCGCCGACCTGCGTGCCATCCCAGAAATGCTGGGTTTCCGGCGTCGGTTTCGGTTTTGCGCGTGCAGCTTCGGCCATTCGGCATCCTCCCTGGATCCAGGCCGTCAGGCCTCGTTCAAAAACGTGATGCGACAATTGACTATCCGTCGTCAACGGTCCAGCGTTCCCAATCGCATGGCGGTATTCCGAAGACGACAGCGCGCTTGTATGCCAGCCTGTCTCGGGCAATAGTCCGCCACGCGGCAAATCTGCCGCGCCTCAAACAACGCGCCTGAAGAGACCTGAAATCGAAAGCCATGCCTGACAATCCGACCCTTGCCTCACTCGCCGCAGACCTCGACAGCGGCCGCACCAGTGCCCGCCAACTGGTCGAGCAGTGCCTCGCCAAGATCGCCGATCCCGCGGGCGAGGGGCAACGCGTGTTCATTCACGTCGACAAGGAAGCTGCGCTCGATGCTGCCGATGCGATGGACCGCCTGCGCAAGGCGCACGCGGCGCCGTCACCGTTTGCCGGCATTCCCGTTTCGATCAAGGACCTGTTCGACATCAAGGGGCAGGTGACCCGCGCCGGCTCCCGCGCATTGGAGGATTCCGCGCCGGCGGAAGCTGACGCACCCGTGGTGGCGCGGCTGCGCGCGGCGGGCTTCGTCGTGATCGGCCGTACCAACATGACCGAGTTCGCCTATTCCGGCATCGGCATCAATCCGCATTACGGCACACCGAAGAGCGCCTACAACCGCAGCGTCGGTCATGTGCCCGGCGGCTCGTCGTCCGGTGCGGCGGTATCGATCGCGGACGGCATGGCCTTTGGCGCGCTCGGCACCGACACCGGCGGTTCCTGCCGGATCCCGGCGGCCTTCAACAGCATCGTCGGCTACAAGCCGACGCAGCGGCGCATCCCGCTTGATGGCGGTGTGCCGCTGTCGTTCTCGCTCGACAGCTACGGTCCGCTCGCCAATTCGGTCGCGTGCTGTGCGACGCTCGATGCCGTGCTCGCGGGCGAGCCGGTGACGCCGCTGCAGCCGCGGCCGGTGAAGGGCCTGCGGTTCGCGGTACCGACCACGGTTGCGCTCGATGATCTCGATGATGCCGTGGCAAAGACGTTCGACCATGCGCTCGCGGCGCTCTCGAAGGCGGGTGCGCTGATCGAGAAGATCGAGGTGCCGGAGTTCCTCGATGTCGGCATCATGAACGGCAAGGGCGGGTTTGCGGCGTCCGAAAGCTATGCCTGGCACCGCTATCTGCTTGCCAGCAAGGGTGACATCTACGATCCCCGCGTCGCCACGCGCATCGCGCGCGGCGAGGGATATCTGGCCGCCGACTACATCGATCTCCTCAACGCGCGAAAGTCCTTCATCGCGCGCACCGAGAAGCGCATCGCGCCCTATGACGCGCTGCTGCTGCCGACCACGGCCAACACGCCGCCGAAGATCGCCGATCTTGAAGACGACAAGGCGTTCACCGCGGAAAATCTGCGCGCGCTGCGCAACTGCACGCTGATCAACGTGCTCGACGGCTGCGCCATCTCGCTGCCGGCCCATCGTGAAGATGATGTGCCGGTCGGCCTGATGGTCGCGGCGGCAGGCGGATCGGATCGCCGCATCTTCGAGATCGCGGCCGCAATGGAGACCATCATCTGTGTATGACCTCACTTTCACCATCGACGACAAGGGCGTGGCGACGCCGCTGACGCTCGCCATCGACCAAGCCGTGATCGCCGGCTGGACCGGCCGTGATCCGGTGGCGCGCGACAAGCATATCGCCGAGCTCGAGGCGCTCGGCATCGCGCGCCCCGCTACGACGCCGATCTATTATCGCTGCTCGGCGCGGCGGCTGACCACAGAGGACTCGATCGAAGTCTGCGGCGAGGAGTCCAGCGGCGAGGTCGAGTTCGTATTGATCGGCTGGCAGGGCCGCATCTTCGTCGGCTGCGGCTCCGATCACACCGACCGCAAGGTCGAGAGCTACAGCGTCACGGTGTCGAAGCAGATGTGCGACAAGCCGATCGCCTCCGAGCTCTGGGAGCTCGAAGACGTCATCGACCACTGGGACCAGATGATCCTGCGCTCCCACGCCTGGATCGATGGCAACCGCGTGCTGTACCAGGAAGGCACGCTCGACGGCATGCTGCCGGTGAAGGACCTGATCGCACGCGGCTTCGACGGCAAGGGCCTGCCCGACGGCTGCGCCATGTTCGGCGGCACATTTGCCGCCAAAGGCGGCATCCGCCCGGCGAGCCGGTTCGAGTTCGAGCTGGAAGATCCGGTGCTGAAGCGAACGATCCGCCATGCCTATGACGTGGTGACGCTACCGGTGCGGGGATAGCCGGTCCGCACATTCGCCGTCATCCCCGCCGAGGGCGCAATTGCGCCCGGGAGCGGGGACCCATAACCACAGGAAGTTATGGCGGGGTGTGCAAGCAGTTGCAGCGGAGCACACAATGAAGGCCTGTGGTTATGGGTCCCGGGTCAAGCCCGGGACGACACCGTAGGTGGGGCTCACGCTTTGCGGAAATCGGGTGGCGGTAACGGATTGGTTTGGCCAGCGTGTGGGTGATGAGCGACACCGAAGCGAGTATTGTGGTTTGACCGTTGACTTATTCGATAACCTAGCCGACCTCCCCGCCCGCGAGGTGATCGCGGAAGGCGCGGTGATCCTGCGCGGATTTGCGCGCAAAGTGGATGCTGAACTGATCCCGGCGTTGCGTGAGATCGTCACTCAGGCGCCGTTCCGGCGCATGTTCACGCCCGGCGGCTATCAGATGTCGGTGGCGATGACCAATTGCGGCGCGGTCGGCTGGGTCACCGATCGCAGCGGCTATCGCTACGACGGCATCGATCCCGAATCCGGAAAGCCGTGGCCGGCAATGCCGCCCGTGCTCGTGCGCCTGGCGTGCGAGGCAGCGGCGGAGGGCGGCTTTGACGGCTTTGCGCCGGATGCCTGCCTGGTCAATCGTTACGAACCGGGCGCAAGACTGTCGCTGCACCAGGACAAGGACGAGACGGATTTTGCCGCGCCGATCGTCTCGGTGTCGCTCGGCCTGCCCGCGATCTTCCTGTTTGGGGGGCCAAAGCGCAACGACAAAACGGCTCGGTACCGGCTGACGCATGGCGATGTCGTGGTGTGGGGCGGACCGTCGCGATTGTTCTTCCACGGCGTCGCGCCGCTCGCCGATGGGGAGCACCCGGTGCTTGGGCGACAGCGGATCAATCTGACCTTTAGAAAGACGCGGTAGCTCTCCTCCGTCATTCCGGGGCGCGCGCAGCGCGAACCCGGAATCCATTTCACCCCGTGACCCGGCGGCGCCATGGATTCCGGGCCTGCGCCTTCGGCGCATCCCGGAATGATAGCCTCAAGGTTTCGGCGGATGAATGAACGCCCACGGGCTCACTTCTGAATCCGTCGGCACCTCGATCGCGATCACGTATGGCCCGCCATCGGCTAGCGCCTTTTCCAGCGCAGGACGGAAATGATCCGGCGAGGTGACGCGCGCGGCACCGGCGCCGAAGGATTCCGCGAGCTTGACGAAATCCGGATTGACGAGGTCCGACGCCACGACGCGGCCATCGAAGCGTTCGCGCTGGTCTCGCCGCACATTGCCGTAAGAGTTGTTGTTGAACACGAGCGTCACCACGCCGATGCTATGTTGCACGGCGGTGGAAAGCTCCTGCACGCCGAACATGAAGCCACCGTCGCCGGTGATGGCCACGACCGGCTTGTCGGGGTGGGCGACCTTGGCGCCAAGCGCGGTCGGAAAGCCGGAGCCGAGCGTGCCCTGGTAGCCCGAGGTGATGAAGGTGCGCGGCTCGTACACCGGAAAGCCGTACCAGGAGGCGAAGCCGACCTGCGAGAGCTCATCGGTGACGATGGCATTCGAAGGCAGCACCTCGCGGAGAATCTTCAGGTAAGCCATCTGCGGCTGGATGCGCTGGATTTCGCGCGCAGCCGCCGCGGTCGCTTCGCGGATCGCCGCTCGCCGGCCGCCGCTCTTGGTAGAACCAGTCTTGCGCACGGCCGCGAGCAACTCGGCGGTGCCGGCTTTGGCATCGCTCACGATGGCAGCATCAGGCGTCAGCCGGCGCATCTCGACCGGATCGATGTCGATGCGGATCGATTTGATGCCGCCGGGTTGGTACGGCCAGCGGAAACCCGAGGCCGGCAATTCCATGCGGGTGCCGATCCCGATCATCAGGTCGGTCGTCGGCCACAATTTGTAAGCGGCCGCCATGGTCAGCCCGAGCTCGTGCGCATTGGAGACGATGCCGCGGCCGCTGCGGAAGGCGACGACGGGCGCGTCGATCATTTCGGCAAGCTCAAGAATTTCTTCGCCCGCATCGATCGCGCCACTGCCGACAAAGATCATCGGCGTCTTGCTCGCCGCGATCAGCGTGGCCGCCGCCTTGATCCTGTCAGGGTCGGGCAGTGGCGCCGGAAATGGCTCGAACGGCTTTGATGGCGCGACCGCCGCACGCTGGGTGAAGACGTCCCAGGGCATCTCGAGCGATGTCGGTCCGCGCCGGCCTGATAGCATCTCCTGGAATGCGCGCGAGACCATCGCCGGCGCCGCATCAGGATATTCGATGCGGTCAGCCCATTTCACGAAAGTGCGCAGCGTCGCGAGTTGATCCGGCATCTCATGCAGATGGCCGCGGCCTCTGCCGAGGAATGCAGTCGGCACCTGCCCGGTGAGGCAGAGCACCGGTTCGTTGCAACCGAAAGCGGTGAGCAGCGCCGCGCTGGCGTTGAGCACGCCGGGGCCGGGTACCACGCTGAACACGCCAGGACGGCCGCTCGCGCGCGCATAGCCGAAAGCCATGTAGCCGCAGGCCTGCTCGTGCCGTGCACCGATCACCTTGAGCTGCGCCTGATGGAAAGCGTCGAACAGGCCATAGATTTGCGCGCCGGGCAGGCCGAACACCGTGTCGACGCCGTGGGCGACGAGGCCGCCCACGATCGCTTCGCCGCCGCTGGTTGAGCTCATCCTGTTATCCATCCGCTTCTCAGACTTCGTCGACCACGCCGTTGCGCAACACACCGACGCCTTCGGGCCCGATCGCTCAATCCGCAATCGTGACGTCGGCAACGAACAGCGGCTCCCGCACCGCTTGTCCGGTGAATGGCGAGCCCTGTTCGAACCAGGAGGGCGGCGCGGGCGCGCCCCACAAGGTCTGGCGCCGCGGGTCCTTCAGCGACCAGCGCAGGGGCTCATGGTCGTGATCTCCCGTGAAATAGTCGCTGGTGTAGAGTTCGAGCCGGTGGCCGTCGGGATCCCTGACATAGAGGAAGAACGCGTTCGAGATGCCGTGGCGGCCGGGGCCGCGCTCCATGTTCTTCAGGAAGCCGCTTGACGCCATCACGTCGCAGAGATGCAGCACATTCATTGCCGTCGGCACCCAATAGGCGAAATGGTGCAGGCGAGGGCCCTTGCCATTGGTGAAGGCGAGGTCGTGCACATTGCCCTTGCGATGCATCCATGCCGCGGCGATCCGTCCGTTCGGGCCATCTTCTTCGCCATATTCGGTGAGACGAAAGCCAAGCCGCGCGTAGAAATCGATGGTGTCCTGCAGTTCCGCGGCGAAGACGTTGAAATGATCAAGCCGCTGCGGATGGCAGCCCTTATAGAGGTCGTAGCGGCGGAGCAGGTGCGGGCGCTTCTCCATCGTCGCGTAGAGCTCGAGCTGGAAGCCGAACGGATCGGAGAACTGCAAGGTGCGGCCCTGGAACGGCTGATCGACGAAGCGATAGTCGATGCCGTGTTCGGAGAAGAACGCCGCCGCCTTGTCGAGGTCGCCATCATTGCCGACCTTGAAGCCCAGCCGGCTGCAGGCTGCGACTTGCGCCTTGCGCAGCACCAGCGAGTGATGCTGGTGCTCCTCGGAGCCGCGCAGATACACTGCCTTGTCGTCCGCGTCCTCGACATGCAGCCCGACCGTGGTCTCGTAGAACGAGCGGCTGGCGGCGAGGTCGGTCACGTCGAGCACG
Source organism: Bradyrhizobium sp. LeoB3 (assembly GCF_055456055.1). Classification (NCBI taxonomy): domain Bacteria; kingdom Pseudomonadati; phylum Pseudomonadota; class Alphaproteobacteria; order Hyphomicrobiales; family Nitrobacteraceae; genus Bradyrhizobium; species Bradyrhizobium sp. LeoB3. The sequence goes on from NZ_JBVBEF010000032.1 coordinate 6,155, forward strand.
ACGTGGCTGCAGCGGATGATGTTGAACGGCGGATCGAAGACGTGCTGCGGAACGGGCATCGATGTTTTGCTCCTAGCTCAAGGCAGTCTCGTCTTCACCTCTCCCATAGGGAGAGGTCGCGCCGTAGGCGCGGGTGAGGGGCTCAGGTCCCTCGACAGAGCGCAACCCCTCACTCGAATTGCTGCGCAATTCGACCTCTCCCTATGGGAGAGGTGGGGCACCGTCTTTGTCGATGCAGTGGCGCCCATCACACTCCCAGTCTCTGTATCTTATGCGTCCCGCGCGCCAGCGAGACGTGCTTGGTTTCCATGTAGAAGTCGAACGAATAATCGCCGCCGTCGCGGCCGATGCCTGACGATTTCATGCCGCCGAACGGCGTCGGCAGGTGGCGGACGTTTTCCGAGTTGAGCCAGATCATGCCCGCTTCGAGCGTATCAGCCACGCGCAGCGCGCGGCCCATGTCGCCGGTCCAGACATAGCCGGTGAGGCCATATTGCACGCCGTTGGCGATCTCGACCGCATCAAGCTCATCGCGGAACGGGATGACGGTGAGGAACGGTCCGAACACCTCTTCCTGCGCCACCCGCATCTTGGAATGCGCGGCCGTGACGAGCGTCGGCTGCACATAATGTCCGCCGCCGGGACCGTCATGCGGCTTGCCGCCGACTGCGATCGTCGCGCCTTCCTGCCGCGCCACGTCGAAATAGGCGCAGACTTTTGCCAGGTGCCGCTCATGGATCAGCGGCCCGATTTCGGTTGCGGGGTCGAGGGGGTGGCCAACCTTCAGCGCCTTCACCCGCGCCGTGAGCTTTTCGACGAACCGTTCCGCAATGCTCTCTTGCACCAGGAGCCGGCTCGAGGAGGTGCAGCGCTCGCCGTTCAGCGAGTAGATCATGAACACGACGGCATCGAGCGCGCGCTCGAGATCGGCATCCTCGAACACGATCACGGGGTTCTTGCCGCCGAGTTCGAAATGCACACGCTTCAGGGTCGGCGCGCCCTGCGCCATGATCGCAGACCCGGTCGCGCTCTCGCCCACAAAGCCGATCGCCTTGATCGCGGGGTGTTCGGTCAGCGCCTTGCCGGCCTCCTCGCCGAAACCATGCACGGTGTTGAGCACGCCGTCGGGGACATCAGCTTCCTTCACCAGCTTTGCCAATAGATCAGCCGTCACCGGCGACCATTCGGCGGGCTTATGCACCACCGTGCAGCCGGCGGCGAGCGCGGGCGCGATCTTCCAGGTCGAGAGCATGAACGGTGTGTTCCACGGCGTGATCACGCCGACCGGTCCGATCGGCACGCGCGTAGAGATGTTCCAGTGCTCGTCGCTCGGCATGTTGAGGCCGTCGCGCGCCTCGGCGCATTTGTCGGCGAAGAAACGGAAATTTTCGGCCGCGCGGATTGCGGCTTTCGCCATGAAGCGATGCGCCTGGCCGGTGTCGATGCATTCCAGCACCGCGATATCGTCGGCACGATCCTCGATCGCGTCGGCCACGCGATTGAGCAGCTTGCGCCGCACCGAGGCCGACATATCACGCCAGGATTTGAAGGCGAGCGCGGCCGCGGTCGCGGCGCGATCGATGTCCTCATTATTGCCGCGCGCGACACTTGCCAGCACGGCGCCGTCGATCGGCGACTTCGTCTCAAATGTCTGCCCGGAGATCGATGGCACGACCTTGCCGTTGATCATGTGGCCAATTCCCTCCGCCTTCAGCTTTGCCAGCAATGGCGCAGCGCGGTCGCGGTTGGCCTGGAATAGTTCGGCCGATTTCGGCTTCGCTTTATCCATGGACAGTCTCCACCTTCAGCGCATCGTGGATGTTGTTGCGCTTCCAGCTCGTCTCCTTGTCGTTGATCTGCATGTCGAACGACAGCGCGAATTTGCCGCTCGCGAATACCGGGGCGAGATAGGTCGACAGCGTCCTGAAGATATGGTCTCCCGCCTTCTTGCGGGTTGCGAGATCGCGCCCCTCTCCGAGCCGCAGCACCATGTCGAGGAAGGCGTAGTCGTTTCGGCCGTCGGCGATCGCGTAGTGCTCGCATCTGACGGCGCGAACACGGATGCCGCCGAGCGGGAAGATGCCGGTCTCGATTGCCGCCTTGCGCACGAGTTCGACCACTTCGCCCATGTCGAGACAGGAATCCAGGTTGGCCGAATATTCGATGGTGAAATGCGGCAAGGTGGATCGCTCCTGATGCGCCGGAATGATTAACATGTTAAATGTATCGGCGTAAATTGATTTGCGCTTTGTTGCGCCGCAAAAGATTGACGATGCCAGGTAAGAAATCATCCTTGAACGGTTCGCGGCCGCGCGCGACGCCAGAGACAAAGCGGCACGGGCCGATGCGCGACTTCTCGCGCTCGCTGCCGATGTCGCTCTTGCGCGCGCGCGAGGCCGTGATGCGGCAGTTCCGTCCCTCTCTGCGTCATCATGCGCTGACCGAGCAGCAATGGCGCATCCTGCGCGCGCTCACATCGGTGGAGTCGATCGAGGTCACTGACCTCGCGCGGCTCGCTTTCCTGCTGGGGCCGAGCCTGTCGCGCATCCTGCGCGACCTCGAAGCGCGCGGCCTGATCGAGCGCCGTGCGGCGGAGGCGGACCTGCGTCGCGCCGTGGTGTCGATCTCGCCGAGGGGATTGAAGCTGATCGAAGCGGTCGCGCCGACATCGGAAGCGATCTACGCCGCCATTACAAAACGTTACGGCGCGCGCAAGCTTGCTGAGCTGCAGGCCATGCTGGGCGCGCTCGAGGAAAGTCTTGCGAGCTTGTCAGGCGCGGAAGAGGGCAGGGGCGAGGCGGACGAATAAATGCAAAATTTGCATGATGATGTGTGCTCGGACGCATAGCTCGCCTTTCCTGCACATCGTTTGAGCACAAAGGAATTGGCAGGCGCGCGGAATCTGCCGGAATAGTCATGATCTCGTCGGCATTCATCTTTCCTGTGCGATGCATCTCCATCGTTAGTCGAAAACACCGCAATATCAATTTACTCCGAGACGGAGAGTCCGTAAGTACGCATGCGGTTCGCGCCCCGCCCGGGATCGCCAACAGCAAGAAGGGCCGACGAAGAAGCCCGGCCTCAGGGAGAAACCAATGAAACTGACGAGACGCGATTTCGCGGCTGGTGTCGTCGCCGGCCTTGCCGCCCCCCACATCATCACGAGCGCAAGAGCGCAAGGCGCCACGATCAAGATCGGCATGTGCGCGCCGGTCACCGGTCCCGCTGCCGAATCCGGCCGCTACGCCATCCAGGGCGCGAAGCTCGCACTCGAGGCTGTCAACAAGGCCGGCGGCATCCTGGGCAAGCAGGCCGAACTGATCATCGAAGACGATCAGACCACCAATCCCGGTATCGTGCTGGCCTTCTCCAAGCTTGCTGCGCAGTCCGACATTGTCGGCTTCCTTGGTTCGATCAGGTCGACCCAGGTGCACGCCATGGCGCCCGACGTGCTCAAGCTTGGCAAGCCCGTGATGATCGGGGGAACCGATCCGAACCTCACGCACATGGGCAATCAGTGGCTGTTCCGTTTCCGTCCGAATGACAGCTATTCCGGGCGCGTCATCGCCGAGTATGGCGTCAACACGCTCGGCAAGAAGAAATGGGCCGTGCTGCATTCCACCGACGCTTTTGGCACTGCAGGTGGCAAGGCTCTGACCGCTGCGTTGGAAAAGCTCGGAGCCCCGCCCGTGCTCGACCAGGGCTATGCCAACCAGAGCCAGGACTTCACTCCGGTCGTGCTCGCGATCAAGCAGTCCGGCGCCGATATCCTCGGATCCTACTTCACCTTCGAAAACGACCTCGGCATCTTTGCCCGGCAGTTGCGCCAGCTCGGCGTCAACATTCCCTGGGTTGGCTCGCCCTCGATCGTCAATATCACCGCGCTGAAACTCGCCGGGCCTGCGCTGTACAACACCTATGGTGTCGCGGACTACGCGGAAGATTCCAGCGAAGCTTCTAAGGCGTTCGGCAAGCTCTATCGTGATGCGGTCAAGGTCGCACCGGATAACCAGAGCTCCTGGCCCTATGACGCGGTCACCGTGCTGGCGGCGGCGATCAACAAGGCCGGCTCGACCGAGCCTGCAAAAATCCGCGAGGCGATCCTGTCGATCAAGAAATTCCCCGGCGCCGAAGGCGAGTATAATTTCGACCAGAACGGCGACGGTTTGCACGGCTACAACATCGTGAAAAACGACAAGGGCAATATCGTTTTCGACAAGCACATTGAATTCAACGATTGACCACGTTTTCGGCCTCTTCGTTCTCCACGGAGAGGCCGAAAACCTTTCGGCGAATTCTTTGGGTTCCTCCTAACCGAAGCTTGTCATGGATCTCGTCCTTCAACTGCTGTTTACCGGCATCGGCATCGGGGCCGTTTACGCGCTGGTCGCGCTCGGTTTCGTGCTGATCTTCCGCGCCACCAATGTGGTGAATTTCGCCCAAGGCGAATTCTCCATGGTTGCCGCCTATCTGATGGTGGTGTTCGCTGTCGATCTCGGCTGGCCCTACTGGCTGTCATTCCTGATCGCGCTCGGCGGGATGGCGCTGCTCGGCGTGATCTTCAATCTCGGCGTTTATTATCCGCTGCGCCACCGCACGTTCCTGCCTGTCATCATCGCCACGATCGGCGCCTCGATCCTGCTGTCGAATTCGGTGCTGGCGATCTACGGCCCGCAGCCGCAGGTGCTGCAGGGCTGGTTCGATACGCCCGGCATCCAGCTTGGTCCTGTTTATCTCGATAGCCAGTATCTGTTGATCATCGCGGTGACGATCGCGCTCGTGTTCTTCAATTACTGGTTCTTCGAGAAGACGCTGCTCGGCAAGAAGCTGCAGGCGACCTCGCAGGACAAGGAAATGGCCTCGCTGCTCGGCATTTCCGTCTCCACCATGATCATGATCACCTTCATCTATTCCGCCGTGCTCGGCGGTCTGGCCGGCATTCTCGTTGCGCCGGTGCTGTTCGTCTCGATCCAGATGGGCTCGACGATCGCGCTGAAGGCGTTTGCGGCCACCATTATCGGCGGCTTCGGCGATGTCGCCGGCGCCATTATCGGCGGGCTCGCGCTCGGCGTCATCGAGACCTTTGGCGCGGCGTACATCTCGGTTCCCTACAAGGATGGTTTTGCCTTCCTGGTCCTGGTCGCCTTCCTGATCTTCCGGCCGCAGGGCATCTTCGGCGAACGCGTGGCGGAGAAAGCATGAGCGCCCCCAGCGACAACGTGCCGATCCCGGCACCCGCCGTCCGCTCCAAACCGCTTGTGATCCGCCATTTGCCGTATTTCATCGGTGCGGCGATCCTGGTGGCGCTTGCCGCAGGCTTGCGGTTCGACGGCTACATCCTCAACATCCTGCTGCAGGCGACGACGTTCTCAATCGCGGTGTTCGGCCTGTCGGTCGTGCTCGGGCTGTGCGGCCAGATCAATCTGGCGCAGGCGGCGTTCTTCGGGCTCGGCGCCTATGCGGTCGGCATTGGAACGACCGACCTGCATCTCAGCTTCTGGCTCTGCCTCGTCGGCGGCTGCGCCATCGCGCTGCTTGCCGGCGCGTTCCTGGGCATGTCGACCTTGCGGCTCGGCGGGCATTACCTCGCGATGGTGACGATCTCGTTCCAGCAGATCGTCACGCTTGTGATGATCAACGCGATCTGGCTGACGCGCGGGCCTGACGGCGTCCCCAATATCCGCCGTCCCGAGCTGTTCCAGACGTCGCAGAGCTATCTCGCTTTCTGCGTCGCCATGCTCGCGATCGTCGGCTATCTGGTCTGGCATCTCTCCGATACCAAGCTCGGCCGCGCGATGCGGGCGGTGCGCGACAACGAACTCGCGGCCGGCGTCAACGGCATCGATGTGTTCCGCACCAAGATCTACGCCTTCGCGCTCTGTGCGCTGCTCGGCGGCCTGGCAGGCGGGCTGTTTGCCGGCGGCTTCGCCTATGTCAGCCCCGATCAATTCTCGTTCGCGGAATCGATCGTGTTCCTGACGATGTCGCTGCTTGGCGGCGTCGCTTCGCCGATCGGCTCGGCGATCGGCACCGGCCTGCTGATCTTGATCCCGGAATGGCTGCGCTTCCTCAAGAGCGTACCCGGGCTGTACCTGGCTATTTACGGCCTGTTCGTGATCCTGATCATCCGCTTCATGCCTGACGGCATCTGGGGCTTCGTCGCCGATGCCTTCAACCGCTGGCGCGCGCACACCAAGGCGCCGCCTGTGGCGGCCGCGCTGCAGTTGAAGCCCGCGACCGTCGGCGGCGACTACGTGCTGGAGGTCACCGGACTGTCGAAACATTTCGGCGGCCTGAAAGCGGTCGACGGCGTCGACATCGCGGTGAGGCGCGGCGGGGTCCACGCGTTGATCGGGCCGAACGGTTCCGGCAAGACCACGACGCTCAACGTGCTATCCGGCCTCTACGAGGCGACCTCGGGCAAGATCGTGCTCGACGGCACCGACATCACCCACATGCCGCCGCACCAGCGCACGGCTGCGGGCCTCGGGCGCACGTTCCAGAACATCCGCCTGTTCCGTTCGATGACGGCGCTCGAGAATGTCGAGATCGGCGCCGAGCGGCCCGGCAACACCATGATCGGGAAGGGCGAGGACGCACTGACCGAACGCGCGATGGAGGCACTGAATTTCGTCGGCCTCGGTAACCGCGCCAATGAGCTGATCTCGAGCTTCTCCTACGGCCACCAGCGCCTGATCGAGATTGCGCGCGCGCTCGCCGCCAATCCGACGCTGCTGCTGCTAGACGAGCCGGCCGCAGGGCTGAACTCGACCGAGAAGCTCGAATTGCATGAACTGCTCAAGCGCATCGCAGCGCAAGGCCTGACCATCCTGATCATCGATCATGACATGACGCTCGTCTCTGAAGCTGCCCAGCACATCACCGTGCTCAATTTCGGTCGCCGCATCGCGGACGGCGAATCCATGGCCGTGCTGCGCCATCCTGATGTCGTCTCCGCCTATCTCGGGAGCGAATGATGCCGCTGCTCGAAATCCGCAATCTCGTGGTCCGCTACGGCGAGATCGAAGCGCTGCGCGGCGTCACCATCGCCGTCGAGGCAGGGCAGGTGGTGACCTTGCTCGGCGCCAACGGCGCCGGCAAGTCCACCACGCTTCGCGCGATCTCGGGGCTCGCCAAGCCCACGTCCGGCGAAATCCTGTTCGATGGACAATCGATCGCCGGCCTTGGGCCGGAAGCGATTGTCCGGCTCGGCATCTCGCATGTGCCGGAGGGCAGGCGGGTGTTCCCGGGCCTCACGGTCAAGGAAAACATCATGCTCGGCGCGTCGAACCGAAAGGCTTCGTCGGCGCAGATCTCGCGCGAGGCGGATGCGATGTTTGACCTGTTCCCGGATATCCGCGCCTTCGCCGACGCGCTGGGCTGGACGCTGTCCGGCGGTCAATTGCAGATGGTTGCCGTCGCCCGCGGGTTGATGGCGAAGCCGCGGCTGCTGTTGCTGGACGAGCCATCGCTGGGACTCGCGCCCGTCATCGTGCAGGCGGTGTTCCGCATCATTTCGCAGATCAGGAAAGACACCACGGTCTTGCTTGTTGAGCAAAATGCGCGCATGGGACTTTCGGTCGCCGATCACGGCTTCGTCCTGGAAACGGGGCGAATTGTGCTTGGCGGCAAGCCCGACGAATTGTGGGGCAACGAGGCCATCGCCGCGGCCTATCTCGGCGGTCACGCCAAGGCCAGCGCATAAGAAGCATGATCCGGAGGAGCCGGTGTCCCGGAAGGATCATGCTCCAAACCAAGGAGCGAGTGACATATCCATGGTGACGATCAAGGTCGATAATCTCATCAATTTCGTTGCTGAAGTCTTTTCCCACGCCGAATCCTCGCCCGAAGAAGCCCGTCGCATTGCAACATATCTGACCACCGCCAATCTCACCGGGCACGACAGCCACGGCGTGATCCGCGTGCCCGTCTACATCCGCTGGAAGAAGATGGGCTCGGTGGTTCCGAACCAGACCGCCGAGGTCGTGGTCGATACGCCCTCGCTGGCCGTCGTCGACGGCAAGTTCGGTTACGGGCAGACCGTTACGCCGGTCGCCGTCAAGATCGGCATCGAAAAGTGCAAGAAGGCCGGGCTCGCTGCAGTTGCGCTGCGCAATGCCGGCCATATCGGCCGCGTCGGCGATTGGGCCGAGATGGCCGCCGCCGAAGGGCTGGTGTCGGTGCATTTCGTCAATGCCGCGGGCTCGCTGCTGGTCGCGCCGTTCGGCGGCGTCGAGAAGCGGCTGTCGACTGCGCCCTATTGCGTCGGTATTCCGCGCGAAGGCCAGGATCCGATCGTGCTCGATTTCGCCACCTCCGTTGTCGCCGAGGGCAAGGTCCTTGTCGCGAGCCGCGGCGGCAAGAAACTGCCTGTTGGCGCGCTGGTCGATTCCGACGGAACCTTGAGCGAGGATCCGCATGTGTTGTACGGGCCCTACACCCCGGACGGGCCGCGCGATCACACCAAGGGCACGGGCGCGATCCGTGCCTTCGGCGAGCACAAGGGCTCTGGTCTGGCGTTCATCTGCGAACTGCTCGGCGGCGCACTGACCGGAACGGGAGCGACCGCGCCGAACCGGCGTTTTGCCAATGGCATGCTGGCATTCTACGTCGATCCCAAGGTGGTCGATCCCGCCAATTTCTTCGACGGCGAAATCTCGCGCTATGTGGACTTCATTCGCGAGACCAAGCCGATCGCCGGCACCGACAAGGTGCTGATCCCCGGCGACCCCGAAAGAAAAACCCGCGCCGAGCGCACCAGGAACGGCATCCCCTTGCCTGACGACACCTGGGCGGCGATAGTGAACACCGCGCGCGAAGTCGGCGTCAGCGAAGTCAGCATCCAGCGGGCGACAAGTTAACGAGCAGCCGTCATTGCGAGCGGAGCGAAGCAATCCACATGGCCGCAAGCGGATGTATGGATTGCTTCGTCGCTATCGCTCCTCGCAATGACGGCATGGCCATGACGGTGAGAACAAGGGAAGGAAGGCAAAGTGGCGAATAACAAGGTCAAGCAAATCTGGGCGTCGGGCAAAGCCGTTGTCAACGCATGGCTGGCGATCCCGTCGGGCTTTTCGGCCGAAGTGATCGCGCAGTGCGGTTTCGACAGCGTCACCGTCGACATGCAGCACGGTGTGCAGGATTATCTGTCGATGGTGCAATGCTTCCAGGCCATGAACGGCCATCCGGTGACGCCGATGGTGCGCGTACCCTGGAACGAGCCCGGCATCATCGGCAAGGTGCTCGACGGCGGCGCTTACGGCGTGATCTGCCCGATGATCAACACGCCGCAGGAAGCGAAGAACCTCGTCTCTTATGCCAAGTATCCGCCGAAGGGCACGCGCTCGAACGGCCCGATCCGCTCCGGCATGTACGGCTCGGCCGGCACCTATCAGCAGACCGCGAACGATGAGATCGTGTTGCTGCCGATGATGGAAACCAGGACCGCGGTCGAGAACATGGAAGCGATCCTCGACGTCGAGGGCATCGACGGTGTCTATATCGGTCCGTCCGATCTCGGCTTCTCCTATGGCCTGGTGCCGAAGCTCGACCGCGACGAGCCGGAGATCCTCAAGATCTACGAGAAGATCATCAAGGAGTGCGGAAAGCGCGGCCTCAACCCCGGGATCCACTGCAGCGGCGCCGAAGGCGCGGTGCGTGCGATCAACATGGGCTTCAAGCTCGTCACGCTCTCGAACGAGAGCGGGTTGATGATGACCTACGCCAAGATGCAGGTGAACCAGACCCGCAAGGAATCTGGCGGTAAAGCGTAACGGTCTCTCTATCTCCCTCTCCCCGCTCTTCGCGGGGAGAGGGTAGGGTGAGGGGCCTCTATCCGCGAGCACTGAACTAGCAGTTGAGCGCGTGGCTTGCCCCTCACCGGATCGCATCTGCGATGCGATCCGACCTCTCCCCGTAAGAACGGGGAGAGGTGAATACGAAACAAGGAGAATCCCATGGCCCCGGCACCCGTGATCCGCCTGCATCCCGATGACAGCGTGCTGATCGCGCGCGCGAGCTTGCCGCCCGGGCTTGAGGTCGCGAGCGGCGTCATCACCACCGACCGCATTCCGGCCGGCCACAAGGTCGCGATCAAGCCGATCGCCGAAGGCGAGCCGATCAAGCGCTATGGCCAGATCATTGGCTTTGCCACCGTGCCGATCGCGCCGGGGCAGCATGTGCACACCCAGAATTGCGGCATGGGCGATTTCGCCAAGGACTATGCCTATGGCGTCGACGTGAAGCCGGTGCCCAATTTCGATCTGCCGGCGACCTTCGACGGCATCCGCCGTCCAGATGGCCGCGTGGCTACGCGCAACTATATCGGCATCCTCACCTCGGTAAATTGCAGCGCCCATGTCGCTAGCCTCGTCGCCGACGTCTTCAAGAAGAATCCGTTCACCGGCGACAATCCGCTGGCCGATTTCCCGAATGTCGATGGCGTGGTCGCACTGACCCACAAGACCGGTTGCGGCATGACGCAGGACGAGCCGCTGGCGCTGCTTCGCCGCACGCTCGGCGGCTATGCGCGGCATGCGAATTTCTCCGCCGTGATCGTGCTCGGCCTCGGCTGCGAAGTGAACCAGATCGGCGGCCTGATGCAGGAGCAGAAGCTCGCCGGCCGCCTGCGCGCGATGGACATCCAGGAAGTCGGCGGCACCCGCAAGACCGTGGAAGCCGGCGTCGCCTTCGTGCGCGAAGCACTCGCCGACGCCAACAAGGTCAAGCGCGAGAAGGTCGCAGCGAGCGAGCTCACGGTGGCGCTGCAATGCGGCGGCTCCGACGGCTATTCCGGCGTCTCCGCCAATCCCGCACTCGGCGCTGCCAGCGATCTCCTCGTGCGGCACGGCGGCACCGTGATCTTGTCCGAGACTCCGGAGACGTATGGCGCCGAACATCTTTTGACGCGCCGCGCCGTCAGCCGCGAGGTCGGCGAGAAGCTGGTCGGCCTGATGCGCTGGTGGGAAGAATATACGCAGCGCGAAGGCGCCGAGATGAACGCCAATCCGAGCCCCGGCAACAAGGCCGGCGGCCTCACCACGATCCTCGAAAAGTCGCTCGGCGCGATGGCCAAGGCCGGCAGCACCAATCTGGTCGACGTGCTGCATTACGCCGAGCCGGTGACCAAGCGTGGTTTCGTGTTCATGGATACGCCCGGCTACGACCCGGTCGCGGCGACCGGGCAGGTTGCGGGCGGCGCCAATCTCGTCTGCTTCACCACCGGCCGCGGCAGCGTGTTCGGCTGCAAGCCCGCGCCGTCGATCAAGCTCGCCACCAACACGCCCATGTACAAGCGCATGGAAGACGACATGGACGTCAATTGCGGCACCATCCTCGACGGCGATGAGACCGTGCAGGAATGCGGCCAGCGCATTTTTGATCTCATGCTGAAGACGGCATCCGGCCAGCCCACCAAGAGCGAGAGTTTTGACTTTGGCGGCGCCGAATTCGCGCCGTGGGTCTTGGGCGCGACGATGTAGCCTCCGTCGTCCCGGGCTTGACCCGGGACCCATACCGCTTGATCTCCGTTGTGGCGCGAGCAAGCGGTTACAGCTTCGTGCATCACTAAACCCTGTGGTTATGGGTCCCGGGTCAAGCCCGGGACGACTCGGGGTTAGAGCGCGCCGAGACGATAGGCAGCCGTGCCCGTTGTTAGTGCTTGCTGTCGGCCGGAACCAGTGTTCTGCTCAAAAAAGCTGCTGGAGTCCGCCATCCGTGTCGATCTTCGTCGCACTGCATCACGTCACGCATTACAAGTACGACCGACCGATCGACCTCGGGCCTCAGACCATTCGCCTGCGTCCGGCGCCGCATACGCGCACGCCGATCCTGAGCTATTCGCTCAAGGTCACGCCAGCCAATCACTTCGTGAACTGGCAGCAGGACCCGCAGGGCAATTGGCTGGCGCGGCTGGTGTTTCCGGAGAAGGCGACTGAGCTGAAGATCGAGGTTGATTTCACGGCGCAGATGACCGTGATCAATCCGTTTGACTTCTTCGTCGAGTCCTACGCCACCTCCTATCCGTTCCAATACACCAATGATCTCAAGAACGAGCTTGCGCCCTATCTTGCAACGATCGAGCCCGGGCCGCTGCTCGCAGCCTACCTGAAGGAGATTCCACGCGAGGCCGACAGCACCGTCAATTTCCTGGTCGACCTCAACGCGAAGCTGCGAGAGAAAATCAGCTATCTCATCCGCATGGAGCCGGGCGTGCAGACGCCGGAGGAGACGCTGGCCGCCGGCGCGGGCTCCTGCCGTGACTCGGCATGGCTGCTGATCCAGATTCTGCGCCATCTCGGTTTCGCCGCGCGCTTCGTCTCCGGCTATCTGATCCAGCTTCGTCCCGACATCGATCCGGTCGAGGGACCGCGCGAGGTCGAGAACGATTTCACGGACCTACATGCCTGGGCCGAAGTCTATCTGCCCGGCGCTGGGTGGATCGGCTTCGACGTCACCTCGGGTATGCTGACGGGCGAGGGGCACATTCCCGTTGCGGCCACGCCGCACTACCGCTCGGCGGCGCCGATCTCCGGCACCGCCGGCTTCGCCAATGTCGATTTCGCATTCGAGATGAGCGTCAAGCGCATCCGCGAAGCGCCACGGATCACACGTCCGTTCTCGGATGAATCCTGGGCGCGGCTCGATGCGCTCGGCGAACAGGTCGATATCGACTTGAGGACGGAAGACGTGCGGCTCACCATGGGCGGCGAGCCGACCTTCGTCTCCGTCGATGATCTCGAAGCGCCGGAATGGAACATCGCCGCGGTCGGTCCGACCAAGCGTGCACTCGCCGATGATCTGATCCGCCGTCTGCGCGATCGTTTCGCACCGGGCGGTCTGCTGCACTACGGCCAGGGCAAATGGTATCCGGGCGAAAGCCTGCCGCGCTGGGCCTTCGGCCTCTACTGGCGCAAGGACGGCGTGCCGATCTGGAAGAATGCCGATCTGATCGCGAAGATCGAAAACCCGTACAAGGCCGAGATCAAAGACGCCGAGCGCTTCGCCGTGACCATGGCGCAGAAGCTCGCGCTGGCGACCGACTACGTCATGCCCGCCTTCGAGGATCCCGCCTTTTGGCTTCAGCGCGAAGCCGCGCTTCCCGCCAATGTCAGCCCTGCGAACTCGAAACTGTCCGATCCGGAAGAGCGCGCGCGTCTGGCGCGGGTGTTTGATCAGGGATTGACGACGCCAAAAGGATATGTGCTCCCGATCCAGCGCTTCAGTCCGCTCGCCGGTGTTCGCGCCCGCTGGCGCAGCGAGCACTGGAAGCTCCGGCGCAGCCACCTGTTCCTGTCGCCGGGCGACTCCCCGCTCGGCCTGCGGCTGCCGATCTCTTCGCTCGAATACATCCCGCCGGAAGATTATCCCTACACCATCGAGATCGATCCGATGGCGCCGCGTGGCGGCCTGCCGGATTTCGACGAAGAATTGAAGCGCCTGCTCGAAGACCTCCCGGAGCCGCAGCCGGTGCGCACCGCGATGTCGATCGAAATCCGCGACGGCACCTTGTGCGCCTTCATGCCGCCGGTCGAGAAGGTCGAGGACTATCTCGAATTGGTGACCGCGATCGAGGCGACCGCCGAAGAATTGCAGATGCACGTGCATATCGAGGGTTACGCGCCGCCGTTCGATCCCCGCATCGAGGTGATCAAGGTCACGCCCGATCCCGGCGTGATCGAGATCAACATCCAGCCGGCACAAAGCTGGCGCGAGGCGGTCGATATCACCTTCGGCCTCTACGAGGACGCCGCGAAAGTGCGGCTCGGTGCCAACCGTTTCCTGATCGATGGGCGCCACACCGGCACCGGTGGCGGCAACCACATTGTGGTCGGTGGCAGCAATCCGGAGGATTCGCCGTTCCTGCGCCGGCCAGATCTGCTCAAGAGCCTCGTGCTGTATTGGCAGCGGCATCCGTCGCTGTCCTATCTGTTCTCAGGCATGTTCATCGGCCCGACCAGCCAGGCGCCGCGCATCGATGAAGCGCGCCATGACGGGCTCTATGAACTCGAGATCGCGCTCGCCCATGTGCCGCCGGCGGGCGTGGAAGCGCCGCTGTGGCTGGCGGACCGGCTGTTCCGGCACATCCTGGTCGACATCACCGGCAACACGCATCGCGCCGAGATCTGCATAGACAAGCTCTATTCGCCCGATGGCCCGACCGGCCGGCTCGGCCTGGTCGAATTCCGCGCGCTCGAAATGCCGCCTGATCCCAGGATGTCGCTGGCGCAGCAGCTCCTGGTCCGCGCGCTGATCGCAAAACTCTGGCGCGAGCCGCAGCAGGGCAAATTCGTGCGCTGGGGCACCACGCTGCATGACCGCTTCATGCTGCCGCATTTCCTTTGGGAAGATTTTTTGGACGTGCTCGCCGATCTCGGGCGCTCCGGCTACGAGTTCTCGCCGGAATGGTACGCCGCGCAACTTGAGTTCCGCTTTCCCGCGTTCGGCCGCGTCCATCATGGCGGCGTCGCGCTGGAACTGCGGCAGGCGCTCGAGCCTTGGCATGTGCTGGGCGAGGAGGGGTCCGCAGGCGGCACCGTCCGCTATGTCGATTCCTCGGTCGAGCGGCTGCAGGTCAAGGCATCTGGCTTTGTCGAGGGCCGTCACGTCGTCACCTGCAACGGCAGGCGGATGCCGATGACGGCGACCGGACGTTCAGGCGAGGCGGTCGCCGGCGTCCGCTTCAAGGCCTGGCAGCCGGCCTCCGGCCTGCATCCGACCGTCCCGGTGCATGCGCCGCTGACCTTTGACCTGATCGACACCTGGAACGGCCGCTCGCTCGGCGGCTGCGTCTACCATGTCGCCCATCCCGGCGGCCGCACTTACGAGACCAAGCCGGTCAATTCCTACGAGGCCGAGGCGCGGCGGCTGGCCCGCTTCCAGGACCACGGCCACACCCCCGGCAGGATCGAGCCGCCGCCGGAAGAACGCACAATTGAATTCCCGCTGACCCTCGACTTGCGGACGCCGCTCCTGCATTGATTGCACCATAGCGTTTTCGAGCGAAGTGGGTACCGGTTCGCGTGAAGAAAACGCGTCAAACGCAGAGCGTCGGGAATGACCGGATCGGTCGGCAACAATCAGGAGAACAAGGCCCGCCCGGCCCAGCGCCGCATGGCGCAGTGGTCGCGCGACTATGCGCGGCTGCCCGGCATTCCCGATGAATATATCGGCCCGGATGGCACCCCGCGCCCGGTTTGGACCCGTTTTTTCGACGCCTTTGCCGCGCTTTCGCCGGCCGAGATCGAGCGCCGCTTCGCCGCCGCCGACCGGCATTTGCGCGACGCCGGCGTCACCTATCGCGCACCCGGCGAAACGTCTGACCGGCTGTGGCCGCTCAGCCACCTGCCGCTGATCATCGATGATGCCGACTGGCAACAACTCGTTGCCGGCATCACGCAGCGCGCGCAACTGCTCGAGATGATCCTGCGCGATATCTATGGCGATGGTCGCCTTGTCACCGATGGCGCGATCCCCGCCGCCGCGATTGCGGGCAGCAGCGAATATCTGCGCGCCGTCAGCGGCATCAAGCCGGCGGGCGGGCGCTACCTCCATCTTTATGCCGCCGATGTCGGTCGCGGCCCTGACGGCCGCTGGTGGGTGCTCGGCGACCGTACGCAGGCGCCGTCGGGCGCGGGTTACGCGCTGGAAAACCGTCTGGTGCTCTCTCGCGCTTTCTCCGGCCTTTACAAGTCGATGAATGTCGAGCGCGTCGCGCCGTTCTTCGAAGCGTTTCGCGATGGCCTGCGCGCCAGCGCCGACCGCGACGAGCCGCGCATCGGCCTGTTGACGCCGGGCTCGTTCAACGAGACCTATTTCGAGCATGCGACGCTGGCGCGCTATCTCGGTTTCCTGCTGGTCGAAGGCGACGATCTCGCCGTCAGCGGCGACCGCGTCCATATCCGCACCGTGGCGGGGCTGAAGCGGCTCGACGTGCTGTTGCGGCGGGTCGATTCCAACTGGCTCGATCCGCTCGAACTCAACGCCTCCTCGCATCTCGGCGTGCCCGGCCTGATCGAGGTGCTGCGCAAGGGCGGTGTGGTGATCGCCAACATGCCCGGTTCGGGTGTGCTTGAAGCACGGGCGCTGCTCGGTTTCCTGCCGAGCCTCTGCCGCCGCCTGCTCGGCGAAGAACTGGAAATGCCGCATATCGCGACCTGGTGGTGCGGCCAGAAGGCGGCGCGCGAACAGGTGCTGTCGCGGCTCGATGATTTCGCCATCGAAAGCGCCTATGGCCGGGGTGTGCCGGGTTTTGCCAGCCATGGCCCCGTGCTCGCGGGCGAACTGTCGCCGAGCGAACGCGAGCGGCTGCGGAATGCGATCGTCGAACGCGGCATCGACTATGTCGGCCAGGAACTGGTGCGGCTGTCGACCACGCCGGTGTGGGAGAACGGCCAGCTCACGCCGCGGCCCTTTGTGCTGCGCGTCTTCGCCGCGGCCACGCCGCACGGCTGGACGATCCTGCCCGGCGGCTTCTGCCGGATCGCCGAACAGCCTGACGCCCGCGCGGTGTCGATGGGCGACGGCGCGCGCGCCGCGGATGTCTGGGTGGTGTCGGAAAAAGCGGTCTCGACCGCGAGCCTGTTGCCTGCCGGCGATACGGTGCGCATCCGCCGCATCGCCGGCGTATTGCCGAGCCGTGCCGCCGACAATCTGTTCTGGCTCGGCCGCTATCTCGAACGCGCCGAAGCGACGCTGCGCTTGATCCGCGCGCTCGGCTCGCCGATGCGCGATCCCGCGAGGTCGAATCCGAGCAGCACGTCCAACCTGCATTCGGTCGAGCGCATCCAGCGCATGCTGGTGGCCTGGGGCGCGAGCTCGCAGACGGCGCGCGCGAACTTGGCCAAGGTCGCCGCCGAGGCCTTGCAGAGCGAGGAGCGCTTTGGTTCGGCATTGTCGCTGGTCCGCTCGGCGCAGCGCACCGCCACCT
This sequence comes from Bradyrhizobium sp. LeoB3, assembly GCF_055456055.1. Taxonomy (NCBI): domain Bacteria; kingdom Pseudomonadati; phylum Pseudomonadota; class Alphaproteobacteria; order Hyphomicrobiales; family Nitrobacteraceae; genus Bradyrhizobium; species Bradyrhizobium sp. LeoB3. The sequence continues at coordinate 23,082 of NZ_JBVBEF010000032.1, forward strand.
CGCTGCGCGAACGTCTGTCGCCGGACGCCTGGCAGGTCGTCACCGAGATGGTGGACCGGCTCGGCGAGGAGGTCGAGGATGACGATGGCGTCATCAGCGCGGCCGAGTTGACGCTGCAGGAACTGGCGAGCTTTGCGGGACTTGCGCAGGAGAACATGAACCGCGCCGCAGGCTGGCGCTTCCTCGACATGGGCCGCCGTGCCGAGCGCGCCATCAACACCACCCGTTTCGCGCGGCAGTTCGCCTATGACGAGGCTGGTGACGAAGACCTCGACATCCTGCTGACGCTCGTCGATTGTCAGATCACCTATCGCTCGCGCTATTTGGTGACGCCGCTCCTCGCGCCGGTGCGCGATCTCGCGGTGCTCGACCCCTATAACCCGCGCTCGGTCGCATTCCAGGTCGAAAGCCTCAACGAACACATCGCGGCACTGCCGAGCCTAAAGGAATACGGCATGATCGAGCGTCCGCAGCGGCTTGCGGTCGCGCTGCAGGCGATGCTGGCGACGGCGGAAGCGACGACCCTTGATGTCAAGACGCTGTTCTCGCTGGAGCAGGACCTGCTCAATCTCGCCGATGCCATCGGGCTGCATTATTTCCCGCACGGGCCCAATGCGAGCCGGCCGGAGAAGCTGACGGGCCTCGCGTGATCTACGATATCAGGCACGTCACGACCTACTCCTACGAAAGCCCGGTGAGCGTCGCGCGATGCTCGCTGCGGCTCGAGCCGCAAAGCGGCAGCGGGCAGCAACTGATTTCCCACAGCGTCGAGATCAGGCCGCGGCCCGCGGAGCGTACGGCGCGGCGCGACTTCTTCGGCACCTTGACCGAGAGCATCCTGATCGAGACCGCGCATCGCAATCTGCGCATCGACTCGCGCTCGCGCGTCTCGGTCTCGCGGCATGCGCCCGGCCGCACTGCGCCGAGCCCGTCCTGGGAGAGCGTGCGCGACATCGCGTTCGAGGCGACGAGTCTCGGACCATCCTCGCCGGTCGGCTATGTCTTTGCGAGCGCGCTGGTGCCGGTGCTCGCCCCGCTCACGGCCTACGCGTCCGCAAGCTTTCCAAGAGGAGGCGGCATCGTTGCCGGTGCCGCCGACCTGATGCGCCGCATCCGCAGCGACTTCAGATATGATTCCAAGGCCACCGTGATCTCGACGCCGCTGACGGAAGTGTTCGAGAAACGCCACGGCGTCTGCCAGGACTTTGCCCATGTGATGATCGCAGGGCTCCGCGGCCTCGGCCTGCCGGCGGCCTATGTCAGCGGCTATTTGCGCACCATCCCGCCGCCGGGACAGCCGCGCCTGCAGGGGGCTGACGCGACCCATGCCTGGGTTTCGGCGTGGTGCGGCGCCGAGCTCGGCTGGATCGGCTTTGATCCGACCAACGATCTCCTGGTCGAGAACGATCACATCATCCTCGCGGTGGGCCGCGATTTCTCCGACGTCTCGCCGGTCGACGGCATCATCGTCGGCTCGCGCAAGCAGAAGCTGAACGTCTCCGTCGACGTGCTGCTGGTGGAGTGACGCCGTCACGCGCATCGCATCCTGCCGTAGCCCGGGTTCTTTCTTCGATGTCGATACAGTTGTCCCGGGTTGCGCTGCGCTCCACCCGGGCTACGGATTTGCTGCGAATGGCTCAACGAAATGCGGCGGCGGACGGCGGCAGTGCGCTGGCGCGCTTGCCGCGCAGCGTTTCGGATGGGTACTCGCCGAACAGGTTCCTGTAATATTGCGCGAACCGTCCGAGCTCGATGAAGCCCTGCTGCATCGCGACTTCGCCGACGGTGACCTCTCCGGGCGCGCTTTCCCGTAGCATGGAATGGATGGCGCAAAGGCGCTTGTGGCGCAGGAATGTCACGGGGCCGATGCCGAACACGTCGTGAAAGGCACGGTGAAGTCCGCGCCGCGACAGCCTGAATTCGGCGCAGATCTCGGAGATATGCACCGGCCTTGGGCCCACTCTATCGAGATAGTCCTCGACGCGGCGAACGAGATTCATCGCCGACGGCAGATAGCCGCTGTCATCAGGCGGCAGCGAATTGACGATCGTACCCGTCATGCAGTCGACGATGGCGCGCTTCCAGAATTCGGCCGCATCATCCGAAAGCACCGCCTCGTGCCGGGCGAGACTTGAAACGATCTGGGGCAGGCGGCGGGCCGCGACCATGCCGATCGCATCGCTCGTGCGATAGTAGCTCTTTTCCAGCCAATGGGCGGGATCGCTGAGCCGCGCGTCGCCGCCGAACACGGAGCCGAGATGAGCGAGATCGAGTCGGACCGCTGCATAAGTGGATGCGCCGTGGAAGATCCCATCATGCTCGACCAGCGGCGGGATCACCAGGACGTCGGACGGACGCATGTCGAACGACCAGTGCGTGACACGGTCTTCGGCATCAAGCAGCATTCCAACGATCAGCCGGTCATCGGTCGAGATGCGCTGCGTGCGCAGGCCGAGATTGAACGAGCCGATGCTCAGCGAGAAATCCCCGATGCCGACATGAGACAGGGTCCCGCGCATCCTGCCACGTCCGATCTGCATGACGTCGACATGGCTGCCCTTGACGCCCTGATGCATGCCCTCGAAGCCATCGAGGTTGGAGATGTTCACCGAAAGATGTTGCGCCATCTTCGCTTCCCCCACGCACGCTGGGGCAGTGCCGGTCCCGGCAACAAGCCGGAGGACGGTGAAGTTCCTGCCACACCAGGACACCGATTGTCCTGCCGATTCGGGTTTCGCGATGGCGGTTGTGCGGCGGTAATTTTTCTCTCGATTTTCGCGAACGCGTTTTACCAACCGCAGGAGATCGGCCGGGTTCGCGTGGCGGCTGTAAGCAAGCTTGCCGAAAATTGGCACAGTCTGCACATCACAGGCCTGCGGAGTTGGTCTATCCTTTGGTCCACAACCAGAGCAGGCACGTGATGAGGTCGTGTTGGACCGCGTCGCAGGCCACGGGAGCGGCTGCGCTCACGGCAGCTCTCGCACACGACAAGAAGAGGGGCTCACCTGTTGTTGCCGCTGGGCTGGCGGCGCTTGAACCGGAAGGGGCGCGACACCGCGCAAAGCTGGCGCCATGTTTCGGGCAGAGACCGAGTGCAGCAACTATCAGCCGGATGATATCAGGACCGAGGACATGGTCTGGATTCCCGGCGGCACGTTCAGGATGGGATCGGATCATCACTACCCCGAAGAAGCGCCATCGCATCGCGTGACGGTCGGCGGTTTCTGGATCGACCGAACCCCCGTTACCAATTGGCAGTTTCGCGAATTCGTGCTCGCCACCGGCTACATCACTGCGGCGGAGATTCCGCCCGGTCCCGCGAACGATCCTGATGCACCGCCGGACATGCGCCAGGCAGGCTCGCTCGTCTTCACGGCGCCGCGGCGGGTGCGCGATCTGCGCGACACCAGCCAGTGGTGGACGTTCATGCCTGGGGCCAACTGGCGCCATCCATACGGCCCCAAGACCCACATCTACGTGCTCGGCAGTCATCCGGTCGTGCACATCACTTACGCCGACGCATTGGCTTACGCGAAATGGGTCGGAAAGGAATTGCCGACGGAAGCGGAGTGGGAATTTGCCGCGCGCGGCGGGCTCGAGGATGAGGAATACGCCTGGGGCAACGCCCTGATGCCCGGCGGCGTCCACATGGCCAATACCTGGCAAGGCAATTTCCCGGTGCAGAATCTCTGCGAGGACGGCTATGACCGTACTTCGCCGGTGACGGCGTTCCCGCCGAACGGCTATGGCGTCCACGACATGATCGGCAACGTCTGGGAGTGGACAACCGATTGGTGGTCGGCACACCACGAGGCCGACGCGCAGCACGGCGTCCCGCATAATCCCGTCGGTGGCCGCAAGGAGGCCAGCTACGATCCGGCGCGCGCGCGGGCCCGCATCCCACGCAAGGTGCTCAAGGGCGGTTCGCATCTTTCCGCGCCGAATTACAGCCGCCGCTATCGTCCCGCTGCGCGGCACCCGGAGGCGGTTGATGCCTCCACGAGCCACGTCGGCTTCCGGTGTGTGTTGCGGTCACCCGTTTCCCCGTCTCGCCATCATTCATGATGCGCGGTCATCCTGTAGGTTGCACACCGCTGAGCGCGCGACCGAGCTAGGAAAGCGTCGTTGAATCGGTTCCGTTGATCGGAACAAGTCTGTGCTTCCAGCAGTTGGCCTACTTGGCAGCAGGGGAGGCGTGGCGTCGAATACTGCAAATGCGAGGCCGGGGGGCGAACCAGCGGCCGTCATGTTGTTCCCGCAGCCGGCGCTGCAACTGGTCTATGACACGGCGCCGATCGGGCTTGCATGCCTGTCTCCAGACTGCCGGTATCTGCAGATCAATCAACGTCTTACCGAGATATGCGGATTGTCCGTCGAATATCATCTCGGACGCTCCGTCAGGGATTGCGTGCCTGCGCTGGCCGACTCGGTCGAGCAGATCGTGCAGTCGATCATGGAGACCGGCGAACCGGTGATCGGCGTCGAAGTCGCCGGTCAACGGGCCGATCAGGTCGATGAGCGTTTCTGGGTGACGTATTGGCACCCGTTGCGTGCGCCGAGCGGCCAGATCGTCGCCATCAACGTCGCGGCGGAGGAGATCACCGAGCGCAAGCGCAGCGAACAGGCGCTTCGGCAGGCCCGCGACGCGGCCGAGGCCGCGCTGCAAGATCTGCGAGAGGCCCAGGCTTCGCTGGTTGAAGCCGAGAAGCTTGCTGCGCTTGGCCGGATGGTCGCGGGCGTTGCCCACGAGGTCAACAATCCCGTCGGCATCAGCCTGACGGTTGCTTCGTCGCTTCAGCGCAGGACCGAGCGCTTTGCGGCCGAAGCCGCGCGCGGCGGGCTCCGCCGTTCGACGCTGACCGAGTTCGTCGACGCGATCAACGATGCATCGCACCAGCTTGTCACGAACCTCAATCGCGCGGCCGAACTGGTGAGCGCGTTCAAGCAGGTCGCAGCCGACGACGATCAATCCGAACGACGCGAATTCGATGTTGGTGAATTGACGGGACGGATCCTGTCGAACCTGCGTCCCGAGTTTCAGGAGCGCGGCATCTCATTGAATGCATGGTGCGAGCCAAATCTTCGGATCAACAGCCATCCCGGTCCTTACGGGCAGGTCCTGACGAATCTGGCGTTCAATGTCATTGCGCACGCGTTTCCGGACGGCCGCCGTGGTGCCGTCGATCTGACCGTGCGCGCCGCGGGAGCCGATCATGTCGAGGTGGTGTTCGCCGACAACGGCTCAGGGATGAGCGCCGGGACCAGGCGTCGGGCGTTCGATCCCTTCTTCACGACCCGCCGCCACGAAGGCGCGACCGGCCTTGGCCTGCACATCGTCCACAACATCGTGACCGAGCGCCTGGGAGGACGGATCAGGCTGGATAGCAAGGTGGGCAGCGGCACACGCATTCAACTGCTGTTGCCCAGAATTGTGGGCGAGCAAAGCGCGAATTGATCAGGCGCTCTTGCGCGCGCCCTTGACCGGATCGGCGCGCAAATTACGAAAGAATTTCTCGACCTCGCGCGACAGCGTCTCCGCCGTCGCGGTCAAATCACCGGAGGCGGCAAGCACGGATTCGGCCGCAACGGATGTCTTTCCCATCGCTTCGCTGAGCGAGCCGATATTGACCACGAGCGTATCATTGCCTTGCGCGGCCGCCTGCGCATTGATCGAGATTTCGCGCGTCGCGGCATCCTGCTCGCCGACGGCGCTTGCGATATTCGATGTCACGGCGTTGATCTCGCGGACGGCATTGCCGATCTCGCGCACCGCCTCGACCGAATTGCGCGTCGAGGCCTGGATCATGCCGATATTCTCGCCGATGTCGACGGTGGCTTTCGCCGTCTGTTCCGCCAGCGCCTTGACCTCATGGGCAACGACGGCAAAGCCGCGGCCGGCGTCACCGGCGCGGGCGGCCTCGATGGTGGCGTTGAGCGCGAGCAGGTTGGTCTGCTCGGCGATCGCTCGGATCAGCGTGAGCACGCCGTCGATGCGCTGGGTCGCGGCGGCAAGTCCTTCGATCTCGGCGACCGATTTGTCGGTGCGTTGGCCGGCCTGTTCGACCGCGCCGGCGGACTGGCGGACCTGGCGGCCGATCTCCTGCACCGAGGCCGACAGTTCTTCGGCGGCGCTGGCGACCGCGGAGACATTGCCCGCGGCCTGCGTGGTGGCGCCGGCGGCCGTCACCGCGCGATCGCTGGCATCCGATGCGACGCTGGCAATGGCCTGCGCGGTATCGCGCATCGAGGCTGCATTGTCGTTGACTGCGCGCAGCACGGCGCCGATCGCCTCGCGGAACGCTTCCACAGAGGCTTCGATGTGCCTGGAGCGCTCGTCGCGTGCCTGCGATTCCTGCAGCACCTGGGAATTGAGGTTGCGGTTGCGCTGCATCGCCTCCCGGAAGATCTCGATCGCACGCGCCAGCGCCCCGATCTCGTCGCCGCGCCCAGTGTGGGGAACTGCGACGTTCTCCTCGCCTGCCGCGACCTGCCTGATCGTGGTGGTGATCGCGGAAAGCGGGCGGACGACCGAGCGCGAAATGATCAGGACGCCGAGCACCACCAGAACCAGCGCCAGGCCGCCGAGGCCGGTCAGCACCAGCGCCATGGTGCGGTTGGCGTCGGTCTCCTGCGCCAGCTTCCTGCTGCGTTCGGCATAGACCTTCGACAGCGCCTCCAGATCCTTGTTCAGCGCCGTGCGCACGTCACGGTTGGCGTCATTGTCGCCCCATTCGCGGCCCGCGGCGGCGCCGATCTCGACGCCACGGCGCGCGAGCTCCTTGCGAAAGTCGACGAACTGCTCGATGCGCTTCTTGAAATTGGCGAACTGCTCGGCATCGTCGGCCTGGACGATCTGCTCCCAGTTCTTGACCAAGGCGAGGATGCGCTCGTTGAACTTGAGCAGCCCATCGCCGTATTTCTTCACCGTGGCCGGATCCGTCGACATGTAGATGCCGCGGGATTCCATCACCGCCGCATAGACGAGCGAATTGACCCGCTCGACATTCAGCGCCGCGCGGCTCGCCGTCTCCACGGCCTCCGTGAGCTCTGCGTTCCGGCGGCTGTTGTGGTCGGACAGGAAGGTGATGGCCGCGGTCAGCACCGCGAACAGTGCAAAGATCGCATACAGCTTGGCAGCGAGGGAACGCCGGGACGCCATGGCGCGGACAGGGATGGGGCGGGGAGAGGTTATGATTTCAGCCATTCGGGGCACTCCAGATGGGCCGGGGAGCACCAACGGCCGGTAAAATCATCCTGAATTTTGGTGGACAATTTCTTAATGCGCGAAGTTTCCCGCATTGCATCCGGTGGCGAGGTAGCCCAGGTGGGACCGGGCCGGATAGCCGGTCGGCACCGGTTCTTGCATGGTGATAGACTGTTGATCCAATGAAGCGCGGCCGGCGCGCGGGAATCCCTCATGGTCTATCGCCACGTCATCGGTGCCACCTCTTACGTATTCGGCGATCTGCGCGACCTGCTCGCCAAGGCCACGCCGCCGCGCTCCGGCGACCGCCTTGCCGGGATCGCGGCCGGAAGTGCGCAGGAGACGATCGCGGCGCGGGTCGCGCTCGCCGATGTGCCGCTGAAGCAGTTCCTGAACGAGGCGGTCATCCCCTACGAGGACGACGAGGTCACCCGCCTGATCCTCGACACCCATGATGCCGCAGCCTTTGCCGTCATCTCGTCACTGACCGTCGGTGGCTTTCGCGACTGGCTGTTGTCGGATGCCGCGAGCACCGATGCGCTGCAGAAGCTGTCCCGCGGCATCACGCCGGAAATGGCGGCCGCAGTGTCGAAACTGATGCGCAACCAGGACCTGATCCTGGCTGCGAAGAAATGCGAGGTGACGACCCGCTTCCGCAACACCATCGGGTTGCGCGGCCAGATGAGCACGCGGCTGCAGCCCAACCATCCCTTTGACGACGTCAGGGGCATCACCGCCTCGATCCTCGATGGCCTCCTGCTCGGATCGGGCGACGCCTGCATCGGCATCAATCCGGCGAGCGACGATCCCAATGTCATCGGCGGCCTGCTCAGGCTGCTTGACGACATCATCACGCGCCTTTCGGTCCCGACCCAGGGTTGCGTACTGACCCATGTGACGACAACCTTGGGGCTGATCGGGCAGGGCCTGCCGGTCGATCTGGTATTCCAGTCGATCGCCGGAACGGAAGCCGCCAACCGCAGCTTCGGTGTCGATCTTGCGCTGCTCGGCGAAGCGCGCGAGGCGGGACTGTCGCTCCGCCGCGGCACGGTCGGTGACAACGTCATGTATTTCGAGACCGGGCAGGGCTCGGCGCTGTCGGCGGGCGCCCATCACGGCGTCGACCAGCAGACCTGCGAGGCTAGAGCCTATGCGGTCGCCCGTGCTTTCGATCCTTTGCTCGTGAACAGCGTGGTCGGCTTTATCGGCCCGGAATATCTCTATGACGGCAAGGAAATCATTCGCGCGGGCCTCGAGGATCATTTCTGCGGCAAGCTGCTCGGCCTGCCGCTCGGCGTCGACGTCTGCTACACCAACCACGCCGAGGCCGACCAGGACGACATGGACAATCTCCTGACGCTGCTGGCCGCGGCCGGTGTCACCTTCATCATGGGGGTACCTGGCGCCGACGATGTCATGCTGAACTACCAGTCGACGTCGTTCCACGACGCGCTCTATATCCGGGACGTCTTCGGTCTCAAGCGGGCGCCCGAATTCGACGACTGGCTGCTCCGCGCCGGGCTCGCGGGAAACGACTTCCGGCTTACCGATCGTGCAGGGCTGCTGCCCGAATTTGCCTCGCGGCTGATCGCCTGAAACTCGGCGTTCCCTCTCGCAGTGCTCTTTGGCAACGAGCCGTTCCCTGCCCGTGTGCGCTGCCACAATCTTGAAGAATTTCTGGCCCAGCGTTCGATGCCGTGCTTACATTTGGTTTAGGCTCGTCTTGAGGAAGTTTTGATGAGAGCTGAGGGCATCGAGACGGCGCGACGCATCCTCTGCGTCTTCCCGCGCTACACATCGGCGTTCGGTACGTTCGAATACGCCTATCCCTTGACCGACGGCGTCAAGGCTTTCATGCCGCCACAGGGGCTGTTGCTGATCGCCGCCTATCTGCCGGAAAACTGGCAGGTCCGCTTCATCGACGAGAACATCCGTCCCGCCAGCAAGGCAGATTTCGAGTGGGCGGAGGCGGTGTTCGTCAGCGGCATGCACATCCAGCGCCACCACATGAACGACATTTGCCGTCGGGCGCATGCCTTCGATCTTGCCGTCGCCCTTGGCGGCCCCTCAGTCAGCGCCTGCCCGGACTACTATCCGTCGTTCGACTATCTCCACGTCGGCGAGCTCGGCGACGCCACCAATGAATTGATCGCGCGGCTCGCCCGCGATCCGTCGCGCCCACCTGAGCAGGTGGTTCTGAAGACCATGGACCGTGTGCCGATGACGGAGTTCCCGATCCCGGCCTACGAGCTTGCGGAGACACGACGCTATTTCCTCGGCAGCATCCAGTTCTCCAGCGGCTGCCCCTATCAGTGCGAGTTCTGCGATATCCCCGGCCTCTACGGCCGCAACCCGCGCCTGAAGACGCCGCAACAGATCATCGCCGAGCTCGACCGATTGCGCGAATGCGGCATGACCGACACGGTCTATTTCGTCGACGACAATTTCATCGGCAACCGCAAGGCAACACTGGACTTGTTGCCGCATCTGATCGAGTGGCAGAAGAAGACCGGTTACGTCGTCCGGCTCGCCTGCGAGGCGACGCTGAACATCGCCAAGCGCCCCGAGATCCTCGAGAAGATGCGCGAAGCCTACTTCGTCACCATCTTCTGCGGTATCGAGACGCCCGATCCCGACGCGCTGAAGGCGATGCACAAGGACCACAACATGATGGTCCCGATCCTCGAAGGCGTTCAGACCATCAATTCCTACGGCATGGAGGTCGTCTCCGGCATCATCATGGGCCTGGACACCGACAAGCCCGAGACCGCGGACGCGCTGCTTGCTTTCGTCGATGAATCCCGGATTCCGCTATTGACGATCAACCTGCTGCAGGCGCTGCCGAAGACGCCGCTCTGGGATCGGCTCGAACGCGAGGGACGGCTGGTCGAGGACGACAGCCGCGACTCCAACGTCGAGTTCCTTTTGCCCTATGATGAGGTCATCAGCTCCTGGAAGCGGTGCATGGAGGTGGCCTACGAGCCCGAAAAGCTGTTCGCGCGCTACGAGCACCAATGCGACTACACCTACGCCCACCGCGTGAAGGTGCCTGTCAGCCCGGAAAGGAAGAGCTGGGCCAATATCAAGCGCGGGTTGATCATGCTGCGCAACATCTTCTGGCAGGTCGGCGTGCTCGGCGACTACAGGCGGACGTTCTGGAAGTTCGCGCTCGGGCGGCTTCGCCGCGGCGACATCGAGGGGTTGATCGCATCTTCGATGATCGCGCATCACCTGATCACGTTCGCGCGTGCGGCCTCGAGCGGCCAGCAGAACGCGTCGAACTATTCGATCCGGCTGCGCGAAGCTTCCGTGCCCGCCGAGTAGCCTGAAATGAAGCCACCGGCGCAGCCGCCCCTTTCGCTGACGCGCCTGCGGGCATTGACGCCGGCGCGCGTCGGGCTCGGCCGTTCCGGCTCCAGCCTGCCGACCGAGGCGCTGCTGAGCTTCACGCTCGACCATGCCCGTGCGCGCGATGCCGTTCATGCGGCTTTCGATCTCAATGGCCTCATTGCGGGATTGAACGAACTCGGCCTGCAGCCGATTCAGGTATCGAGCCAGGCGGGCGATCGCCGCGACTACCTCAGGCGTCCCGACCTGGGACGCATGCTCGATCCCGAATCGCGGCGCGCCTTGGAGAGCCACGGCAGCACGCCCAGCCAACTCGCTCTTGTGATCGGCGATGGCCTGTCGCCGACCGCGGTCAATGTCCATGCGGTCGAACTGGTACGCCATCTATTGCCGCAGCTTGCGGCCGGCCGGATTGATATCGGCGGGACCGTGATCGCGTCGGGCGCGCGGGTTGCGCTGGGCGACGAAATCGGCGCGCTTCTCAACGCGCGCATGGTCCTGGTGCTGATTGGCGAGCGGCCCGGCCTGTCCGCGCCCGACAGCCTCGGCGCTTACCTGACCTTCGCGCCGCGGATCGGCCGCACCGATGCGGAACGCAACTGCATCTCCAACATTCACCGCGCGGGCCTCACCTACGCGGAAGCGGCATACCGAATCGCGTGGCTGGTCCGCGAGGGACTGAGCCGCGAAGTCACCGGCGTTGCCTTGAAGGACGAGAGCGGAGGCATTCCGCCGCAGCTCGGCGCGTCCTGAGCTGACGATCGGGGAGGCGGGACCGGCCTTCCGAAAAGATCACGTTCGAACAAAGAGATGAGAGCGGGACTGCTTCAGTCCGATCCGTTCGTGCGCTGTGACAAATCAGATACTTAATGGCGATTTTTGTACCGCACACGCTGATTTGACCTCTCCCTTGTGCTTGCGAGGCGCCGGAGGGGCCTGTAAAACCGGCGACGGTCAATACTTCCGTATTTTCAAGGGCTAGCCCCGATTGGAAGCGACCGTAGAGCGTTGTGCACGCCCGGAAAACCCAAGCTAGACAATTCGCGCCGATTTCAGAACTGGACAGGGCATGCTCGAAAAGAATTCCGAAAGTCAGGTCCACGTCGGAAAGGTCGAGGAGCCGCCGCAGGGGGCCAGTATCGCTTTCGGGCTGGAGCGCATCGGGCTGATCGCGGTCAAGGCGCCGGTCGTCTCGCTGATCGTCCTGGTCGCGCTGATGATCGCGGCCGTGTTCGGCGTCCAGCGAATCAAGATCGACGATTCGCTGTCGCAACTGTTCCGTTCCAACACCAAGGACTACAAGCAATATGAGGAGGTGACGAAGCGCTTCCCGGCGACCGAGTTCGACGTGCTGGTCGTGGTCGAGGGCAAGACGCTGCTGGCGCGCGACAACCTCGAGAAATTGCGCGACATGGTCACCGACCTGCAACTGGTCGACGGGGTGCGCGGCCTGATCTCGCTGTTCTCGGCGCGGCAGGCGCCGGAGCCCGGCAAACTGCCGGCGGCGCTATTCCCCAATGAACTGCCGGAAGGCGCCGCCTACGACAAGTTCGTCGAGACGGTGAAATCCAACGAGATCATTCGCGGCAAGCTGTTGTCGGAGGACGGTACGCTGGCCCTGGTCGTGCTGTCGCTCGATCCCGAAGTGGTCTCGAGCAATAAGCTGACCACAGCAGTCGGCGAGATCCGCAAGGTGATGGCCGACGATCTCTCCGGCAGCGGCCTCAATGCCCAGCTCTCCGGCGTGCCGGTGATGCAGCTCGAGATCCGCAACGCGGTCGAACGCGACGGGTTGACCTACAACGTCCTCGGCATCCTTGCCGGCTGCATCATCGCGATCATCTTCTTCCGCAAGATCTCCTTCATGGTGGTGGCGGCATTCCCGCCGATGATCGCGATCCTGCTCGCGCTCGGCGCCCTCGGCTGGGCCAATTTCAATCTCAACATGTTCCTGAACGTGATGACGCCGCTCATCATGGTGATCAGCTTCTCCGACTCGATGCAGCTCACCTTCGCGGCGCGCGACCGGCTGATCGCAGGGCAGGACAAATTGAGCGCGTTCACCAATGCCGTGCGGGTGGTGGGGCCGGCCTGCGTGCTGACGCACGCGACCGCCGGCATTTCCTTTATCGCGCTGCAGTTCTCCGATTCCGACCTGATCCGCAAATTCGGCGAGGCGGGCTTGGCCGCCACCATCATCGCGCTGCTCGCGGTGTTGTCGCTGGTGCCGGTATTCGGCGTATTGTTCGTGCGCAACGAGCGCATCTTCGCGGTCAAGTTCCAGAGCGCCGATGCCGGCGTGCAGGCGCTGCGCAATTTCTGCTACTGGATCGCGGTCCGCATGGTCAGCCGGCCCGGGCTGTTCAGCCTGGTCGCGCTGATCTTCGTCGGCGGGCTCGGCATCATCTATGCCAATCTCGAGCCGCGCTATCGGCTGGCCGACCAGGTGCCGAACAAGCAGCAGGCGGTCGAGGCCAGCAATCGGCTTGACGCCAAGCTGACCGGCGCCAATCCGATCGACGTCCTGATCGAATTCCCGAAGGGCGCTTCGCTCTACGCGCCCGAGACCTTGAAGGTGATCGCTGAGGTTCACTCCACGGTCGAAGGCGCGGCCGGCGTCGGCAACGTCTGGTCGCTGGAAACGCTGCGCCGCTGGCTCGCCGAGAAGGCGGGTGCAACCGACGTGGCGACGCTGAAGGAATATGTCAGCGTCATCCCCGAACATCTGGTGCGGCGCTTCATCTCCGCAAATCAGGATGCCGTGGTGGTGTCCGGTCGCGTGCCCGATCTCGATTCAAGCGAGATCCTGCCGGTGGTCGACAAGCTCGATCACGCGCTCGACAAGGCGCGCGCCGAACATCCCGGCTACGAGATCGCCGTCACCGGGCTGTCGGCGATCGCCGCGCGCAACAGCGCCAGCATGATCGAGAAGCTCAACCACGGGCTGACGATCGAGTTCGCCCTGGTCGCGATCTTCATCGGGCTCGCCTTCCGCTCCGTCGTCGTGATGTTCTCCTGCATCCTGCCGGGCATCTTCCCGGTGGTGCTGTCGGGCACGGTGTTGTGGCTGCTCGGCGAAGGCCTGCAGTTTGCGAGCGTGGTGGCGCTGACGGTATCGTTCGGCCTCGGCCTCTCCGCGACCATCCACTTCCTCAATCGCTTGAGGCTCGAGCGCAAGCCCGGCATCAGCGCCGCGCTCGCGGTGGAGCGCGCGACCGTGCTGGTCGGACCCGCGCTGATCCTGACCACGGTGGTGCTGGCCTGCGGCCTGGTGGTGACCGTGTTCTCCGACCTGCCGTCGCTGCGCCTGTTCGGCTGGCTCTCCGCCTTCTCGATGATCGCAGCCCTCGTCGCCGACCTCTTCATCCTCCGGCCGACCGCAATGTTCCTGATCAACCTGTCGGAGAAATTGCGCGGCACCGCCACGCCACCGCCGCAGGCGAAGGCTGCGGAGTGATGCAGTAACTGTAGCCCGGGTGGAGCGCCAGCGTAACCCGGGGCCGCGCGGAACGCTGATGCTGATGTCCCGGGTTACGCGTTCGCTTCACCCGGGCTACGAACTGCACCCCGCGAGCGTGGAGGTGAAGGAAAGCAAATCGTCTACCCCAGAGCCCCATTCAGCGCCGCCTTGTCGTGCAGCGAGAACCTCGGCCCGACATACATGAACGAGCATTGGTGGATCACGATCTGTCCACTGCTCACCGTGACATGCGAATAGTCCGGCGCCTCGTGCGAGCCGGGAATGTGGCCCTCGGTATCGAGGTCAAATGCGACCTGGTGCGCCAGCGCGCGCTGGATGTGGAAGGGGACGCCATTCCAGAGTCCTGCGATCGGCCGGTGTAGATGGCCCATGAACAGGTAGTCCGGCCGGCGCGTGCGCGCGATCACCTCCCACTCGGCGTCCGGATTCGCAAGGCGAATGGTGTCCATGTAGCGCAGGCCGGTGTCGAACGGCGGGTGATGCTGGAATAAGAGCAGCGGACGGTCGTTCGGCGCTGAGGTCAGCGCATGCTCGAGGAAGGCGAGGCGGCGCTCGCAGAGCAGGCCCTCATGGTTCGGAGCCGCCTCGTTCAACGTGTCGAGGGCGACGATGGTCGCGGCGTCGAACACCTGCATGGATTGCACAAAGCCGTCGCCGTCTCTGACAACGCCAGGAAAATAGCGGCCGAACGTATCGCGGCGGTCGTGATTGCCCATCATCAGGATGGTCGGCGCGTTCAGGCGCGCCAGCACGTTGGCAAGATGCTCGTAAGCCGCGTCCTCGCCCCAATGGGCGAGGTCGCCGGTGACGATGACGAAGGCAAGGTCGGGATGGTCACGGTTGATGCAGGTGATCGCGGCCGCGAGCCGCTCCGCCGGATCGAGACCGTAGATCCTGCGGCCGCTAGCGACGAAATGGGTATCGGTCAGGACGACAAACTTCATCGCACCATGGTCTCCCGGTTCCAGGTCTGATAGTCGGGCGAACCCTCGATGCGGAGCGGACCGTCGTAGCCGAATTCCACCATGTGTACGGTGACGTAATCCTCGCCCAAGAACACAACGCCGTAGGCTTCAGGCAGATCCGACGCGCACAGGACCTCTGTTTCGGCGAACAGCGGATAGCTCGCATGGTTGGTGCCGCGCAGCGAGGAGACGGGAATGCCGGCGACCGATCCCGCGAGCGGCAGGTGGCAATGGCCGAAGAAGATATGCCGGATTTGCTCGCGATGCCGCGCCACCAATCGGCGGAAGGCGGCGTCATCGAGCAGACGGATCTGATCGAGCGGCGCAATATGCGTCGGCATCGGGTTGTGATGCATGAAGAGCAGGAACGGTCCGTCATGCTCAGCAAGCCGCGCCGCGAGCCAGCCGAGCCGTTCGTCGCAATAGCGGCCGGCGTGCGTTTCCGGTTGGGCAGTGTCGAGGAACAGGCAGCGCGCGGCGGGCAAATCATGGACGCCCTGCACGAAGCCGCCTTCTCCAGCGAGGTCGGGAAACACGCTGAGGAAGTTGGCGCGGTTGTCGTGGTTGCCGATGCACAGCCGCACCGGGATCGGGAACTGCTCAAGGCGTTGCTTCAGCCACCGATAGTCGTCGCGGTCGCCCCAATCCGAAAGGTCGCCGGTGATCACCATCAGTTCGGCATCATGGTGATCCCTGAGGATGTGGGTCAGCGCGCGTTCAAAGTTCTTCCGCGGATCGCGGCCACCGATGGTCGAGCCCGGCGCAGTCAGGTGGATATCGCTCATATGGATGAGTTTCATTGGGGGCGCTCCGCAAAATGAGCTGCGAGGCGCATGATACGCCCCGCAGCGGGTTTCGAAAGGTCCTAAAGCGCGATGAGATGAGGATGAATCATCATCGCGCTTTAGGCTATTGTTTGAGCATGATCTCCGCGCAAACGCTCCGCGTTTGTCGCGAGGGAAAACCGCTTCACACTTTTCCGGATCATGCTTTAGCGCGCCGCGCCTGATGTCTTCGGCAGCAGCTTCTGCACGTCGGCGGTCATCTCGGAGAGCACGGCATCGGCCTCCTTGGAGCGCGCGCCGCTGATGATCGAGTTCATGTGGTCCTTGATCACGTCCGTGATCTTGAGGCCGTTATCGCCGGGGAACGCGTACCACTTGGTGAGCAGCGCCATCTGGCTCACTGCAGTGTAGTTGTTCGGGTTCTTGCTATAGAAGTCCTTCAGGTAGACTTCGTTGGCGACTTTGTTGGCGGGCATGTAGCCGGTGGTCTCGGCCATGATCGCCGCGCCCTTCGGACCGGCCCAGAACTTCACGACTTCCCATGCCGCCTCGCGCTTGGCTTTGTCCTTGGACAGGATCATCACGACATTGCCGCCCGCCGGCAGGCGTCCGTTCGGCGATGCGACGTCGGGGAAGGTGTGGGTCTTGAGCTCGAACTTGCCGCCGATCATCTGGGTGACCTTGTTCAGATCGGAGGTCGAGGTGATGTGGAAACCGGTCTTGCCGGCGGCAAAGGCCGCGCGCATCGCGGGCTGGTCGAGGTTCGGCATGCCGCCTTCATTGACGAGGCGGGCGAGCATGCGGATCGCGAACTGCCCTTCGGGACCGTCGAAGGCGACTTTGGTCTCGTCGGTATTCAGCATGGTGCCGCCGCGCGCGAACACCGGAGCCTGCCACAGCCAGTTGCCGGTGATGTCCCAGACATAGGTCACGCCGTTGATGTCAGGGCCGAGCGCCTTGATCTTCTTCGCTTGTGCGATCAGCTCGTCCCAGGTCTTCGGCAGGTTGTTGGGATCGCCGCCGGCCTCCTTCAACAGGTCGAGATTGACATAGACGATCGGCAGCGAGATCGCGAAGGGCAGGGCATAGATCTTGCCGCTGGCGGTGCCGATGTCGAACATCGCCTGGTGGAAACCCTTGCGGTCAAAATCCTTCTCGGCGGCGATGTAGTCGTCGAGCTGGGCCGGGATGTTCTTGTCGACGAGCACGCGGATGCGGTTCAGGCCCTGGAAGGTGACGTCGGGCATCTGGTTCGTGACCGCTTCGCGCAGCACCTTCTGGGTAGCGTCCTCATAGGATTCGTAAGGTGCGCGCAGCGTGATCTTGATGTCCGGCCGCTCCTTGGCGAACTCTTCGGCAATGCGCTTGTGAGTCTCGGCGAACAGTTCCGGATACGGATATTGCAGCACGATCTCGGTCTGCGTTTGTGCCAGCGACGCGCTGGCGGCAAGCGACAGCACGGCTGCGGCGATCCACGATTTCAGCATAGGACAGGCTCCTGTTTGAGGTGACGGCGTTATTTGATTCCGGTCAGCGTGATGCCTTCGATGAAGCGACGCTGCGCGAGCAGGAAGGCGATCAGGAGCGGCGCGATGATCACCATCGCGGCCGCCATCAGCGGGCCGTAATTGGTGCCGGCCTCGTTGTTGCGGAAATGCGCCGCCGCCAGCGGCGGGGTGCGCAGTTGCTCGCTGTTGAGCACGATGAGCGGCCAGAAATAGTCGTTCCAGTGCGCGACCACGGAGAAGATGCCGAAGGCGGTGACCGCGGGGATCGCGGCAGGCAGCATCACACGCCAGACGATGCCGAACTCGGAGATGCCGTCCATGCGCGCCGCGTCCACGAGATCGTCGGGGACCGACTTGAAGAACTGGCGCATCAGGAAGATGCCGAACACAGAAACCGTGAACGGCAGCACGAGCGCCGCATAGCTGTCGAGCAGGCCGAGCTTATGCAGCAGCAGGAACACCGGGATCGCAGTGGCCTGCGGCGGAATCAGGATTCCGAACAGCACCAGCGCGAACAGCGTGTCGCGGCCGAGGAAACGCAGCTTCGCCAGCGCATAGGCGGCGGGCAGCGCGATCAGCACCTGCAGCACGAAGATCGAGATGGTGACGATCACGCCGTTGAGCAGGAAACGCCAGAGATTGGCCTTGGCGAATGCGATCTTCAGATTGTCCCACAGCGCGAAATGATGCGGGATCAGGTGCAGCTCGCTGGAGAACACTTCCTCCGGCGGTTTTGAGGCCGTGGAAATCATCCAGATGAACGGGGCAAGCAGCACCACGGCGCCCGCGATCAGGAGCAAATGGCGGATGGCGGGCCAGAGCGGAATGGTGCGGATACTGTTCATGCGTATTGCACGCCGCGATCGGCGAGCCTCGCTTTGATCAAGGTGAGCAGGAGGACGAAGACCAGGAACACGACTGTGAGCGCGGCGCCGTAGCCTGAGCGGAAGAACTCGAATCCCTCAGTGTACATGGTGTGGATCAGCACCTCCGTGGATTTCGACGGCCCGCCCTTGGTGCTCGGCCCGGTGACGACCATCGGCCAGGTCACCAGGCGAAACCGCGCCCAGGCGCTGGCGGCGCCATCGATCTCGGCGGCCTCGTAGAGCTGCTTCGGGATCGACACCAGGCCGGCAAGGAACAGCACCATGTTGAAGCCGACCGCCTGCCAGATGCCGATCGCGCAGAGCGCATAGAGCGCGGTGCCGCGGTCCTGCAGCCAGCTAAAGGCCGGCAGCCCGGCGCCGCGCAACAGCCCGTTCACCAGGCCGAACTGCGGATGCAGCATGAACTCCCAGACCACGGCCATCGCGATCAGTGTCGCCATGACCGGCAGGAAATAGATGGTGCGATAGAGGCTGCGCAGGCTGGTGCCGCTTTCGATCAGAAGCGCGATGCCGAGCCCGAGCGTCACCGCGCCGGGCACCACGATCACGACATAGGTCAGCGTGTTGCGCAGCGAGATCCAGAACACTCTGTCGGCGAACATGTCCTGGTAGTTGGCAAGGCCGATCCAGGAGAAGGCGGGAGCGCCGAGCTGATAGTCGGTGAAGGAGAGCGCGATCACGCTCGCGAGCGGGCCGAGCAGCATGAGCAGCATCAGCGTGAAAGCCGGCGCGACCAGGCCGTAGGCCGTCGATGCGCGGTGGTCGCGTTTGCGCAGGGCTGCGCTCGCCGCCGGCGCGGCGACGGCGGTAGTGTCGATCGTTGCGGCGTCAGACAATGGCCCGCTCCCGCACGCGCTCGGTGTGCTCGATCTCGACCTCGATCCGTTTGCCCTCGGCGTTGAAGGCGCGCACGGCATCCGTCGCGAAGCCGAATGAGACCGGGGTTGCGATCGGCGGCAATCGTCTCGGGTCGTCGATACGCGCCACGAGACGCGCGTCGCTGCCATTGATGCCGAGATGCACGAACGCTTCCGAGCCCATGTTCTCGACGTGTACGACGTGGCCGGAGAACGGCCCGCCGCCGAGCTCGATCCGCTCGGGGCGCACGCCGATCCGACAGGGGCCCGGCGCGGTAGGGCTCGTCAATCGCAATGCGATACCGAGCGCCTCGACGCGGCCGTCGTCGCGGATCCGTCCGGGCAGGATGTTGATCTTCGGGCTGCCGACGAATTCGGCGACGCGGATATCGCGCGGGTTGTCGTAGATGTCGGTGGGCGTGCCGACCTGCACCAGCTCGCCGCCGATCATCACGGCGATCCGGCTCGACATCGTCATCGCCTCGGCCTGATCATGGGTGACGTAGACGAAGGTGGTGTTCAGCCGCCGGTGCAGTTGCGCGAGCTCGGCGCGCATATGAACGCGCAGCTTGGCGTCGAGGTTGGACAGCGGCTCGTCGAACAGGAAGGCCACCGGCTGGCGCACGATGGCGCGTCCGACCGCGATGCGCTGCCGCTGCCCGCCCGACAATTGCGCCGGCTTGCGAGCGAGCAAATGCGCGATTTCGAGCTGTTCGGCGACTTTTGCCACATCCTCGCGGATGCCGCGTTCCTTGCGGCGCCGGCTCGGCAGCAGCGCGCCGAGGAGGGGCAGGCGTTCGATCGCCGAGAGGCGCCGCATGCGCAAGGGCACCGCGATGTTGTCGAACGCGCTCAAGTGCGGATAGAGCGCGTAGGACTGGAACACCATCGCGAGATTGCGCGCGCTCGGCCTGATCCCGTCGGCAGCGACGCCATCGATCCTGACCTCGCCCGCGTTCTGCGGCTCGAGACCTGCGATCACGCGCAGCAGCGTTGATTTGCCGCAGCCGGACGGACCGACCAGCGAGATGAACTCGCCATCCTCGATCCTGAGGTCGACGCCCTTCAGAATTTCCGTGCCGTCGAAGGATTTCCTGATGGCGCTGAGTTCGATCGTTGCCATGTTACCCCGTGCATCAAGCCGTGTCGTTGGTGCACAGGGTTACGGAAGCGGTCTGACAGTCACATAACGTTCAAAAGCTTTTCTTAGGCTGATCGCAGGCTTTGCTTTGATGCCCTGCGGACGCGGTGTCGCAGCAACCAGGGGTGACCGACATTGGCTTTGACATGGTCTCGCGTGCGGGCGGTGAACGCGGTGTTCGAGTGCGGAACGTTTGCGGGCGCGGCGCGGCGGCTCGGCGTGTCGCAGCCGGCGGTGGCGCAACTGGTGCGCGATTTCGAAGCCGAATTCGACGTCGCGCTGTTCGATCGTCACGGCCAGACGCTGGTGGCCACCCCGCTGTGCCGCCGGCTCTATGCCACGACACAACGGGTCCAGGCGATCGAGACGGATGCGCTTGCGATCCTGGAGCAGCGCGACGAAGTGTCGGGCGGCGAATTGCGGATCGGGCTTGGCAATGCAATGCCGGGCATGTCGCTGATCGCGACGTTCAGGAAGCTGTTTCCGAAAATCCAAGTCAATGTCGAGATCGGCAGCTGGTCGGCGATCGTGGGAGCCGTGGTCGATCAGCGCGTCGACGTCGGCGTGCTTCCCGAAGTGCCCGACGGCAATCGCTTTCGCCGCGAAGCCTGTGTGCAGCAGCGCGTGGTGGCGATCTGCCATCCCGGTCATGCGCTGAGCCGTCAGGCGCGGGTGGCGGTCGCGGACCTCGTGCAATATCCGCTGGTGTTTCGCGACCGCGATTCATCGGCGCAGCGCGCGCTCGATAAGGCGTTTCGCGCCGCCAATCTGCAGCCGACGCCCGCGCTCGTCGTGAACACGCGCGAGGGCATGCTCGAGGCCGTCGCGCACCGGCTTGGCGTCGGCTTCATCTGGGAGCACGGTTCGAGCCGCGTCGACCGCATCGCGAAGGTCGCGATCGCGGAAATGGACGTGGGCTCGCCGGAATATATCTTCTCGCTCGCCGGCAAGCGCGGCAAGCTGGTCGACCTGTTCTATCACGCGCGCGGCATGTCATCGCCCCGCGACGGCATAGTGTCCTGACCGCGCCTCGTTTAAGGAAACATCAAAATGAATGAAGCGCCGCGTCCGCGCCCGAAGATTGCCGACACCGTCATCGAGCCGACGGTCAAGCTGCGCGAGAGCACGATCGGCAAGTGCTGCGAGATCCTCGGCGATACCTCCCTCGAATATTCGGAGCTCGGCGATTTCTCCTATCTCGGCCCCGGCTGCATGGTCGGGGATGCAGAGATCGGCCGGTTCTGCGCCATCGCAGCGCAGGTCCGGATCGGGGCACCGAACCATCCGATCGACCGTCCGTCGCTGCACCGTTTCACCTATTGTCCCGAATACTACTCGGAGACGGCCGAGCGTGATCGCGGCTTCTTCGCCGAGCGGCGCGGCGATCGGGTGGTGATCGGCAACGATGTGTGGATCGGCCACGCCGCCATTGTCCTGCCCGGTGTTACGGTAGGGGACGGCGCCGTGCTGGCGGCGGGCGCCGTGGTGACGCGCGATGTGGCGCCTTATACCATCGTCGGCGGCGTGCCGGCTCGCCAGATCCGCGAGCGGTTTAATCGCAAGATCGCGGCACAGCTTGCACGGATTGCCTGGTGGGATTGGCCGTTCGAAACCATTATGGCGCGCCTGGGCGAATTCCAGTCGACCGACATCGAGGCCTTCTGCGCGCGCTGGGACGATGCTGCGACAGTGTCGTAGCCCGGGCTACGCTGTCGCTTCGCCCGGGCCACAGAGTTCGCGGCCGTATCAGCCCTTCGTCAGGGTGATGTTGACGCCGCGGATCTCGCCCTTGGAGTCGATCTGCACGACCTGCCTGTTGCCGTGGGCGCGCAGGTTCAGCGTGGCGGCGAATCCGGACGCCTCGACGAACACCTCGATCTGGCCGCCGCCTGCGGTACCCTGCAGGTTGCCGAAGATGTTGCGGCTCCTCTCGCTCCAGTTGCCGGAGATGCGGTCACCCTGGCTCGTTACGTCGCTGGAGAGGTCGAACTTATAGCTGTCGCTGGCGCAATTCAGGCTCTGCTTCAGGCCAAGCCCGGTGGCGTTGACCTTGTAGCTGGCCTTGCAGCGGATCCGTTCGGTGGTGCCGTTGGAGAGCGCAACGGTGCCCGAACCGCTCCACGATCCGTCAAAGCCAGCGAATGGTCCCGACGATTGGGCGTTGCCCGCGCTGACCGACAACATGACCACCGCGCCAATGCCGGCCGCCGCGATCGCGCGCCCGAACAAGCCCAAACCAAACCGCTTCATTGTGAGTTTTCCCATCAAAAATCGACGACCTTCTTCAAGATACGCCTCGCCGCATCGAACACTTAGTGTTGATCGCGATCCCACAGGTTCAAACGACCCACCCTGCCTGTCATAGCCGGCGGAATCGCGGGAAACAGGCCATTTTTGCTCGACAGAATCAAGCCGCATCTCACGTCATGTCTGTTCATCCGATATCGGCACCTGCGCTGCAACAGTCTGTAGCGAACCGTGATCGAAAGGAATTTCTTGGTTTTTCAACTGATTAGATGGCCCTTTACAGCACCGCAAATTTGGCCGCATTTAGCGGCGCTTGTCCTTTCTTCGTCGCTTTGCTACGCGGCGGCGCAAATCCCAATAAATCCGCGCCGGGTCCTGCCGAAACGCAATTTCCGGAACAGGGTTTTTTGCTGTCGAAAATGAAGGAATACGATGCGTAAAGTTCTATTGGCCCTCGCGCTGTTGTCGATCCCGTTTTCATCTGACGCCTTCGCCCAGCAGCAATCGCGCAGCGGCACGCCTGAGGAACAGAAGGCCTGCACCCGCGACGTTCAGAAGCACTGCCGCGCGGTGATCGATCAGGGCGATTTCACCATCCTCGCCTGCCTGAAGGAGAACCGCACCAAGATCAGCGCGGCCTGCGACCAGGTATTGAAGAGCCACGGGCAGTAACGCCGTATTTTGCACGCGAAAAATTGCCGCAAGAGAGCCTGTGCCCACTGTGTGATATTGGGCACAGGCGCCGCGCACATTGCCCATACAGCATTGGTTTTGGTCGCGTATTCCCCTATATGGGGCACGCAATCCACCGCATGCGCAACTTCTGGCGCATGCCCTTAGCCAGGGCGAATGTGGCCGGTTCCTGATGACAAGCGCGAGCGAACTGCGATCCGGGAAGACCCATCGCGACGAGAATTTTCCGGTCGCGTCGTGGATCATTCATCCGCGTCACCGCGCCCTGATCCTTTCGTTCTATAATTTCGTCCGCACCGCCGACGACATCGCCGACCACGCAACGTTGCCAGCGGACGAAAAGCTCCATTATCTCGATCTGCTCGAGAAGGAGCTCCTGGGTGAGGGTGATACCCAAAAGGAAGCCGTCAACCTGCGCCGCGCACTCGCCGAGCGAGCGATGCCGCCGCGCCACGCGCTGGACGTGCTGGTCGCGTTCCGCATGGATGTGACAAAGCTGCGCTACGAGAACTGGGACGAGGTGATCCATTACTGCCGCTACTCGGCGATGCCGGTCGGCCGTTTCATGCTCGATGTCCACGGCGAGAGCACGTCCACCTGGGCGGCGTCGGACGCGTTATGCGCGGGCTTGCAGATCAACAACCACCTGCAGGATTGCGCCAAGGACTACAAGAATCTCAACCGTATCTACCTGCCGCGCGATGCGCTGGCCGCATCCGGCGCGACCGTCGAGATGCTCGGGGAGCCGAAGTCTCCACCGTCGCTGCTGCAATGCCTGCAGGCGCTCGCGGTGCGCACCGAGACGCTGCTTGCCGAAAGCAAGTCGCTCGCCGCCGAGGTGAAGGATCTGCGGTTGGGTCTGGAGATATCCGTGATCCAGGCATTCGCCGACAGGATCGTGAACATGCTGAAGGTGCGCGATCCCCTCAGCGAGCGCGTGCATCTCAGTCCGCTCGAAATGCTCGGCAACAGCCTCGGCGGCGTCGCCGGCGAATTGGCCCGTCGCGCCATCGGGCGCCGGCCGGTGTCAAAAACGGCGGCCGGCGCATGAGCGTTGAGACGGCGGCGGCCAACGCAGAAGACTATGGCACCACCGCGTCCGGCAGTTCGTTCTACGCCGCGATGCGGATCCTGCCGCGCGCGCAGCGCGATGCGATGTTCCTGATCTACAGCTTTTGCCGCCAGGTCGACGATATCGCCGATTCCCACGGTCCGCGCGACGAGCGGCTGGCCGCGTTGCAGCAATGGCGTGACGATATCGATGCGCTGTACCAGGGCAATCCGCCGCCGCGGCTCAAGGACTATGTTGCCTCGGTCAAGTCCTTCGGCCTGAAGCGCGAGGACTTTCTTGCTATCGTCGACGGCATGGAGATGGATGTGCCGCAGGACATCCGCGCCCCCGACATGGCGACGCTCGATCTCTATTGCGACCGCGTGGCGAGCGCGGTCGGCCGGCTCTCGGTGCGGGTGTTCGGCCTGCCCGAGGAGGACGGCGTCCTGCTCGCGCATCATCTTGGCCGGGCGCTGCAGCTCACCAACATCCTGCGCGACGTCGACGAGGACGCCGGCCTCGGCCGGCTCTATCTGCCGCGCGAGATGCTGCTCCATGCCGGCATTACGTCTAACGAGCCCCAGCGGGTGATCGCCGAGCGCAACTTGCCGAAAGTGTGCCTGCCGCTTGCCGACCGGGCGAAGAAACATTTCGAGAAGGCGGATGACATCATGAAGCGTAATTCGCGGCGCGCGGTGCGCGCGCCACGGATCATGTCGAAATACTATGGCGCGATCCTCGATCTCCTGATCATCAGGGGTTTTGCAACGCCACGCGAGCCCGTTCGCGTCGGCAAGATGCAAAAGATCGGCATTCTTCTTCGTTACGCGTTCATCTGACATCTGATGCAAAAGACCGTTCATATCATCGGCGCCGGTATTTCCGGCCTCTCGGCAGCCGTTCGCCTTTCGAGCGCGAACTACACGGTGCACGTCCACGAGGCGACGCAGCAAACCGGCGGCCGTTGCCGCTCTTATTTCGACGCCGCGACCAATCTCACCATCGACAACGGCAATCACCTGTTGCTGTCCGGCAACCGCCATGCCCTGGCCTATGCAAAATCGATCGGCACCGAAGCCGGGCTGGTCGGGCCGGAACGCGCGAAATTTCCCTTTGTCGATCTTGCAAGCGGCAAGCGCTGGGAACTCGATCTCGGCGCTTCCCGCCTGCCGCTCTGGGTGTTCGACGAAGCGCGCCGGGTTCCCGACACGAGCTTACGCGACTACCTCGCGCTGGCGCCGATCGCCTGGGCCGGCACCGACAAGCGGGTCGGCGATACCATCGCATGCAAAGGCACGCTGTACGATCGTCTGGTGCAGCCGCTGTTGCTCGCCGCGCTCAATGTCGACCCGCCCGAGGGCTCGGCGGGA
Organism: Bradyrhizobium sp. LeoB3; assembly: GCF_055456055.1. NCBI lineage: Bacteria > Pseudomonadati > Pseudomonadota > Alphaproteobacteria > Hyphomicrobiales > Nitrobacteraceae > Bradyrhizobium > Bradyrhizobium sp. LeoB3. Next base: position 48,619 of record NZ_JBVBEF010000032.1, read on the forward strand.
TTGGCCGGTGCGATCGTACGCGAGACGCTGCTTGCCGGCGGCGAGTCCTGCCGGCCGCTGATTGCGCGCGACGGTTTGAGCTCGGTCCTGATCGAACCCGCGGTGAAGCTGCTGCAGGAGAGGGGTTCGAGCGTGCGGCTCGGCCATGAGCTGCGACAGTTCGGCACGGTGTCCGATCATGTCAGCGAGCTGAAATTCGGCGACGATACGATCGATCTGGCGCCCACTGACGCGGTGGTGCTCGCAGTGCCGCCGCGCGCTGCGGCATCGCTGGTGCCGGGCCTGAAGACGCCGACCAAATTCCGCGCCATCGTGAACGCGCATTTCCGCTTCGATCCGCCGCCCAATGCTGCGCCGATCCTCGGCGTGATCGGCGGCCTCGTCGAATGGTTGTTCGCGTTCCCGCAGCGGCTCTCGGTCACGATCAGCAATGGCGATCGTCTCGTCGACATGCCGCGCGAGGAACTCGCCCAGGCGATCTGGCGCGATGTCTGCAAGGCCGCCGGCATTTCCGGCGAATTGCCTCCATTGCCCGCTTGGCAGATCGTGCGCGAGCGCCGTGCCACATTCGAGGCCACGCCGGAACAGCACGCTCTGCGGCCCGGCGCGGTCACGGCCTATAAAAACCTGTTTCTCGCCGGCGATTGGACTGATACGGGACTGCCGGCAACGATCGAGGGATCGGTGCGATCGGGTGACCGCGCCGCCGATCTGGTCCTGGCGAGGCACTGACATACCCCGGCGCACGCAGCCGCAGCACGTTCAAGAGAAGGAGAAATCGAACAAAATGGATGCCGTCAACGATACCGCCACCGTCGATCCGATCGCACTGGAGAAGAGCATCTCCACGGCGACCGAGGCGCTGCTCGGCCATCGGCAATCCGACGGACATTGGGTGTTCGAACTCGAGGCCGACAGCACGATCCCGGCGGAATATGTGCTGCTGTGCCACTATCTGGGCGAGCCCGTCGACAGCGGGCTGGAGGCGAAGATCGGCAACTACCTTCGCCGTGTGCAGGGTGCCCATGGCGGTTGGCCATTGGTGCATGACGGTCCGTTCGATATGAGCGCGAGCGTGAAGGCCTATTTCGCGCTGAAGGTGATCGGCGATTCCGTCGACGCGCCGCATATGGTGAAAGCGCGCGAGGCGATCCGTTCGCGCGGCGGAGCCGCGGGCTCCAACGTCTTCACCCGCTTCCTGCTGGCGCTGTTTGGTATCGTGACCTGGCGCGCGACGCCGGTGCTGCCGGTCGAGATCATGCTGCTGCCGATGTGGTCGCCGTTCCACATCAACAAGATCTCTTACTGGGCGCGCACCACGATGGTGCCGCTGATGGTCCTGGCCGCGCTGAAGCCGCGGGCCAAGAACCCGAAGGGCGTCGGCCTCGACGAACTGTTCCTGCAGGATCCCAAGTCGGTCGGCATGCCGCCGAAGGCGCCGCATCAGAGCTGGGGCTGGTTCCTGCTGTTCCGCGGACTCGATAGCGTTCTGCGCGTAGTCGAGCCGCTATTTACCAAGAGCCTGCGCCAGCGTGCGATCGATGCCGCGCTCGCCTTCATCGAAGAGCGGTTGAACGGCGAGGACGGCATGGGCGCGATCTATCCGCCGATGGCCAACATCGTGATGATGTATGACGCGCTCGGCAAGGACGAGAACTATCCGCCGCGTGCCGCCACGCGGCGCGGCCTGGAGAAGCTCCTGGTGATCCGCGACAACGAGGCCTATTGCCAGCCCTGCGTATCGCCGGTGTGGGACACTGCCCTGACCTGCCACGCGCTGGAGGAGGTCGGCGGCGAGGAGACCTTTGCCAAGGCCAAGCAGGGGCTCGATTGGCTGAAGCCGCGGCAAGTGCTCGATTTCAAGGGCGACTGGGCAGTGAAGGCGCCCGACGTCCGGCCGGGCGGCTGGGCCTTCCAGTACAACAACGACCACTATCCCGACCTCGATGACACCGCCGTGGTGGTCATGGCGATGGACCGGGCGCGCCGCCATACCGGCACCAAGGAGTACGATGCGGCGATTGCCCGCGCCCGCGAATGGATCGAGGGCTTGCAGAGCCGCGACGGCGGCTGGGCCGCCTTCGACGTCAACAACCTCGAATATTACCTCAACAACATCCCGTTCTCCGACCACGGCGCGCTGCTCGATCCGCCGACCGAGGACGTCACCGCGCGCTGCGTCTCGATGCTGGCGCAGCTCGGCGAGACCGAAAAGACCAGCAAGGCGGTTGTTGACGGCGTTGCTTATCTGCGCCGCACCCAGCTTGCCGAAGGTTCCTGGTTCGGCCGCTGGGGGCTGAACTACATCTACGGCACCTGGTCGGTGCTCTGCGCGCTCAACGCCGCCGGCGTCGACCATCAGGACCCGATGATTCGGAAGGCGGTCGACTGGCTGGTGTCGGTCCAGAATCAGGACGGCGGATGGGGCGAGGACGCCGTCAGCTACCGGCTCGACTATCGGGGCTATGAGGCCGCGCCTTCGACCTCCTCGCAAACGGCATGGGCTTTGCTCGCGCTGATGGCGGCGGGAGAGGTCGAAAACCCCGCAGTTCGAGGGGGGGTGGAGTACCTAAAAAGCACACAGAGCGAAAAAGGACTCTGGGAGGAGCAGCGCTTCACGGCTACGGGCTTCCCGCGTGTGTTTTACTTGCGTTATCATGGCTACTCCAAGTTCTTCCCGCTCTGGGCGCTAGCGCGGTATCGGAATTTGCGAAGCACGAACAGCAGGGTGGTAGGGGTCGGAATGTGAGCTTGGGGGCGGGGGCCGCCGCGACTGTTGGGAAAATGCTGGATCCGCGGCCGGTCTTGATCGTAACGGGGTTAGTGCAGGAGGCCCGCATCGCGGCTGGGCCCGGCATGATCGTTATTTGCAGTTCCAGCGATCCGCAGCAGCTTCGTGCGCTATTGGCGACACTCGACTCGTCATCGTTCCGCGGCGTGATCTCGTTCGGCGTGGCCGGCGGGCTCGATCCGGCGTTGCGATCGGGTGACGTCGTGGTGGCGACGGAGGTGCTTTCCGGCGACACCCGATTCTTGGCCGATATGGCCTTGAACGACGAGATGGTTGCCAGCGCCACCTTGAAGCGCCGCAAGATCGTCAGGGGCGGGCTCGCGGGCGTCGAACAGGTGATTGCGGCCAGGGCCTGCAAGGCGGCGCTGCGCTCCGAAACCGGCGCTGCCGCCGTTGACATGGAAAGCCACATCGCTGCGGCCTACGCGGCCAGGGCGGGCGTCCCGTTCGCGGCGCTCCGCGTGATCAGCGATCCCGCCCACCGCGCGCTGCCGGAATTGGCGAAGACCGCGGTCAAGCCGAATGGCGACATCGACCTGCGCAAGGTCCTGCGCGGGGTGGCGCGCAACCCGCTGACGCTGCGCTCGCTGGTCTCGACCGGAATCGACTTCAACCGCGCGCTGCGCTCCTTGCGCGGCTGCCGTGGCTTCCTGCTGGGCGGCGAGACCCTCGTCCCCGTGGAGCCGATTCGCTCGGCGGCGTAGCTGCTGAGGCCGTAGCCCGGGTGAAGCGTCAGCGTAACCCGGGACCGGTACAAACGCGGATCGCAGGTGTCCCGAGTTGCGCTTCGCTCCACCCGGCTACGATTTGAAAGATACGCCGATCTAAAAACAAAAGGCCCGACCGTCATCGACGGCCGGGCCTTTTTTTGATTGACGTCGCTCGCGGCTTACGCGGCGGTTGAGGCTTTCTGCGCGGCCTTCTGCTGGGCGGCGGCCGCTTCGTCGCGGCGGATCTCGGAGAGCTTCTTCTGGACCTGCTCCGAGAAGATGTACTGCGCCGGGCGTTGCTTCGAGAGGTCGATCTCGGGGGCCATTGGACCCTTGGTGCGGATGCCGCGCATCGAGACCCACGCTGCCTTCAGCGGGTTGTTGAGCGCTGCGATCGCCGCGGTCGGCTCGTAGCCGCAATGCGCCATGCAGTCGGCGCACTTCTCATACTTGCCGGTGCCGTAGGAATCCCAGTCCGTGGTCTCCATCAGCTCCTTGAAGGTCTTGGCGTAGCCTTCGCCGAGCAGATAGCAGGGCTTCTGCCAGCCGAAGATGTTGCGCGCCGGCATGCCCCACGGCGTGCACTCGTATTCCTGGTTGCCGGCCAGGAAGTCGAGGAACAGGCCGGAATGCATGAAATTCCACTTCTTGCCCTTGCCGAGCGCAAAGACGTCGCGGAACAGCCTCTTGGTTTTGGTGCGGTTGAGGAAGTGCTCCTGGTCCGGCGCGCGCTCATAGGCGTAGCCCGGCGACATCGAGACGCCGACGCCAAGCTCGGTGGTGAAGTCGAGGAATTTGGCGATTTCTTCCGCCGGATGCCCGTCGAAGATGGTGGCATTGACGTTGACGGTGAAGCCGCGCGCCTTCGCCGCCTTGATCGCGGACACCGCGCGGTCGAACACGCCCTTCTGCGACACCGCCTTGTCGTGGTGATCCTTCAGGCCATCCAGATGCACGGAGAAGAACAAGTATGGCGACGGCTCGAACAGGTCGAGCTTCTTTTCCAGAAGCAGCGCGTTGGTGCAGAGCGAGACGAACTTCTTACGCGCCACCAGGCCGCGGACGATCTCGCCGATCTCCTTGTGGATCAGCGGCTCGCCGCCGGGGATCGCGACCATCGGCGCGCCGCACTCGTCGGCCGCGTCCCAGCATTCCTGGGCGGTCATGCGACGGTTTAGGATCGCATCCGGATAATCGATCTTGCCGCAGCCGACGCAGGCGAGATTGCAGCGAAACAGCGGCTCCAGCATCAGCACGAGCGGATAGCGCTTGCGGCCCCGCAGCTTCTGCTTGAGCAGATAGCCGCCGATGCGGAGTTCCTTGAAGAAGGGTATTGCCATTCTTTCTCTCTCGACTCTCACGACCTAGTTTGGGTCAGCCCGCGGTCAGTTCGGCCGGCAGGCGGAATTCGATGTTCTCTTCCCGTCCCGACAGGACCGACATCTTGACCGGTCCGATGCGCCGCAACGCCTCGATCACGTCGTCGACCAGCACTTCGGGTGCCGAGGCACCTGCCGTGATGCCGACGGTCTTCGCATTGTTCAGCCATTCCGGGTTGAGTTCGGTGCCATCGGCAATGAGGTAACTGGCGACACCGGCCTCGGTGCCGATCTCGCGCAACCGATTGGAATTGGAACTATTGGCGGCCCCAACCACCAGGATGACATCCACCAGCTTGCTCAGGTCCCTTACCGCGGATTGGCGGCTCTGTGTGGCATAACAGATATCGCGGATGTCAGGGCCTTGAATGTCTGTAAACCGGGCCTGGAGCGCCAGAATAATCTCACGTGTGTCATCTACGCTCAGTGTGGTCTGGGTGATGTAGGCGACTGGCGTATCAGCCGGCAGCGTCAGGGCCTTGACGTCCTCGACGCTCTGGACCAGCAGCACGGGGCCTGGAACCTGGCCCATGGTTCCCTCGACCTCGGGGTGGCCGGCATGCCCGATCAGGATCAATGCCCGGCCCTTCGACATATAGCGCTTGCCCTGGTTGTGAACCTTGGTGACCAGCGGGCAGGTGGCGTTGAGCACCGGCAGGCCGCGTGCGGCGGCCTCTTCCTCGACGCTGCGCGCCACGCCATGGGCGCTGAACACGGTCACCGCGTTCGCCGGAACCTCGGAAAGGTCCTCGACGAAGATCGCGCCCTTGTTCTTCAGGCTTTCGACGACGTATTTGTTATGGACGATCTCGTGCCGCACATAGACGGGCGGCCCGTATTTCTCGAGCGCCCGCTCGACGATCTCGATGGCGCGCACCACGCCGGCGCAAAACCCCCGCGGCTGCGCTAGAAAAACCTCCATGGGACGTCCGTTAAGCAAATTGCACCAATCCTGATCCGAAAACCCGCGCGGCCGACTACTGCAGCCGGCATGTCCTGCCTGCCTGCAATCTCCACACCACGGGTTCCTACACTTAAGCCCACCCCCAAGCGCACGGAAGAAGAGCGCTTTGTGTCAAAAAATGAGCGTCTAGGAAAGCCGGATTACGGAACGGTTATCACTCGGGTTACCATTTTAAGGTATCAAAATACCTAAAACTGCGGCATTAATGCCCACCCCATCTCACTTGTTCGTCACTTTATTGCCCGCTGGGGCGGGATATACCGCGCGCAACCCCGTTCCGGCCGGTTTCGACGCTGCTTCGTGAACCAGCGGTCGGGCGGTCGAAACAACATTAGATCGGCCCTGGGAACTCCGCTACATAGCGGGCGTTTTCGGCGTGCTTCCTGAGATCAGAAAGAAATGAAGTGCTGACACGTATTGTTGTCTCGATTGTTAAGGCGTGCACGCGATTTGCCGTCCCTGTCGTCGCCCTCTCGCTGATTCTTGCGGTGGCGGCGGGCTATTATGCGGCGCGCAACTTCACGATCAATACCGACATCAATACGCTGATCTCGCCCAACCTCGACTGGCGCCAGCGCGACATCAAGTTTGAGGAAGCTTTCGACCGCGAGCGCCTGATTCTTGCCGTCGTGGAGGCGCCGACGCCGGAACTCACGGGTCTGGCGGCCAAGGCGCTGGCCGATAAGCTTACCGGTGACACCGAGCATTTCGAATCGGTCACCCCGCTCGGCTCCGGCGAATTCTTCGAGAAGAACGGGCTTCTGTTTCTGCCGACCGAGGAAGTCGCGCAGGTCACCGGCGAGCTCGAATCAGCCGCGCCCCTGATCGAGATCATGGCCGGCGATCCTTCGATCCGCGGCCTCACCGGTGCGCTGGAGACCGGCCTTGCCGGCGTCAAGCGCGGGCAGGCCAAGCTCGAGAATGCCGCGCGGCCCTTCAACCTGATCTCTCAGACGGTCGAGGATGTCCTCAGCAACAAGGGCAATCCGACTTTCTCCTGGCGCGAGCTCACCAGCGATAAGCCGCTGACCGATTCGGACAAGCGCGCCTTCATCGAGTTCAAGCCGGTGCTCGACTATCAGGCGCTGGAGCCCGGCAAGGCAGCGACCGATGCGATCCGGCAGGCGGCTGCGGACCTGAAATTCGCAAGCGAATATGGCGCGCGCGTCCGCCTCACCGGGCCGGTCCCGATCGCGAACGAGGAATATGCCACCGTGCAGGACGGCGCCGTCATCAACGGCATCGGCACCGTGCTGATCGTATTGGTGATCCTGTGGCTCGCGCTGCATTCGGCCAAGATCATCTTCGCCGTGTTCCTGAACCTGTTCATCGGGCTTGCCATCACCACGGCCGTCGGCCTGATGATGGTCGGCTCGCTCAACCTGTTGTCGATCGCCTTTGCCGTGCTGTTCGTGGGCCTCGGGGTCGATTTCGGCATCCAGTTCAGCGTCCGCTACCGCTCCGAACGCTTCAAGAACGACAACCTGACGCTGGCGCTGGAGAACGCGGCGCGGCGCTCGGCGGTGCCGCTGTCGCTTGCGGCGATGGCCACCGCCGCGGGCTTCCTGTGCTTCCTGCCGACCGACTACAAGGGCATTTCCGAACTCGGCAAGATCGCCGGCGCCGGCATGCTGATCGCGTTCCTCACCAGCATCACCACACTGCCGGCGCTCCTCGACCTGCTCAATCCGCCCGGCGAGAAGGAGCCGGTCGGTTACGCATTTCTCGCGCCCGTTGACCACTTCCTGGAGAAGCATCGCGTCGCCATCATCATCAGCACGCTCGCGCTGGTGATCGCCGGCCTGCCGCTGCTCTACTACATGAAGTTCGACTTCAATCCGATCAACCTGCGCAACTCGCACGTCGAATCGATCGCGACCTTCCTCGATTTGAGGCGCGACCCGAACACCGGCGCCAATGCGATCAACGTGATGACGCATTCGGAAGCCGACGCCAGGAAGATCGAGGAGAGGCTGGAGAAGCTGCCGGAGGTGTTGAGCGTCCGGTCGCTCGACAGCTTCGTGCCGACCGATCAGCCGGCTAAGCTGAAGCTGATCGCGCAGGCGGCGAAGATGCTCAACCCGGCGCTCAATCCGGATTCGATCGATGCGCCGCCGACCGACCAGGAGAATGTCGAGTCGCTGAAGAGCTCGGCCGACAACCTCCGCAAGACCGCCGGCGACATCAAGAACGCCGGCGCCGTGGCTGCGCGCCGGCTTGCGGATGCGCTGACCAAGCTCGCTGATTCGAATCAGGCGACGCGCGACAAGGCGCAGAACGTGTTCGTTTCGCCGCTCAAGGTGGTGCTCGACCAGCTCAGGGACATGCTGCAGGCCCAGACCGTCACCCTGAAGTCGCTGCCGGAGGAGCTGGTCCGCCAATGGAAGGCCAAGGACGGGCTGATACGGGTGGAGGCCCTGCCGAAGGGCGATCCGAACGACAACGATACGCTGCGCAAATTCGCCGCCGCCGTGCTCGCGGCCGAGCCGACCGCGATCGGCGGCCCGGTCTCGATCCTGAAGTCCGGCGATACTGTGGTGAAGGCGTTCATCCACGCCGGCATCTGGTCGCTGATCGTGATCAGCCTGCTGCTCTGGCTGACGCTGCGGCGGGTTAGTGATGTGCTGCTCACGATCGTGCCGCTGCTGGTCGCGGGCGCCGTGACGCTGGAAATCTGCGTGCTGATCGGGCTCCCGCTCAACTTCGCCAACATCGTCGCGCTGCCGCTGTTGCTCGGCGTCGGCGTAGCCTTCAAGATCTATTACGTCACCGCCTGGCGTCAGGGCAGAACGAATCTGCTGCAGTCGAGCCTGACGCGAGCAATCTTTTTCAGCGCGCTGACGACGGCAACGGCGTTCGGCAGCCTGTGGCTTTCAAGTCATCCAGGAACCGCGAGCATGGGCAAATTGCTCGCGCTGTCGCTGGTCACGACTCTCGCCGCGGTGCTGCTCTTCCAGCCGGCACTAATGGGTAAACCGCGCGACGTCCGGAAGGAGGCAGATATCGCCGACGACGTCACCTGATGGGGCGGCTGGGACGGCTGCTGCCTGCTTCTGGCCGGCCGGTTGCTTGGAAGACGCGGCCGGCGCGGTGGCGGGAGCCGAGCTCACCGAGCCGGTGGTCTTGGGCGGGGTCGGAGCGGCTGCCTGCTGCGATGTAGACGGCGATGCACCTTTGGGCGCGGCGCCCTTGGCCACGCTGTTGGCAGGGGGCGTGCTGCCAGCGGCGCTGGAGGGAATCGGAGGCCCAACGCGGGTCCAGGTTTCGCCGCCGCAGAGAAAGCCCAGCACGCAGCCTTGAATCTCGAGCTTGTCAGAGCCAATTGGCTTGATCGTAGAGCTGTAGAGCTGACCGTCCTTGGCATTATAGACTTGACCCTCCCACGCATCCGTGCCCGCCTTCTTCTTCATGTCGATCAGGATCGGCATGCCGAGCGTGGGCCGGCTTTGCTTCGCGGCGTCCGGATTATGCGTATCCTTGCCGCCGGGGGTCTTCTCCCAGGCGACTGCGCCCCAGAGGCTGCCGTTGCATTGTGCGACCCGGATATGGGCGACACCGTCAGCCACGCGCCAGTCGCCGGTCGGATCCGCGGCCAGCGCTGGGACCATTGTGCTCGCCAAAACGAATCCCGAGTATGCTATGGTGCGTGCGAGCTTGGGTGGGCAGTGCAACATGGTCTTACCTGTGCTTAAGTGTAGAAGAGCCAAAGCTTGGGGGCAAAACGCCGCATTCGGCGTTTTGAGTTGACGAAATGACCATCAACCGACGTATGTAGCCAATGCTAAGCTCAAATCTAGACGTTTCCGAGATGTTTGTGGAGCGCCAGGCGCAGCGCAGTTCCCTGCACGCGCGCTACTTGAACGAGCAGCTCGTGCGCGTGCTCAAAACCATCGGCTATGACGTCGGCTTTCAAAAAGGGCAAGGCCAATATCTCTTCGATCGTGAGGGGGCACGTTATCTCGACCTACTCAGCGGATTTGGCGTTTTTGCGATCGGCCGCAACCACCCGGCGCTGCGCCAGGCCTTGAAGAGCGTGCTGGATGCCGATCTGCCCAATCTCGTGCAGCTCGATGTCTCCACGCTCGCCGGCATCCTCGCCGAGCGCCTGCTCGAATATGTGCCATATCTGGACAAGGTATTCTTTTCCAATTCGGGCGCCGAGACGGTAGAAGCCGCCATCAAGTTCGCGCGTGGCGCGACCGGGCGCCCCGGCATCGTGTCCTGCTCGCATTCGTTCCACGGATTGTCCTATGGCGCGCTGTCGCTGATGGACGACACCAATTTCCGTTCCGGCTTCGAGCCGCTATTGCCCGGCTGCACCCAGATTCCCTTCAACGATCTTGCCGCGCTCGAGCAGGCGCTGTCGTCGCGCCAGGTCGCGGCCTTCATCGTCGAGCCGATCCAGGGCAAGGGCGTCAACATGCCCTCGGACGAATTCCTGCCCGGCGCCGCGGCGCTGTGCCGGAAATACGGCACGCTGCTTGTTGCCGACGAGATTCAGACCGGCATCGGCCGCACCGGCAAATTCCTCGCCGTCGAGCACTGGAATGTCGAGCCTGACATGGTGCTGCTCGCGAAGGCGCTGTCCGGCGGTCATGTCCCGGTCGGCGCGCTGCTGACGCGCAAGAGCATCTTCGACAAGATCTTCAACCAGATGGATCGCGCCGTCGTGCACGGCTCGACATTCTCGAAGAACGATCTGGCGATGGCCGCCGGCATCGCGACGCTCGACGTCATCAAGGCCGAGAAGCTGGTCGAGCAGGCCGCCAAGCGCGGCGCCGAGCTCCGCCTCGCGCTGACGCGGATGGTGCCGGGCTATGAGCTGATGAAGGAAGTCCGCGGCAAGGGATTGATGATCGGCATCGAGTTCGGCCCGCCGAAGTCGCTGCGCCTGCGTGCATCCTGGAACGTGCTGGAGACCGCCAACAAGGGCCTGTTCTGCCAGCTCATCACCGTGCCGCTGTTCAAGGACCACAAGATCCTGACCCAGGTCGCCGGCCACGGCCTCCACACCATCAAGCTCCTGCCGCCGCTCGTCCTCACCGAGGACGACTGCACCTGGATCGAAAAGGCCTTCGACACCGTCATCGCCGGCAGCCACAAGGTCCCCGGCGCGATCTGGTCGCTCGGCAAGACGCTGGTCGACAACGCGGTGCGCAAGTCGGCGTAGCCGTGTGGACTCGTAGGGCGGATTAGCGAAGCGTAATCGCCGCAGCTCTCACCAACCAACGCGTGTTGGTGGACTGCGCCTTCGACCAATCGACTCTATCAACGACCTGGGAGGAGATGAAATGCGCATCACAGGCGGTTGTCATTGCGGAGCCATCCGTTACGAGGCTGAAGGCGAAGCTCTTACGCACGCCCTCTGCCACTGCTCGGATTGCAGGCGTCACGCCGGCGCGCCGATGGTCGGCTGGACGATGTATCCCGCCAATGCCGTCAAGGTGACCCAAGGCCAGCCCAAGGTCTACGAATCATCCGAGCACGGCCGCCGGCACTTTTGTGCCAACTGCGGCACCGGTCTTTTCTACGTCAACGAGCAGATGCTGCCCGGGATCATCGATGTCCAGAGCGGAACCTATGATGATCCAGACGTCGTTCCGCCAGTGATCCATGTCCAGGTCGCCGAGCGGGTCCAATGGATGGAACGCGCGCACGAGCTGCCCGTATTCGACCGATATCCGCCGCAGCAATAGTCGCCCACAACCGTCCGGCTACGTGGCCGGAGTCCGCATCGCCGTCTCGAACTTCTCGCCGAACTCGGCAAGCTCGTCGGCGGCGAGGTCGCTGACGGCCCAGAAATTCAGGCCGTGATCGCTCCAGTGGCGGATGTTGAAGCCCTGCCGCTGGCTCATCCGGGCGGCGTGGCGCTCGGTGTCTGACGTCTGCGCGACGAACAGGTTGATGACGTGCTGGCGCCTTCGATAGACCACGGCGCCGATCGGGCGGGCGTCGACATAGTCGAGACGTCCGCCGATCAGGGTAAAGCCCAGGGCGGTGAGGTCGATCACCGGCGGGGCGACATCGAGCCTGCCGTTGAACCACGGCTTGACCGTGTGCTGGTCGGTGGAAAGCACGTCGGTGAGATGGCCGGCCTGCAGCGAGCGCAGATGCGCCGAGACCAGTTCCGACTGGACGCGCGCCTCGTCGTCGCTGCGCAGGATGACGGCGACGAGACCGGTGGCAGCCATCGCGGAGACGGCCGATCCCAGCGCGAAGCCGCGCAGCACCGCGCGGCGACTTGGGGCAACCTTCGGCTGCGGCAGCGCGGCCTCGATGCGCCGGCGCAGCTCGGGCGGCGCAGTGTAGCTTGCACCTTTTTCCGCAATCATGCGGCTGATCGCGCGATAGTCTTTCGCCAGCTCCGTGCAGCGCGGGCAGCCTGCGACGTGGTCCTCGACCTCGCGCGCATGTCCCGCGTCGAGCTCGCCGTCGATCAGCGCCTGAAGCAGCACCTCGGCTTCCTCGCAGGTCATTTTGCTTGCTCCTGTTCCGCAAGCCACGCCGAGCGCAGCATCGCGCGGGCGCGGGCAAGTCGCGACATCACGGTGCCGACGGGCACGGCCGCAACATCGGCGATCTGGCGGTAAGAAAGGTTCTGGATTTCCCGGAGCACGAAGGTCTCGCGAAACGGTTCGGCGAGCGCCGCGATCAATCGGCGAATTGCCGCGGAATCCTTCTCGCGCAGCATCTGCGTTTCCGGCGTCTCCGGCGCCTCGCGCCAGAGCGGGGTTGCCTCCGCGCTAGCAGCGACATCCTCGATCGCACCGGTCTTAATGTCCGCGCGCCGCGCATATTCGGCACGGCAGACATTGCGCAGGATCGCGAACAGCCATGGCTTCATTGCCGGTCCGCGATAGCTGTCGAAATGCTTGTAGGCGCGCAGGAAACATTCCTGCACCGCATCTTCGGCATCGCTGGCGTCGCGCAGGAGATAGCGTGCCAGTGTGTAGGCATCGTCGAGATAAGGCAGTGCGGCCTCGCGAAAGCGCCGCGCCTTCTCGGGATTGTCCTCCGACGCTCTCATCGCCTCATGCCCGGTTTGTGCGGCGAATGTCTTGGCCCGTGTCTTGGCCCGGCCGGTGTCGATCCGCCGGCCGGGCAGGGGTGCGCTGGCAGAGATCGTCAACTTACTCGACCCTGATCATGCCTGTCATGTGCGGGTGCAGGGAACAAAAATATTTGTACTCGCCGGCCTCCGTGAAGGTGAATGAAAAGCTGCCGTCGGTGTCCATGGGCTTCGACCTGAATTTTCCCGCGCATACCACCGTGTGCGGAATGTCGTCGCGATTGGTCCAGGTGACGGTCGTGCCGACCTTCACGTCGAGCTGCGCGGGCTGGAAAACGAAATTGTCGATATGCACTTCCATATCGGCGGCGCGCGCAGCGGTGGCGCGGAGCAGCATGGCCGCGGCGACGGCGATGCCGAAGTCACGGCGATTGATCGTGCTCATGAACCGATTTCCTCTTCAGCCCTGCAGCGGCGTGTCGATGATGGCGAGGCGCTCCTGCCCCTGCTTGAAGTTGACGCTGGCGATGCCGAGCACGCTGCGCAGCTTGGCATCCTCGACCTTCATCGGACCCGGCGAGGGCGCAGTGCCCGGCGCCGGCTGCGGGAAGGCGGTCGAGCGCGCGGTGTGGAAGGTGACGTTGCCTTCGACCTTCTGCATCACCTGGTGGATGTGCCCGTTCAGCACGGTCACCGAGCCGAAACCCTTCACATATTCCAGCGCGCGTGCGCCGTCCTCGGTGCCCCAGCCCCAGGTCGGATAGACGGTCCACAGCGGGATGTGGGCGAACAGCACGATAGGGGTCGATTTCGAGCGGCCCTTCAGATCGTCCTCGAGCCATTCGAGCTGCTCGGCGCCGAGATTGCCCAGGCCTCCGGCCTTGAGGTCGACGACGTTGACGAGGCCGACGAAGTGCACGCCGCCGGCGTCGAACGAATACCAGCCGGCGCCTCTGGTGCCGCGGCCGTAGCGCTCCTTGTAGAGCTTGACCTCCTCGTCGATCAGGTCGTGCTCGCCCGGCACGTAATGCACGTCGAGCTTGGCCTGCGAGATGACGCGCTCGGCATTGTCGAACTCGGCGGCCTTCGACAGATGTGTGATGTCGCCGGTGTGGATCATGAAGGAGGGCTTCGCCGGCATGGCGTTGATCTTGCCGATCGCTTCTTCCAGCGTGCCAAGCGCGTTCGGATTGGCGGCCTTGTCGAAGCCGACATGGCTGTCGCTGATCTGCAGGAAGGTCATGCCGGAAGCCTCGGCGGCTTGCGCCGAGCCGACCATGCCGAGCGAGCGCGGCACGCCGCCCGCCACTGTCCAGAGCACGCCGGTGCCCGCCCAGGTCATGCACTCCAGCACCCTGCGGCGGCTCACGCCGCGCTCTTCGTCCCTGTGGTCGTGATCGAACTCGCTCATCGCAGTTCTCCATGCGCCCGTGATTGGGTCTGCGGAGATGTGATTGGGCGAGGGGAGGGGTTATTCCCGGCAGCGGCGGTCTATTGGCGCGAGGTGATGACGATTTCGTGAGCAGCAGCGCCGTGCAAGGTGTGTCCCGTCAGGCGGCTGCGACCCAGCCTCGGAACGTGAATCCGGCGTAGAACAGGGCGACGTCGGAAAAGCCCGCTTCCTCGAGAAGCGCTTCGTCCTCTTCGACGGACAGAATGGGCAGCCGCTGCGCCATGGAAGCGGCGGAGGCCGACACCTGCGCGGGATCGGCTCCGGTGCCGTTCGCGAACATGACGGACCGCGTCAGCCAGCGTTCGAGCGCGCCGCCCCGCGGCCGGCTGTGATGCGCCACGACGAGCGCCGCGCCCGGCTTGAGCCGTCGCCGCATCTCGCGCAGCGTGCGCAGGCGCTCCCGCTTCGAAAGGAAATGCAGTGTCAACAGGCAGGTCGCGCCATCGAAGGGTCCGGCAGGTGCGTCTTCGATCAAACCTTGCATCAACCGGACCCTCGCGGCGAGCGGCCCCAGCACGTCACGCGCGAGATCGAGCATCGCCGCCGAGGGATCTATCCCCGTGAAGCCCCAGCGCGGCCTTGCCTCGGCGAACGCCTTCAGCTCCAGACCGCCGCCGGCGCCGAGGACGAGGATATCAGCCGCTTCCGGCGCGCGTTCGGCGAGCAGCAGCGCCGCCATGCGCTGAAGGTCGGCGAAGCCGGGCACCTTGCGCGGCGTATCCTCGGCGTAGCGCGCGACTGCAGCGGGATCGCTGAAGTGGCGCACGATCTCGGAAACCGGCGAGACAACTGCTGACGCGTCATTCTTCATGCGCGCTCTCCAGGGTGACGCGTTTCATGGCTCGATCGAAATCCCGGTCTGCGTCATCAGATGACGCGCGAGCGCGTGTTGATCGTCGGTGGCGGCGCAGCGCGCTCGGCTGGGCGACGATATAACGCCTTCTCGCACATTTCGAAACTTCAATTGTTACGTGATGCGTTCGGCGTTTTGATGGTTTGCACACGAGCTGGCGTCGGCGGCCCGTTCAGGCGGCGGCCATCCTGGCGCCCCGTTCCTCCCCCGATGGTGACCGAAACTAAGTCGTGTCGCCGCGCGTTCGTCCCGCGCGCTCGAGGAGAAGCCCGTCATGTCGAGACTAGCAATCGCGTTTGTGGTGGCACTGGCCGCGACCGTGGCCAACGCGCAAGATACCAAGTCTGGACAGTCGCACACCCCGGCCGTCGCCGGCGCGAATGAAACGCGGCCGTTCCTATTTGATGGACGAATGCGAGGTGATGGCCCCCGGCAGGCACTGCTCGCGGACGATCATCACCCCAGCGCTGGCGCCATCATCGTGCCACCGAAAGCAAGCCAGCCTGGCCGCGAACGCTGAGTCCGCGCACCCGCGGCGCTGCAGGGAGCGGGCTTCACTGTTCTGATCGCGCGAATTCCCGCAGCGCCTGCAACAGCATTGGCGGTGCTTCCTGCGCCACGCAATGGCCGGTCCCCTCGAAACTCCACGCGCTGACATCAGGAATGAGCGAGACAGCCCGCGATGCCATCTCCTTGTAGATCGGCCAGGAGTTTTCGGCCGTGGCCACGCGCACGGGGCAGTCGATTTCGGTGAGCCATCCGAAAGGATTGCCTCGCGCGTCTCCGGCGTAGACCTGCTCCATCGCCTCGAAGATCGGGCGCAGGATCGCCGACTCGATTTCGGGCGTGCAGCGGAGCCGTACCCGTCCGTCCTCCACCGGCGCAAAGCCGTGTCTGATATAGGCCCAGAGCGAAGTCTCGGACCAATCCGCAAATGCCGGCGCGGCGCGATAGCGTGTGAACACCGCGTCAAGACTGTCGAACTCGGCCTGACGGCGTAGGACGCCTTGCACGGAGGAGGTCGCCTGTTCGCTCAATACTGTCACGCCATCCCGCGCCGCGCGCGGATCCATGACGGTCGGCTCCATCACGAACAGGCGTGCGAAGCGTCCCGGCAGCAGCTTTGCAGCAAGCAGCAGGTCGGTGGCGCCTGCGCTGTGGCCGATCCCATAGATGTCGTGCAGGCCGAGCTCTTCGACGACGCTGCACACGTCCTGCGCATAATCCTGAAAGTGATAGCAATTCGCCGCAGGCTTGTGGCTGTCGCCGTGGCCGCGGCGATCGAGCGCATACACGGTGTAGTCGGATGCAAGATTGCGCGCGACGTTATCCCAGACATTGGCCACGAAACCAGTGCCGTGCAGCAGAAGCGCGGGCGGCCGACGCGAGCCTTCCTCGGCCCATTGCACCAGCGCAATGCACGTATCTGCAGACCCGATCAAAAAGCGGTGCTGATAGATCATGCATTCTACGCCGCAGGAATAAGCGTGATACGGCCTGCCTCGCCGCGCTTACGGTGCGGCTTCAATCTGATTTCCACGTCTTGGTCGAACGCCGTGAGCATCCGCATCAGCTTTTCCACGGACGCAAGCTTGAGGTGACCCCGCAGGAGTTTCGACAAGTCCGGTTGCTTCATTTCGACCAGCTTGGCGGACTCGGTTTGAGTCAACTCCCGTTCGGCCATCAGCCGCTTGAGCTGAACGACCAGTGCGGCCTTTAACTGATGCTCCTCGGCATTGGGCAGGCCGAGATCAGCGAAAATGTTGCCGGACCCCTTGGTATGGGCGGGCACTTTTTTCTTGGCGCTCATCGCTAGTCTCCCTTGGTTGCCTTGTGGATAGCCTCCGCGTCGCGTAGGCGCTGCCGGATCAAATCCATATGTCGTTGCGGTGTGGCGATCCCACTTGTGGATTTCTTTTGGAACGCATGTAGGACGTACAGGACGCCTTCGAACCGGACCGTGTAGACGGCTCGGTAAGTGTCGCCGTCAAAATTGTCTCGAATCTCTAGTACGCCGCCCAGGCCCTTCAAGGGCTTGGCGTTGCGCGGATGCTCGCCCAGTTGCGCTTCGAAAAGCGATTGACCGATCTCGCTTCGGACGGCTGAAGGAAAGGCCCGCAAGTCCTTCTGGCTCGAGCCCACGAAAATGGCAGGCTTAATCTCGCGCAACGCATCATTCGCTCTTATATAGTAATATACCTATAGGATTTGGTCAATGGCTGCTGCCAAAGGCGAATTCGGCGCACAGAACGAGATGGGTTACCGCGCGTCCTCCAAAATCATCGCAGCGGCCTTCTCCGCGATCATCGCGGTCGGCGTATTGGTATTGCCTGACGTGATCGTCGGCATCACGGAAGCGTCGGCGACGCGAAGGCCCGCAATGCCGTAGAAGCGCAGGCGTTCATCGACCACGGCCATCGGGTCGCTGGCCGTGCCCATCTTCGCGGTGCCGACGGGGTGGAAGATCGTGGTGCCGATATCGCCGGCGGCTTTTGCCAGCGATGCATCGTCATCGCCCACAGAGGGGCCGGGCAGGAATTCCTCCGGCCGATATTGCGCAAGCGCTTTCTGCTTCATCAGGCGCCGCGTGGTGCGGATCGCGTCGGCTGCGACCTGGCGGTCCTCGTCGGTCGAAAGATAATTCGGTGCGATCGACGGTTTCTCGTCAGGCTGGGCCGAGCGGATGCGCACGGTGCCGCGCGACGTCGGCTGCAGGTTGCAGGCGCTCACGGTGATCGCGGGGAAGCGGTGCAGGGGATCGCCGAACTTGTCGAGCGACAACGGCTGCACGTGGAACTGGATGTTGGCGCGCTCGCGGCGCGGATCGGAACGGGTGAAGATGCCGAGCTGGGACGGCGCCATGGTCAGCGGACCGCGGCGGCGCAGCGCGTAGTCAAGGCCCATCAGGCCGCGGCGGAACAGCGAGTAATAGGTCTCGTTCAGCGTACGCACGCCAGTGACCTTGTAGATCGCGCGCTGCTGCAAATGATCCTGCAGGTTGCGCCCGACGCCCTGCCTGTCGAGCACGACATCAACCCCGAGCGGTGCAAGCCAGTCGGCGGGTCCGACGCCGGAGCGCTGCAGCACCTGCACCGATCCGATCGCGCCGGCGGTCAGGATCACTTCGCCCTTGGTCCGGGCCTCAATGGTCTCATTGTCGCGGATGAAGCGCACGCCCACGGCGCGGCCATTCTCGACGATCAGGCGATCGACCAGCACGTTCTTTTCCAGCCGCAGATTCGGCCGGTGCAATGCGGGCTTTAAGAAGCCGCGCGCGGAAGACCAGCGGCGGCCGCGCTTCTGGTTGACGTGGAAATAGCTCACGCCTTCGTTGTCGCCGGTGTTGAAATCCGGAATGCGCTTGATGCCCATTTCTTCCGCGGCGTCGCCGACGGCGTCCAGCACTTTCCAGGACAGCCGCGGCGCCTCGATGCGCCAGCCGCCGCCCGTGCCGTGGTCCTCGCTCGGTCCGAGGAAATGATCCTCGATCGCGCGGAACACCGGCCGCACGTCGTCGTAGCCCCAGCCGGTGAGACCGAGCTGGCGCCAGTGATCGTAATCGGCGGCCTGTCCGCGCATCGAGATCATGGCGTTGATCGCCGAGCAGCCGCCGATCACTTTGCCGCGGGGATAGGCGAGCGCGCGGCCGTTGAGGCCGGGCTCCGCCTCGGTCTTGAACATCCAGTCGGAACGCGGATTGCCGATCGCGAAGAGATAGCCGACCGGGATGTGAAACCAGATCCAGTTGTCGTCGCCGCCGGCTTCCAGCACCAGCACGCGCTTTGCCGGATCGGCCGAAAGCCGGTTCGCCATGATGCAGCCGGCGGTGCCGGCGCCCACGACGATATAGTCGAAATCACCCTCGAGCTTTCCAGGCATTCTCTTGCTTTCCACCCGTCCGCAACCGCGTTGCCCGAAAATGTTCCAGGCATCCACGCATTCTCTGCTGTCCAAATAGTCAGACGTCGGCAGGCGGGACAAGCCCGGCCATGACGATTAGGCATGACCCGGGCGCTGCGCCTGTTGGGTGGACCGCCGCTTGCATGCTAAACATCACACACGTTTGAATCACAGAACTTGAGAAGTGCCATGCCCATCGTCAACCGCGTCGCCGACCTGCAGCCCGCCATCCAGGCCTGGCGGCGGGATATCCATGAACATCCCGAGCTGATGTACGATACCCACCGCACTGCAGCATTCGTCGCCGAGCGGCTGCGGGAATTCGGCTGCGATGAGGTCGCGACGGGGCTCGGCCGCACCGGCGTGGTCGGCGTCATCAAGGGCAAGAAACCAGCCGGCAGTGGCGACATCAGGGTGATCGGGCTGCGCGCCGACATGGATGCGCTGCCGATCGAGGAGGAGACCAATCTGCCCTATGCCTCCAGGACGCCGGGTAAGATGCACGCCTGCGGCCATGACGGGCACACCGCGATGCTGTTAGGGGCCGCCCGCTACCTCGCCGAGACCCGCAATTTCGCCGGCAACGCGGTTGTGATCTTCCAGCCGGCCGAGGAGGGCGGCGCGGGCGCTGCCGCGATGATCAAGGACGGGCTGATGGAGCGGTTCGGCATCGAGCAGGTCTATGGCATGCACAATGGCCCCGGCATCCCCGTCGGCTCGTTCGCCATCCGGACCGGCCCGATCATGGCGGCAACGGACGCGATCGACTTCAGGATCGAAGGCCATGGCGGGCATGCCGCGCGGCCGCACAAATGCATCGACAGCGTGCTGGTCGGCTCGCAATTGATCACGGCGCTGCAGTCGATCGTCTCGCGCACCGTCGATCCCTTGGATTCGGCCGTGATCTCGATCTGCGAATTCCACGCCGGCAATGCCCGGAACGTGATCCCGCAGACCGCGGAGCTGCGTGGCACGGTGCGCACGCTGACGCCGGAGGTGCGGGCGCTGGTCGAGAATCGCGTCCATGAGGTGGTCGCCGGCGTTGCGCAGATGACCGGCGCCAGGATCGACCTCACCTACGAGCGCGGCTATCCCGTCACCGTCAACCATCGCTCGCAGACCGAGTTCGCGACCAAGATCGCCAAGGAAATCGCTGGCGAGAACAACGTCCACGAAATGCCGCCGATGATGGGCGCGGAGGATTTCGCCTACATGCTGGAAGCGCGCCCCGGCGCCTTCATCTTCTGCGGCAATGGCGACAGCGCCGGCCTGCATCACCCCGCCTACAATTTCAACGACGAGGCGATCGTCTACGGCACGTCCTACTGGATCAAGCTGGTGGAGAACACGCTCGTGGCGTGATTTCCGTCGTCTGGCGAAGGCCAGGCCGTAGGGTGGGCAAAGCGAAGCGTGCCCACCTTTCTTGCACCACCCGTGGATGGTGGGCACGCTTCGCTTTGCCCACCCTACGCAACTGTCTCCTTCCGTCATTGCGAGCGCAGCGAAGCAATCCATGCGTCCGCTTGTGGAGAGATGGATTGCTTCGTCGCTTTGCTCCTCGCAATGACGGAGTGTATGTCGCTGTCTTCACGCAAAACAGAAAGGCCCGCATGTGCGAGCCATTCTCACTCTTGACGTCGCTGCTCAGAACACGTTCGCGAACAGCACGTAGAGCGAAGCCGACAGCATGATCGCGGCGGGCAGCGTCAGCACCCAGGCCATCACCATGTTGCGGATGGTCGCGACCTGCAGGCCCGAACCGTTGGCGGCCATGGCGCCGGCGACGCCGGACGACAGCACGTGCGTGGTGGAGACCGGCAGGCCGAACGTATCGGCCGCGAAGATCGTGCCGGCGGCGACGAGCTCGGCGGAGGCGCCCTGCGCGTAGGTCAGGTGGGTCTTGCCGATCTTCTCGCCGACCGTGATCACGATCCGCTTCCAGCCGATCATGGTGCCGAGGCCGAGCGCGATCGCGACGGCGATCTTCACCCAGGTCGGGATGAATTTGGTCGCGCTGTCGAGCGAGGCCTTGTAGGCGTTCAGCGTCGCGATGTCTTCCTTGCTGAGATCGCTTTCTTTGTCCTTCATCAGGAAGCGGATCGCTTCCGAAATCAGGTACATGTCGTTGCGGGTGTTGCCGACGGCTTCGGCGGGCACCCTGGTCAGCGAGCCGTACCTCGCCACCTGTTCGCTGACATCTTTCACCAGCACCGCGAGCGAGGGGAACGTGCCCTCGGTGAGGTGGTGAAGCGAGATGTACTGCGTCACGGCCGGACGGGGATCGCCGATAATGCTGTGACCGGCGCCCTTCGCGGCGATCACCTTGGAGGCGGCTTCCGAGTTCTTCTGGAACTGGGCGACCATGGAGTCCGGCAGCGCGCGGTTCAGCGCATAGGCCGTCGGCACGGTGCCGATCAGGATCAGCATGATCAGGCCCATGCCCTTCTGCCCATCGTTGGAGCCGTGCGCGAAGCTGACGCCGGTGCAGGTCAGAATCAGCAGGCCACGGATCCAGAGCGGCGGCGCCTTGTTGCCTTCGGGCGCGGCATAGAGCGCAGGGTTGCGCACCAGCATCTTGAGCACGAGCAGGAGGATCGCGGCGCAGATGAAGCCGACCAGCGGCGACAGCAAGAGCGCGTAGCCGATCTCGGTGGCCTTGCTCCAGTCGACGCCGGAAGTGCCATCGCGGCCGCGCATCAGCGCGTTGGCAATGCCGACGCCGATGATCGAGCCGATCAGCGTGTGCGAAGACGAGGCTGGCAGGCCGAAATACCAGGTGCCGAGATTCCACAGGATCGCGGCGATCAACAGCGCGAACACCATGGCAAAGCCGGCGCTGGAGCCGACTTGCAGGATCAGCTCGACCGGCAACAGCGAGATGATGCCGAAGGCGACCGCGCCAGACGAGAGCAGCACGCCGAGGAAGTTGAAGAAGCCCGACCACATCACCGCGACTTCGGCCGGCAGCGAATGCGTGTAGATCACGGTCGCGACCGCGTTGGCGGTGTCGTGGAAGCCGTTGACGAATTCAAAGCCGAGCGCAATCAAGAGCGCAACGAACAGCAGGATGTAGGGCAAGAACGTGGTGACGCGGGTGCCGGTGGCATCGACGTCGGAATAGATGCTGTAGGCGACGAACAGCAACCCCGCCGCGAGGATGCCGAAGAAGAGGATCATCGTCAGCGGATTGAAGCCTTTATCGAGATTTGGCCTTGAAGCCGGCTGAATCGGTCTTTCGTCGCGTACTGAAGTATTGAGTGCAAAATCGGTCATTCTGACGCCCCGTCGAAATACGGAAGGAGGCCCTTAGTCTTGACCATTGACTTGAAGGTTAGATGACAGCCGTAGTTTGCTTGAATGAAACGCGTGTCGCAACGGTGCTTGGGTGTTGCATCGATGATCGTCTGTCACGCGCGCTCGCGACATGAATGTTGACCATTCACATGACGAGCCATGCTCGCAGCGAAAGTGTGTGATGGATGTGTGATGGAGAGGAGCGGTCGCGCGCTGCCTGACGCCGGGGCTGTGGCGCCGTGGCAGCGCGTCGACCGCATGGGAACGTCATTGGCGTGAACAAGACGCCCCAAACTCCCCCTGTAATAGGGGAGTATTGTCCATCAATGTAAGGTTGTAAATAGATATCAGTCTTATCAACGGCTTGATATTTGCAGTGCTATGCATGGGGCCATGCTTATGCCGCAGCCCGCGCGCGTTTCCTCAACAGTTCCGCGGCGATCTTCAGATCCTCGACAAAGCGTTGATATTCCCGCGCTTTCGCATCCTCATCGGGCAGCCGCAGCAGATAGGAGGGATGCACCGTCACCAGCGCCTTGACGTCGTCGTCAAGATCGATCAGGCGGCCGCGGTTCTTGTTGATCGGCGTGAGCTTGTTGAACACGCATTGCGCAGCGGTCGCGCCCATCGCCACTACCAGGTCCGGTTTGATCGATGCGAGTTCCCGCTCATACCATTGGCGGCAGGCCTTGATCTCCGGCGTATTCGGCTTCTGGTGCAGGCGGATCTTGCCGCGCGGCACAAATTTGAAATGTTTCACCGCATTGGTGACGTAGACCTTTTTGCGGTCGATACCGGCTTCGTCAAGCGCGCGGTCGAGCATCAGGCCGGCGGGACCGACGAACGGTTTTCCGGCGAGATCTTCCTTGTCGCCCGGCTGCTCGCCGACCAGCATCACCTGCGCGCTTTGCGGGCCTTCGCCGAACACGGTCTGGGTCGCATGCTCATAGAGATGGCAGGCGCGGCAATCGGCGGCTTCCTTCCGCAGCGCACTCAGTCGGTCGGCGTGGCGGATCATGGCGGGTTCCGGTGGCGTGGCGATTTCGCTTGTGGGCTTAATCGTCGAAGCCTCCGGCAGGTTCCTCGATTGCTTCGCTGCCAGCCGGGCCGGGTTGAAGATCGTAGCGTAATGACGCTGCCAGATTTCCTCCAGCCGATTGCCTGCAGGCATCCCGGCCTCGCCGATACCAGGGGTGATCGACACCGCATGTCCATCCCAATGCGCGCAGACATCTGGTGTGAGGATCGACCAGGGCATGTCGGCGAAGCGGCTCGCGAAGAATGGCGCCGCCAGTTCCACGACATGATGCTGCGGCTCGAACCAGGCGACGAAATGCGATTTGTGCTCGCGCCCGATCTCGCGGAAGCGGATCGATGTCCGCATCCGCTGTGCCTCGTGATGCACGGCCTTCGCCATCGCATGGATGCGCGCGACATCAGGGTCGTCGGCGACGTCGAGCAGGTCATGGTCGCGGCGCAGGCGCCACAACAGGCGATAGAGCAGGGCAAAGCGCTCGGCATCGCGATGCAGGATCGCGGTTTTCGCCAGCTCGACGAATTTGGCCGGCACGCTGAACGTGCCATGCGGCGGCTCGAGCGGCGCTTCGCGGTCCGGCGCATCGAACGGTTCGACTTCGTTGTTGCGCACCGTCCACGTCACATCGTCAGGCGGCACCTCGTTCAGCACCAGCGTCCGTGCTGCCTTTCGCCAGCCGTCGAAATCAGTCTCGCTGCCCAGGATGATGTGGTGCATGGCACTTACTCTCCCTCCTGTCTCTCCTCTCGTCATGCCCGGGCTTGACCCGGGCATCCACGCCTTCCTCACCAAGGAAAGAACGTGGGTGGCCGGGACAAGCCCGGCCATGACGGCTCTCATGAATCCAGTTGATTTCATTCATGAATTTATCCCGTTACCAATCCGATTGACTCCTCCCGCGCAGTTGGCTTTATATTAGAACATACCATGAACAATTGGGCCAGCTTCTAGTTTCTCCCGGAAGCCAGCAGCGGCCCCGATATCTTCCTTAAGGAGCGGCGCATGACGAGCGCACGCCTGAGCACGCTTGCGTCCCTGCGTGGGCGCATCGAGCGCATTGAGACATCCAATGAAGCGCATCCGCTGCCGCGGATCGCGCTCGGTCATGCCGGCGCTGATGCGATGCTCAAGGGCGGCCTCGCGAAAGCCGCGGTGCACGAGGTGTTTGCCGAGGGGCACCAGGGCGCTTCCGCCACCGGTTTCATCGCAGGTCTTGCCGGCCGTCTTGCCGCGCGAAAGCCGCTGGTCTGGGTGCGGCAAGATTTTTCCGAAACCGAATCCGGCGCGCTGTCGATGAACGGTCTGTCCGAGCTTGGCCTCGATCCGCGTCTCCTCGTCACCGTGCGCGCCGCCGACATCGACAATGCCTTGCGCACCACGGCCGATGCGCTCGCCTGCGACGCGTTAGGCGCCGTCATCATGGAAGTCTGGGGCGAGTCCAAGCAGCTCGATCTGGTCGCGAGCCGCAAGCTGACGCTATCAGCGCAATCATCAGGCGTCCCCGCGCTGCTGCTGCGCCTGGCGGCAACGCCGCTTCCGTCCACCGCGGAAACCAGATGGATCGTGCGCGCGGCGCATTCGCCGCCGGGCGCCAGTTGGAGCGCGTGGGGCGCGCCTCTGTTCGATGCGCAGCTCGTTCGCAACCGTCATGGCCCGGTCGGGCGATGGATCATGGAATGGAAATGTGATGAGTGCCTTTTCAGTGAACCGTCGGCGTATCCTCAGCCTGTGGCTGCCGCGCCTGCCCATCGATCGGATCAAGCGGCAACTGGCGCGAAGCAGCGCCTCGCCAGCTGATCGCCACACGGACGCCGCACCCCCTCTCCCGCAAGCGGGGGAGGGCTGGGGTGGGGGTGCCTCCGCGAGTCACGCGGTCTCCTTGATCGAACCGGCATCGCCGCGAGTTCCCACCTCTCCCCAACGGGGAGAGGTCGACTTGCACATGGCTATGTGCAAGTCGGGTGAGGGGGCTCAGGTCCCGCGAGAGACCGCACCCCTCACCCGGATCGCATCTAACGATGCGATCCGACCTCTCCCCATGGGAGAGGTGAAGAAAGAAATCCCCAGCGTTGTCGTCATCAAGGAGCACAACGCGCTCGTCATCCACTCTCTCGACGACATCGCCGCGCGAAGCGGGCTGTCGACTGGCCTGCCACTCGCCAATGCCCGCGCGATCTGCCCGGAACTGACGGTCTATGATGCCGACGAGGTCGCGGATGCCAAAACGCTCAATGACATCGCCGACTGGTGCGACCGCTTCACACCTCTGGTGGCGCTCGATCCGCCCTACGGTCTCTTCCTCGATATCACCGGCTGCGCCCATCTGTTCGGCGGCGAACACGCGATGCTGCAGATCATCTGCGGCGCTCTCAGTCGGCGCGGCTTTGCCGTCAGCGGCGCGATCGCAGCCACCTCGGTTTGCGCCCGTACGCTGACGCGGCATTCGTCAGGCAGGATCATCGAGGATGGTGCGGAGGTCGAAGCTGTCAGCCCTCTGCCGATCTCGGCATTGGGCGCCGATGAGACGATCACCAAAGGCCTGCGCCGCGCCGGCTTGAAGACGATCGGCGATGTTGCTGCCCGCGCGCGCCATGAAATCGCGGCGCGTTTCGGTGCTGCCTTCACCACGCGGCTCGCGCATGCGCTGGGGCAGGGCGATGCGCCGATCAGCCCGCGCAAGCCATTGCCTGACTACATCGTCGAAAAGCGGTTTCCCGAGCCGGTCACGACCGAACCCATGATCGCGCTGACGCTGCAGAACCTCGCCAAGATGCTGGTCCAGGCGATGGACAAGCAGGGCAAGGGCGCGCGGAAGCTGGAAGCAGGCTTCTTCCGCACCGACGGTGCGGTGCGCACGCTCGCCGTCGAGACCGGGCGTGCGGTGACGAAGCCCGAGGTGATCGACCGCCTGTTCCGCGAACGGTTAGAGGCACTCAACGATCCCCTCGATCCCGGCTTCGGCTTCGACCTGATCCGCCTGTCGGCTGGTCGTACCGAGATCGTGGTGCAGCAGCAGCGCGATCTCGATGCCCATGTCCATGACAATGACGAGCTTGCCGCGCTGATCGACCGCATCGCCGCCCGCATCGGCGGCAAGCGCGTGGTCGTGTACCTGCCGGAGGACACCCATATCCCCGAGCGCGCGGCGCTTGCCGCCCCTGCGCAGCATCATCTGGCCGCGGCCTCGCAAGCCGCCTGGCCCGCGCGCGCCGAGGGCGAACCGCCATTGCGTCCGCTGCGCCTGTTCGAAAGGCCGGAGCCGATCAAGGTGCCGTTCGCCACCGTGCCGGACGGACCGCCGCATCGCTTCACCTGGCGGCGCGCCACGCATCAGGTGGTGCGGGTCGAGGGTCCCGAGCGCATCGCCATGGAATGGTGGCAACGGGACGGAAAAGTGCTGACGCGCGACTATTTCCGCGTCGAGGACGAGCAGGGCCTGCGCTTCTGGATCTTTCGCGACGGCCTTTACGACAGCGAACTGATCGACGAAGACGGCAAGCCCATTCCCGCCAACTGGTTCGTGCATGGGCTTTTCGCATGATGGAACCGGCGCCCGACTATGCCGAGATCGGCATCGCAAGCAATTTCTCCTTCCTGCGCGGCGGATCGGATCCGCGCGCCTATGTGCATCAGGCGAGCATTCTCCGCATTCCCGTGATCGGGCTTGCCGACCACAACACGCTCGCCGGTGTGGTGCGCGCCTACAAGGAGCTCGAAAATTCGAAAGTGACACATCCGCCAAAGCTCCTGATCGGTTCGCGCATCGTCTTCATGGACGGCACGCCTGACATCCTGGTCTATCCGCGCGACCGCGCGGCTTACGGCCGGCTGTGTCAGCTCCTCACCCGCGGCAAGCGCGGCGATGACATCAAGAGGATCGAAAAGGGTGAGTGCCATCTGAAGCTGAGCGATCTCCTGGAATTCGCCGAAGACCAGCTCCTGGTGCTGTCCTTGCCGCATCGTTTCGAGACGACAGAGTCGCTCGATCTGCTCGAACGCCTGAAAGCAAGCCGTGCCGATGGCGTATGGCTCGCCGCAAGCCTTCTCTATCGTGGCGACGACAAGCGGCGCCTGGCACGATTGCATCACCTTGCGACGACAGCAGACGTGCCGCTGCTCGCAACCAACGAAGTGCTCTATCACCATCCCGCGCGCCGCCCGCTGCAGGATGTGCTCACCTGTATCAGGGAGAAGACGACGATCGATGCGATCGGCAAAAGACTGGAAGCCAATGCCGAGCGGCATCTGAAACCTGCGCAGGAGATGGCGCGGCTGTTCCGCGATTTTCCCGACGCGATCGTCGAGACCATGCGCTTTGCCGACCGCATCACCTTCTCGCTCGACCAGCTCAAATACCAATATCCCGATGAGCCGGTGCCGCCGGGCAAGACCGCGCAGCAGCATCTCGAAGACCTGACCTGGGCCGGTGTCATCAATTATTTCGGCGGCAAGATCGACGACACGCTTCGCGCCACCTTGCACAAGGAGCTCGCGCTGATCGCCGAGCTGAAATACGCGCATTATTTCCTGACCGTGCACGACATTGTCCGTTACGCGCGCAGCCAGGGCATTCTGTGCCAGGGGCGGGGATCGGCGGCAAACTCGGCCGTGTGCTACGTGCTCGGCATCACCTCGGTCGATCCGACCAAGGTCGATCTCCTGTTCGAGCGCTTCATCTCGAAAGAGCGGCTGGAGCCGCCCGACATCGACGTCGATTTCGAGCATTCGCGGCGCGAGGAGGTGATGCAATATGTCTATCGCCGCTATGGCCGTCACCGCGCCGCCATCATCGCAACCGTCATCCATTATCGTCCGCGCAGCGCGATCCGCGACGTCGGCAAGGCGCTGGGGCTGACCGAGGACGTCACCGCCGCGCTCGCCGATACTGTGTGGGGAAGCTGGGGCAAGGGCCTCAACGACATGCAGGTGCGGCAGGCGGGGCTCGACCCCAGGAACGAGATGATCGGACTCGCCGTCGATCTTGCCACCGAGCTGATCGAATTCCCGCGCCATCTCTCGCAGCATGTCGGCGGCTACGTGCTGACGCAGGATAGGCTCGACACCTACGTGCCGATCGGCAATGCCGCGATGGAAGACCGCACCTTCATCGAATGGGACAAGGACGACGTCGACGCGCTCAACATGATGAAGGTCGACGTGCTGGCGCTGGGCATGCTGACCTGCATCCGCAAGAGCTTTGACCTGATCGCCGATCACAAGGGCGAGCGATACGAGCTTGCGACGGTCCCGCAGGAAGACGAAAAAGTCTATGACATGCTGTGCCGCGGTGAATCGCTCGGCGTGTTCCAGGTCGAAAGCCGCGCGCAGATGAACATGCTGCCGCGCTTGAAACCGCGGGAATTCTATGACCTCGTCATCGAGGTCGCGATCGTGCGCCCGGGGCCGATCCAGGGCGACATGGTGCATCCTTATTTGCGCCGGCGAAACAAGCAGGAGAAGGTGAGCTATCCATCACCGTCACCGGAGCATGGTCCTGCAGACGAATTGTACAGGGTGCTGCACAAGACCCTCGGCGTGCCGCTGTTCCAGGAGCAGGCGATGCGGATCGCCATCGAAGCCGCAAAATTCACCTCCGAAGAGGCCAATGGCCTGCGCCGCTCGATGGCGACCTTCCGCAATCTCGGCACCATCGGCAAGTACGAGGACAAGCTGATCGGCAACATGGTCGCACGCGGCTACGATGGCGAATTCGCCAGAAGCTGCTTCGACCAGATCAAGGGCTTTGGCTCCTACGGCTTCCCGGAAAGCCATGCCGCCAGCTTCGCACAGCTCGTCTACATCTCCTCCTGGCTCAAGCATCATCATCCCGACGCCTTCTGCTGTGCGCTGCTCAACTCGCAGCCGATGGGCTTTTACGCTCCCGCGCAGATCGTCGGCGACGCCCGCAAGAACGGCGTCGAAGTCCGCGAGATCGATGTATCCTTCAGCTTCGCACAGAACACGCTGGAGGAGGGCAGCGGTAAACACTGTGCCGTGAGGCTAGGCTTCCGCCAGATCGACGGCTTCAACTGGAAAGACCCGGATGAGGAGAAGCTGAAGCAAATCCAGGCGTCATTCCATGGTGAACCTGCGATGTTGCCGCACGCTCCCACCTCTCCCCAGCGGGGAGAAGTCGACTTGCACATGACCATGTGCAAGTCGGGTGAGGCGGCTCAGGTCCCACGAGAGACCGCGCCCCTCACCCGCGCTGGAGCCTGTCATCGGGCGCGCCTTCGGCGCGACCCGTTGGGCGCGACCTCTCCCTATGGGAGAGGTGAAGAAATCGACTGGGCCGACCGCATTGTCGCTGCGCGGCAGCGGCGTCCCTTCACCTCGCTGGAGGATTTCGCCCGCGACACCGGCCTGCCCAAGCGCGCGCTGATCCTGCTGGCCGACGCCGATGCCTTCCGCTCGATCGGGCTCGATCGCCGCGCAGCGCTCTGGACAGTGCGGCGGCTGCCCGACGATGTCCCATTGCCTCTGTTCGAAGCCGCTGTTGCCCGCGAGCAGCCGGACGAGAACGCAAAACCCTTGCCGCAGATGCCGCGGCAGGAGCAGGTGGTCGCCGACTACCAGACCATCCGCCTGTCGCTGAAAGGCCACCCGATGGAGTTCCTGCGCGCGATGTTTGCAAAAGAGCGCGTCGTGCCCTGCCAGGAGATCTGCCATCGGAACGATAGGCGCCGCGTCCGCTGCGCCGGCGTGGTACTGGTGCGGCAGCGCCCGGGCAGCGCCAATGGCGTGGTGTTCATGACGCTCGAGGACGAAACCGGCATCGCCAATATCGTGGTGTGGCCGAAGGTGATGGAGCAATACCGGAAAGAAGTGATGGGCGCGCGGCTGATCCTGGTCGAAGGCTATATCCAAAGCAGCCCGGAGCAGGTGACGCACCTGGTTGCGCAGCGCATGATCGATCGCTCCTATGACCTCATCAATCTCTCCAACGACGCCTTCAGCGCCAAGCCTGCCGTGCCGGCCGGCCCGGCTTTGGTCGAACCCCTCAACGACGACCGCCGCGACCACGGCGAAAACTCCCCGCAAAGAATCCGCCACCCCCGCAACGTCCGCATTCTGCCGCCCTCACGCGATTTCCATTGAATCCCGCCGCCGTCGTCGCTGTCGCCACAACCACCATCGTCATTCCGGGGCGCCCGAAGGGCGAACCCGGAATCCATCAGGCGGCATACTCCGCGGTGAAATGGATTCTCTGATGTGCAATTGCACATCATAGCTCGATGCTAACGCATCGCCCCGGAATGACAGTTCATCCTGAAGAGCCGCAAAGCGGCGTCTCGAGGGATGAGCGACAAACCCTCACCCTCAGAGAATCCATTTCGCAATGCACTCGGCGTTGGCGATCCCGTCCCGAAGGTCTACCATATCGAAAGTCAGTGCCGTTTTGGCTGCCTGGACTATCGTTCATCTGCAACGGGCGGGAGCTGACAATGAAGACGATTTTGGTACCGACCCAAAATACCCCGGCCATGACATCCACACTCGAAACGGCGGTGCTGCTCGCGCGGCGCACCGGCGCCTATATCGAGGGGGTTCCACTGTGGTTTGGCACGCCTGAGTTTGTCGTGGCGGGGCTGGCCAGCAGCTATTCCATGGAAACCTATCGGGTGCGGCGCGAAGCGGAGGCGGCGGGCGAGCGCGAGCTGTTCGAGACTTTCATGCAGCAGCACGGTGTTGCTGCTGCGAAAATGACCGCGGACCGACCTTGGTATAGCTGGTTCGCCGAGGTGCCGCCGGGCGAGGGCCTCGTCGGCAGCCATGGCCGCGTGTTCGATGTGATTGTGATGAGCAGGCCGGGTGCTGCTACGGACCCTCTCTATCGGCGGGCGGTCGAGTCGGGATTGTTCGAAAGCGGTCGGCCTGTTGTGCTGTCGCCGCCGACTGCTCCGAAACAGATCGCGACCAACATCATGATCCACTGGAATGGCAGCACCGAGCAGGCCCGCGCCAACGCGTTGGCGATGCCGCTATTGCACCTGGCCGGACGCGTGACGGTGTTGACTGTCATCGGCGGACAGGATGTGCCGGGTCCATCGGCCGATCAGGTGCGCAAGCAATTGCGGTACAATGGCATTGCCGCCGAGCCCATGAGCATCGAGCTGAACGGTCGCAGCACCGGCGAAGCGGTGCTCGCCGCGGCCAAGGCCGACGGCTGCGATCTATTGATCAAGGGAGCCTTCACGAGGACCAGGCTGCGGCAAATGATTTTCGGCGGCGCCACCAGCCACATCATGGAACACGCAGACTTGCCGTTATTGATGGCGCATTGAAAATCGTGCCCACCGGACTGCCCTAGGTGTCTTCCGGGCATCGCGAAGCGGCGTCACGAGGGATGGCCGAGAAACTCTCACTGTCCGTCATTCCGGGGCGCGCGCAGCGCGAGCCCGGAATCCATTGGGCCGCAGGCGCAAGTGGAGAAATAGATTCCGGGCTCGATGCTTCGCATCGCCCCGGAATGACAATGGCCAATGTCCTGCACGGACTCACGAGGATGACCCGCGCGGTGGAATCGGTGGAACCACCTGCAGATTGGCAAGATCCTCGGGGCGCAGCCGAAAGGCGACGGGATATTTGTCCGGGTTCACGTTCTCCTCCGGCTCGGTCGATCTCCAGACATAGAGGCATGTCGGACAACCGAACACGGTCCAGACCCCGGCAACGGGAGATTTGCTGCGCACCTCGATCTTGCCTGATCGACATCGCGGACATGCGGCCGGAACAGTGTCGGCGGTTGTCGCCGTCATGTCCGCATCTCCTTCGCCAGAGCCATGAGCTTGGTCCGCCACTGATCGGTGTGCTGCGGCTTGTCGAGTTCCTCGCCATAGTCGCCGCGAATGTCAGGCGCGATCGGCGTGGTGGCGTCGATGATCATCTTGGTCACCACGCCGGCCGGACTGCAGGCCGGATCCAGAAGATTCTCCGCGAGATTCGGGATGGTCACGATGTCGCCCGCGGGGTTTACCTTCACCGAGATCGCCCACATCACCTGCTTAAGATCGAACGGGTCGACTTGCTCGTCAACAACGATCACGACTTTTGCGTATCCGAGACCATGGGTCGTGGTCAGCACGCGCAAGCCCACATATTTGGCGAAGCCGCCATAGCGGATTTTTGTCGAGACGACGACCACCAGACCGTGGGTATAGAGTGCATTGACGGCAACGACTTCGGGAAACGTCGTCTTGAGTTGAAGGAAGATCGGCGCGCTCGTCGTCATGGCTTGCAGGAAGTCGAGCTCGGTCCAGGGCCGCCCCACATAGACCGCGTCGTAGACCGGATCCTTGCGGTGCGACACGCGATCGATCTCGATCACCGGATATTTATGGCATCCCGAATAATAGCCGGGGAATTCACCAAACGGCCCCTCGGTCTCGCGCTGTCCGCAAAGCAGGCGACCCTCCAGCACATATTCGGATCCCCAGGGGACATCCAGGCCCTTTGCAGTCTTGACGACACGGTATGGCGCGCCCTGCATCACGGCCGCCATCTTGTATTCGAGCTGATCGTAAAGCAGCGGCGTCGCGCCCATCAGCGTGATGATAGGCTCGTTTCCCAGCGCGATCGCGACCGGCAAGTCTTGGCCGCGGGCTTCCGCATGAGCCATATGGATCGCGATATCGTGCTGCGGCACAGTCTGGATTCCAAGGCGATTCCACCCTTTGACCTGCAGGCGGTAGATGCCGACGTTCTCGACATCGTCATTGTTCCAGTCGTCCAGGTCCCGGCTGATGGTGCAGGCTTTGTCGATGAAGTAGCCGCCATCGCCGCGGTTGAGACGAAACAGCGGCAGCAGTTCGTAGAGGTTCACGTCCTTGTCGACGACAACCTCCTGCCAGGGCGCGGTCTCAACGCGCTCCAATGTGCCAGGATATTGCTGGAAGCGCCGGACGAACTCAAAAAATTGATCGCGCATGCTGGCGTCTTTTTCCATGCCAAGCGCGAGAGCATGGTTGCTCCATGATCCATGTATGTTCATGGCGACCCGAGCGCTGGTGTAGCCGGCGATGTTGTCGAAATAGATCGCGGGGCTGTCCTCGCCGATCTCTGTAAGGGCGCAGGCCGCGGCCGCAATGTCCGGTTCAGGAAGAACCTGATCATGGATGCGCAGCAATTGCCGCTCTTGCTCGAGGGCGGACAGGAATTCGCGAAGGTCCTTGTAGGCACGCATTTCTGCCCCCGATTGCTCGGATTGGTTTCAGGCGGCGCGTAACGCGGCAATCTGCCGTTGCCAACGCGAGAGTACGGCTTGAGGATCGTGCAGTGCAAAGGTGACTCCGCCTGTTACATCCGCGTATGGCGCGACATGCTGGCGTACCGACTCGACCTCCGCCTCGAACAACGCCAGCGGCACATCGGAAGAAGAGTGGGCGAGGCGGCGACAGCGGAGCTTCATCTCGCAAATGCCGCCATCGAGTGAAAGCGCGATCGTGAGCCGTCCTTCACGTTCAAGATTGGACGTCATGGTCGATTGCGGAAAAACCGCAAAGCGGACGCGGCCGGAAGGCATGATCACCATATCGCCTGCACTGAGCAGGGCGGCGTGAGGCCATCCGTCCGAACCAACCGTCGAGAGACGCAGCGCCTGGGTTTTGGTCGCCAGGTCGGTGCCATCGAGATAACGGACCACCCCGTCCGGGATCTTGCTGCTGGTTGCGGGCGCCGCGTAGAAGTGCTCGGCTTCCTTCATTTCACATCTCCCTCGGAGGTGATCCGCATTCTCGCGGAAATCGAAGGCGGCAGTTCATTGAAGTGAGGCAGGATCGGTGCGCCGCGGTCATCGCGGTCTCGCGGAAGAGACAAGCGTGACTAGCCCTGCAAAAGAAGTACTACCAAAGGCTGTTCCCTGCAACGGCGGCCCCGCCCTCATCCCGAGGAGCCGCGTTAGCGGCGTCTCGAGGGAGGGGCTCCAGGCGAGAGCGGGGCCTCATGGTTCGAGACGCGCTGCGCGCTCCTCACCATGAGGGTCCAAAGTCGCGTGCACGGCGAAGCAAATTATGCAAGCGATTCCAACCTGATTTGCCTCGTCCAGCCCAGCCGCGAAAAACATTCCGCTTTCGCCGTCGGGCAAATCAGTGATTTAACTCCGCGCGTCTCACGGCGGATGAGGGGCGG